>JBQTJN010000012.1:0-9910 GCA_052387095.1 Alphaproteobacteria bacterium
ATCGCCAAAGAACTTAACGAAAGGCCCAGAAAATGCCTCGATTACCAAACACCCGAAGAAGTCTTTGCCCAAGCCATTGAAAAAATTAAAAATAACCCAAATGTTGCACTTCAGACTTGAATCCAAGTTTGAAAAACAAGGCATCCTCACCCGGCCTAGAAAAAAACCGTCGAACAAACTGTTAAAGAGACATAATGAGGCAGGTAAAGGTTTAATGCGCCGCGCCCCAGGACGCGCCGCTACCGGACTCGACCTCGAGCGGCACGCCAAGATCGACGACACGCTCCATCACGCGTCTGACCACATCGGCGGTTTTTTCGGCTTCCGCAAGAGGTACTTCGAACACAAGCTCGTCGTGAACCTGCAGCAGCATCTTCACGGACAGCTTCGCCCCGGCGAGCGCTGCCGGCATGCGCGTCATCGCGATCTTCATGATGTCCGCCGCCGTGCCCTGCAGCGGCGCGTTGATCGCCTGCCGCTCCGCACCCTGTTTCAGCATCTTGTCGTTGATGCCGCGGATGATGACTTTCCGCCCGTGATGCGTGCGCACGAAACCATGCGTGCGCGCTTCTTGCTTCGCGGCCTCCATGAAATCCTGGATCTCGGGAAAACGCGCCAGGTATTTGCGGATATAATCCGCGGCTTCCGAATTGGATGTGCCGAGCTGCTTGGCGAGGCCGAAGCCGCTGATGCCGTAAATAATACCGAAATTGACGGCCTTGGCGGCGCGGCGCAGCTCACCCGTGACTTTATCCAGCGGCGTGTCGAACACCTGCGAGGCCGTCAGCGTGTGAATATCTTCCTTGTCGGTGAAAGCCTGTTTCAGCGCCTTCACATTCGCCATCGCCGCGGCGAGGCGAAGCTCGACCTGGCTATAATCGACCGAGAGCAGAACGCAACCATCGGCCGGAACAAAGGCGGTGCGGATTTTTCGCCCTTCCTCCGTTCGGATCGGGATATTCTGCAGGTTCGGATCGGAACTGGCGAGGCGTCCGGTCGTTGTATGCGCCATGCCAAAGGACGTATGTACGCGGCCCGTGGCCGGGTTGATTTCTTCCTGCAGCGAATCCGTATAGGTGGATTTCAGTTTCGCCAGCTGGCGCGTATCGAGAATTTTCCGGGCGATCTCATTTTCCGCTGCGAGCTTTTCCAGGATATCCGCCGTCGTGCTCCAGTCTCCGCCCGCGGTTTTTTTGCCGCCCTGCAGGCCCATCTGCTCGAACAGGATCTGGCTGACCTGCTTGGGCGAGGCGATGTTGAATTCCGTGCCCGCCAGTTTGTAAATTTCCTGTTCCAGCACGAGCAGCCGCTTGCCGAAATCCCGGCTCATCTCTTTCAGCACGGCGGGATCGATACGAATGCCGTTCAGCTCCATCTGCGCAATCACGGGCACGAGCGGGCGCTCAATATTTTCATACACGCTCGCCATTTTCTCGAGCGCAAGACGCGGTTTTAAAATTTTATGCAGGCGCAGCGTGATATCGGCATCTTCGGCAGCGTAGGGCAACGCCTTCATGATATCGACGCGGTCAAAGCTGACCTTGTTTTTACCTTTACCCGCGACATCCTCGTAGGAAACCGGCTGCCAGCCGATATGCAGGCTGGAAAGATTATCCATCGAATGACTATGCGCAGCGCCGTCCAGCACGTAGGACAGCAGCATCGTGTCGTCAAACGGATGCACGCGAATTTCTGCCTTCGCGAACATCTGCCAGTCATATTTCATGTTATGCGCGATCTTGAGAACGGCATCATCCTCGAGCAGAGGCTTTAACTTCTCCAGCGTCTCGCGCATCGGCAATTGTTTGATCACATCGCTGCCATGGCCGAGCAAATCCGTTTCCTGCGTATGGCCCAGGGGAATATAGGCGGCGCGCCCGACCTTCACGGCCAGCGAAATGCCGACGAGGGTCGCTTTCGCCGGCGTAATGCCGGTGGTCTCGGTATCAATGCAGACGGCGCCTTCTTCATAGGCCTCATTGATCCAGCGTTGCAACTCTTCAAAATCATTGATCAGCACATATTCGTTTTTTTCCACCAGCGGGAATTCCGTCTGCTTTTTCTCCGCGGCGATTTCGGCGGGCTGGAGAGGCGTCTCCGCCGGCGGCACGCCGATGCGGTTCAGCAGCGAATTAAATCCCTGCTCGCGCAGGAAGGCGGCAAGATCCGGGCTGTTCATGTCGCGTGGCTTGAGATCCTCCAGAGCAATCGGGACATCGACATGATCATCCAGCGCCGCCAGCCTTTTGGACATGCGCGCATTCTCGGCGTGTTCGATTAATGTCTCGCGGCGCTTGTTCTGCTTGATCTCACCGGCGCGCGACAGCAGTGTTTCAAGATCACCGAATTCCTTGATCAGCTCCATCGCCGTCTTCGGGCCGATGCCGGGCACGCCCGGGATATTGTCAATGCTATCGCCCATCAGCGCCTGCACCTCGACGACTTTTTCCGGCGGCACGCCGAATTTCTCGATCACTTCCGCGTAGCCGATATATTTCTGCTTGATCGGGTCGAACATCTGCACATGGTCATTGACCAGCTGGTACATATCCTTGTCGGAACCGACAATAACAACCTTTTGTCCCCGCGCCTTCGCCAGCCGTGCATATGTTGCGATCACATCATCGGCCTCGAACCCTTCCAGTTCGATCGCCGGCACGCCAAACGCCTCCGCCGCGCGGCGGAACAACGGAAATTGCGGGAGCAGATCATCCGGCGGGTCATCGCGGTTGGCCTTGTAATCGGCGTATATATCGTTGCGGTAATTCTTGCGCGCGGCATCGAAAATCACGGCGATGTTCGGTGCATGAAAATCATTCAGCAGTTTGTACATCATGTTGCAAAAACCCAGCACCGCCCCGACCGGCAACCCGGCAGGGTTGGTCAGGGTCTGCGGCAGCGCAAAATAGGCGCGGAAAATAAACCCGGAGCCGTCAACCAGGTACAGCGTGTCGTTTGAATTTTCCGGATCGGATTTTGCGGCGTTTTTCGGCATGGGCTAAAGTGGCGTATGCGCCGCGCGCTGTCCAGCCTTCCCGTTTAAATAAAAAAACCCCGCTTTTTTAGGGCGGGGCGATAGGGTTGAAGCCATGTCGGGGCGTCCCGCGAGGGGCACCGGGTGTAAGGCTTCAAGGGGAAAGGAGAAAATGTGCCGGTAATGCGCGGGCACCTGAAATCCGGAAGGAGTATTGAAAAAAAGCCTGCAACGGCATGGTGGATCCCTCTGCTTATTCGAGCGCACCTTATGGTGTCTTCTTATCCTTCTATTGTACCGGAAGCGGAAAACCCCTGTCAAAGTAGATTTAACATAATCAATTAATGAGATGATTGCCGTCTGGAAAACGCGTAGAGTGCCACTGCCGCGGCATTCGAAACATTGAGACTCTGGATCGCCCCTTGCGTCGGCAGGCGCAGCAGCGCATCGCAATGTTCGCGCACAAGCCGGCGCATGCCGTCTCCTTCCGCCCCGAGCACCAGCACGGATTTTCCGCCCGGTTTGATATCGCCGACATTCTTGTCGCCGCGCTCATCGAGCCCGTAAACAAAAAACCCGGCTTCCTTCAGCGCTTCCAGCGCGCGTGACAGATTGGTTTCATAGGCAATCGCCAGATGCTCGACCGCGCCGCACGCTGTTTTCGCCAACACGCCTTCGAGATCCGGCGCATGTCTGCGCTGCATGATGACGCCGCCGCAACCAAACGCGCTGGCGCTGCGCAGGATGGCGCCGACATTATGCGGATCCGTCACCTGGTCCAGCATCAGCAACGTGAAATGATCAGCTTCGTTCGCGCGGATAATAAGATCATCAACGCCGACTTCCGGCAGCGGCGAAGCGGCAAGCCCCAGCCCCTGATGCACGGCATCGCGCGGCAGCATCTTGTCGAGTAAAGCTTTGTCAAGTAGCAGCGCTTCCGGCCGCCTTATATTTTTGCTCTTCGCCTTTTTGAAAATTTCCTCGAAACCCGTCGCTGCGTTTTCCGTGATATAAAGCGCCTCGATCCGGCGCGCCGGGTTCAGCCAGGCCTCGGAAACGGCGTGGAACCCGAACAGAGTCGGTTTGAGGCTCGCAAAAGATTCATGCTTCGGGCGCTCCGGGCGGTGTTCTGTAGTATGCGCCTGCGCCGGGCGCGGACGGTCCTTTTTATGACGGCTTTGCTTGTAAGGGCGCTTGTTTTTCATGGATCAGAGACTGGCACACTTGACATCAGGGGGGAAAGGCTTTTTCTTAGGCCCTTCCAAGGCCTTATATCCTTAAAACCAGTGGAGGGGTGGCCGAGTGGTTAATGGCAGCAGACTGTAAATCTGCCCGTCTTTGACGTACGGGAGTTCGAATCTCTCCCCCTCCACCATTTTTCAAAAATCCCGACCTATACCAGAAAACCGGGAAATTCAGATTGCTTGGAACTCATTGCTTCGCGCGCGCCTTTTGTCAACGGGCGCAGCAGCTTTTGATCGGCTGCGCCGACAGCGGCGCTTGCGGTCAGCACGATAGCGCCGATGCCAATATGATTCTGCACAATATCCTGACCCCAGTTCCAGAATGCATACAAGGAGACGAAGGTGGTTGTCGCAAGGCCGGTCGCGGTCAGCGAAGATATCGCATCTGAAATTTCATTCCCTTGTCCCGCCATATCAAAAGCGACGGTGGTAACAGAGACAGCCGCCGCTGCTCGGATGAAATTTTTTCTTATGCCGGAAGGAAGAATTTCAGTCGCATCGCGCAGAATCTGCATGACTTTGGCAATATGCTGTACGGCTGTAGCGCCGGCTATGGTGGCGCGCGCCTTGAAATGCGCGCTCAAAGAAGGAGAATTGAACGGCCTGAGCTTTTCAAATTGCTCTTGTAGGAGCGCATCCCGCTTCGTGGCTTTAAATTGCCGGTTGGCGATTTTTATCAATTTTTTGCTGAAGACAGCATCCGGTTCCTGTGAAAAAACTGAATAAAGCGGTGAGGACCCGCGCACATGCATTTCCGCCTGCATCAGGTTTCCAAGGTTGAGACAAAATGCATTTTGCAGGTTTTCACAATTACCATCTAGCTTATAATCATCAAGCGCGCGGCGGACATTAAGCATATTCGTGCGCAGTTTTTCACGCCAGGCAAACGGAACATCGGTGCGCTCTGTCATATATTCCATCATGAAATCGAAGCGGCCCAGGGATTCCAGCGCTGATACCCAGTTTTCAGCGCCGATCCGGAAACTCTGTTTTAAGTATCCGGCCTTAAGCGTAAAATTGACCGCGCCAATAGAATCGGGCTGGCTCTCTGCCAGGGCCCTGCGGCCTTCAACTGCATTCAGTACATCAAACCCATGCACGGAAGCTGGTATGGCGTCTTTGATACCACCAGCTAGGCTCATAATTCTGTCGGACAGCGTTCTGTATGTGCCAAGACCTAGCCTACCAGCCGTCTTTGACCCGACCATGTAAGCCAGATCAATCACCGGCGCAAGCAATTCAGAAATCTTATCTTTGCTTTTCAGGCCGTATTTATAGCCATTGGTCGCGAGAAGACCCCAAAATCCCGCGTGAGTCAGATCCTGGAAGACCATGATGCCCGTCATTTTCTCCGCCAGGTAAGTAATTGTGCCGTTAGCAGCTTTTGAGAATGCACAGTCGGGATTGATGGAAATCCCGGCTTTCATATAAGCCGTCTGGATAGTGGCGCGGGCTGCTTCAAAAATCATCTGCGAAGTTTCTGTCACGGCCGCGTTGTAAAGCGACTTGAAGCTTTTGTAATACGTTCCAAGAGTAGCGCTGAAATGCCAATGATAGTTCAGCGATGTCAGATTTTCCTGTGACAGCGATGAAAGCGCAACGGTTGTTTTCTCAAGGCCATCATCGCCAAGGGTCAAGACAAGATTGGCGGCCGACTGGCTCGTCTGGCCGTTGCCGCCATTCATGAGATAGGAAATCGTAAACAAACCGACCATCAGGGCAATCGATGTTTTGGGATGCTCCCTGACAAAAATCGTAATGTCCTTGCCGAAGCGCAGCAGGGACGCGCCGATTATTTTGAGTAGTTCTTTTCTGTCGAATTTTTTTTGACCGGTATGCAGGGCCAGAACAGACAGGATTTCCCGGTAATGCTTGTCCATCAGCATCGGATTGAGTGAAACGCCGGCTGCGCTGCTGTTTTCGATTGTATCGGCGACCTGCAGGAAATGTGCGCTGAGAGAAGATGCAAATCCGGGCGGCATTTTTACAACTTTTTTATGTTGAAAACCATTACCCATGGTCCGTGCCGCCGCCACGGCAAAAGCCAAGAGTGGAAAAAATTCCTGGATTAGCGCTTCGGCTTGTGTGTGCGAAACAGAATCCTGCTTTTCATAGGCCTGAATCGTTTTTTCCAACATTTCGATTTGCCGCAGAACATCGTCAACCGGCGAATAACGTTCGGTGTAATGATATGTCTTCCAGACATCACGCAACGCCATCATCGGCGGCGTCAATGCTGTTGTTGCTCTTAGAAGATTATGGAGTGTTTGTTTGGATGGCGCCTGTTCTTTGAAAAAAGAAACAGGCAAATCCCCTGAAAAACAATCGACGCGCCTCTGAATAGAGCGTTCGTGTGCATGAAGCGTTCCTTCCTGTTCGACTGAATGCGCCAGTTTCGCGAGTATTTCGTGGTCCCGCGCTGCCAGCCGGCAAAAGTCCACCATTTCAGTGCCGGACAGCTGAATATCACGCCGCGGCTCCGCAATCCGCCCATGCGTGGCATTTTTAAGGAAAGCCCAGATATGGTTTGAAAGCTGTTGTTGTGCGATGCCTCCAAGCTGTTCCGGCTGCAGCATAGCTTCAGAAAATGTAAAGCAAAATCCTTTTTCCGGATCAAACACGGTATTTGGAATGGCGCTTTGTACGCTGCGCGGATTTCCGATCTCAGGCTCGATATGCCACTTCTCGCTCGTACGCAGGCTAGCTTCTATTGCGAAATGCTCGTCTTCGATATCAATTTCAAGATGGGCATAGCGTTCGTGCGGCAATATAACGGAATCGCTTGTAGCAAAACGCAAAATCCGGTGCAGCACCTTACGCTGTTCGTGCCTTTCGCTGTTCTTGAATTTTCGATGCGCTTGCTGTTCTACAAGAGCTTTATCAAGCCCCGCACGGACAGGCTGATGGAGAAATTCAAGAAAACTTTTCAGATTTTCAAGATCAAAAATATAACCGTCAGATTCAACAAAATCGGGGCGCAAGTGATCAAGATTGAGGTTTTTATCCTTGAAAGAAACTTTATAATGATCGCCGCCCAGATGTCTAATTTCCAACCCCGAATCGCTCGCTATCTTTTGCAGCCAGGACGGCAGCCGGTAATGTGCGCGAAAACCGAGAGTGTGTTGAGGATTTTGAGTTTCGTCAATCATGGTATTCATTAAGTCAAATAAGTAATAAAGGGTGTGACCCGTTTCAGCAGTAAAATCTATGGCTAAAGTCCGAAATACGGTTTGCATTGCTTCATGGTGGCATTCGCCCCCGGCTCCGATACATGGTGAACGCCTGCAATATGCGCTAAAAATCCTAAGATATTGGCAATGTTTGTATCACGGCTTTCGTAAGATTTATTGATTGCCTCCTGCATCGCCGGGGGCATTTGTTCCATTCCTGTCATATCGCCCCGCGGGTTAAACTGGGAAACAAGCCCCATGGTGACAACGAATTTTCCGTCTATAATCTCAGCCCAGTTGCAATCAAACTCGATCGTGCGTCTGCCGCCGTCTTTAGTCGGAACCTCGACGGTGAATTCGGGACCGGGCCCGAGCTTTCCCTTTTTGTTGGAAACGATAATGTTCGCCGGAAGAGCAACCGGAGCAGACGCCGAATTGTTAGTTTCAGGCTTCGGCGCTAGTGTAGTGATCGGTGATGGCTGTGAATTCATAACCGGTGTTTGCGCCGCTGGTGCATTGGCATTTACCTTTTCCTTGTTCGGTTGTTCGGAAGTGTCTTGATTGAAGGGATTGCAGGAAGCGTTAAAAAAAATGCCGAGGAGTGTGAATGTGCTGAAAGATTTACTCAGTTTTTTATTCATAATCTCCCCTTGGTCTTCTGTTGTCTCTAGATAAAATTAATTATCATTCTCTATTGACACTGATAATGATTCGCAAATACATTGTCAATGCGAACTATTCTTAATTGCAAAATTAACAGCCGTAAAGAGCAAATTAATGGACGCGGGGATTTTAAGCAGTATTTTTAATATACAGAACGCGATCATGATCGGGGTCGACGTTCTGCTATTTGCCTGGATGCATTTTACGCCGGAAGGGATGGCATTTGGCGCTACAGTGGCGAGCACGCTCGGCATGACAAGCGGCGTTGCCACGACATATGGGCTGACACAGACGACAACCACAGCGGGCGCAGCCGTGCTGACACTTTAAAATTGAAATCATTGGAGCGGGTGAAGGGAATCGAACCCTCATAGCCAGCTTGGAAGGCTGGAGCTTTACCACTAAGCTACACCCGCGCTCATCTCCCACCATAGCCAAACCCACAGGCAGAATCCAGTTTTTAGTACTTTATATCATGCACCCCGGCCACATGGTGGCGGGTATCATCGGTATCGCCGAACGGATCGACATGGATCAGGATCTCGGCCTCCGGGAAGCCGGCCAGCAGGGCATGCTCCACCTCGCGCACAATCTCGTGCGCATCACAAAGGAGCATTTGCGGATCCAGTTCAATATCAAAGGATATAAAAACCCGCATGCCGGACCGGCTGGTCCTCAGGTCGTGCATGCCGAGCACTTTTTCATGTGACAGAACTTTGGCTTTGATGGCGGCGCGCACATTCGTGCCCAGTTCACGGTCGAGCAGCATGTCGAGCGCCTTGCCGCCGATACCGCGCGCGGTCCATCCGAGGTAAAGCGCAACAATAATGGCAAAGACCGGGTCGATCCAGGCCGGCAGGCCGTGTCGCAGCGCCACTACAACACCCATGGCGCCGAGATTGATCAAGACATCCATTGAGTAATGCGCGCGGTCAGCTTCGATGGCAAGGCTGGGCGCCCGCTTGAGCGCGTAATTTTGCATGAAGATAATCATCGCGGATAAAAAGGCGGCGATGGCCATGACGGCAACGGCAATGGCATGATCGCCGTTAACCGGCGGCATGTGAAACCGGCTGAAGGATTCGATCAGAAGAAAAATTCCGGCCGCGGCGATAAAGCTTGCCTGGAACAGGGCGGCCAGCCCTTCGATTTTCCCGTGCCCGTGCCGGTGTTCGCGGTCGGCGGGCTTGAGTGAGAGACGCAGGGCCAAAAACGTCATGCAGGAAACGCTGGCATCCATCACGGAATCGATCAGGGAGGCCAGAATGCTGGCCGAACCGTTATCGAGATAAGCCACCATCTTCAGCGCGATCAGCACGAGGACCGTCAGGATGGTCGCCGCGCTGGCCAGCAAAGCAATGTTCGGTTGGGCAGGTTTTGTGTGCATATGCCCCTGTATCTGACAGGCTTTCCGGCAAAAGACAAGGCCTGCGAAATCATGAAAACAATTGACAGAAGCCCGAAATTTTCCTAAAAAACTGACTGCATAAATGATGGAGATGACCCATTGCAAGAAGCTTTCATATTATATTAGGAAGACGTTCGGAGACAGACCTTATGTCTGCGTTTGCTAACAATGATATACAAAAGACGGATTATACGCTTTTAGGTGACAACCAGGGCGGCACGCTGAAAGTTGAAGCGGCTAATTTGTCTCTATCGTCTCCACAGGTTGAAGGGCTAAAGAGCGATGGTTTTACCGTCCTTATAGGGCACATTAGATTCATTTACCAAGAAAGGTAGTACAAAATGTCCAAGGAAAAATTCGAGCGTAACAAGCCGCACTGCAATATTGGAACGATCGGGCACGTCGACCACGGGAAGACGACATTGACGGCGGCATTGACCAAATATTTCTC
>JBQTJN010000013.1:0-41334 GCA_052387095.1 Alphaproteobacteria bacterium
TCAGAAACACCGCAAGAAACAGAACCTGAACAATCAATGCCCTGGTTGGATCAAGATCCCCGAACACTTGAAGTCTGATTTTTAACCGCTTGATCGCACAGAACTCGCGGTCAATTCCACATTGAAACAGCGCTGATAATATTCCGCGATAATCGGGCGTTCGACTTCGTCCGATTTATTCATGAATGACAGCATGAACGCGAGATCGCGGTTTTCGAAGATCTGCGTGTTTTCAATCCAACTCATTACGGTTCTCGGCGACATAACGGTTGAAAGATCGCCGTTGATAAAGCCCTCGCGCGTGAGGTCGGCCATGCGCACCATCTTGTCGACCATCTCGCGCCCCTCTGGCGTTTGCAGTTCCGGGAATTTCGCGAGCATGATGTTCATTTCATCGTCATGCGGCAGATAGTTCAGCGTCGTGATGATGTTCCAGCGGTCCATCTGGCCCTGATTGATCTGCTGCGTGCCGTGATAAAGGCCGGTCGTATCGCCGAGGCCGATCGTATTGGTTGTTGAAAACAGCCTGAAAGCCGGGTGAGGACGGATGATCATGTTCTGGTCCAGTAGCGTCAGGCGCCCTTCGGATTCCAGCACGCGCTGGATCACGAACATCACGTCGGGCCTGCCGGCATCATATTCATCGAAGACCAGCGCCACGGGGTGCTGTATGGCCCAGGGCAATAAACCCTCTTTCCATTCGGTGATCTGCTTGCCTTCCCGGATGACGATTGTGTCCTTGCCGATCAGATCGACGCGGGAAACATGGGAGTCAAGATTGATCCGCACGCACGGCCAGTTGAGGCGCGCAGCCACCTGTTCAATGTGGGTTGATTTGCCGGTGCCGTGATAACCTTGGATCATGACGCGGCGGTTATGGGCGAAACCAGCGAGGATGGCCAGCGTTGTGTCGTGATCGAACTGGTAGGTTTGATCGATGTCCGGCACGTTCGGGTTTTCATGGCTGAAGGCGGGAACTTTCCAGTCGACATCGAGGCCGAAGATATCGCGCACGCTGATCTTGGTGTCGGGCAGCGTCGTGTATGTGCCCTTGGCGCCGCCGACTTGTGTCAGATCAAAAGAGGTGGGCATGTTTCCTTGGGGTTTCTGGAATTTCTGGCTTCGGACATTGTAGCTTCTTATTACCTTTTACTCGCATCCCAAACTTGATTTGGGATCCATGGATACTGACTTTCGTCAGGATGCGAAAATTATTTATTAAGCCTCTGAGGGTAAGTCCTCGAATTTCTGATAGGCCAGCTTGAGAATTGTATAAGCCATATTGACGCCCTTGAGAAGCTCTTCGCATTCCTTATCGCCCCGGTTCAGGTCGGGATGGTATTTCTTGGCCAGTTTCTTGTAGCGGGTCTTGATGACGTCCAGCGTCACGGGGGCTTCGAGCCCCATGATCATCAGGGCCTCGTACTCGGCGCTGTTCCTGTCCCCGCC
Organism: Alphaproteobacteria bacterium; assembly: GCA_052387095.1. Taxonomy (GTDB): domain Bacteria; phylum Pseudomonadota; class Alphaproteobacteria; order Micavibrionales; family Micavibrionaceae; genus JBQTJN01. The sequence continues at coordinate 1,450 of JBQTJN010000013.1, forward strand.
GAAAGGGCTGGATTTACGGTCCTGGGGCGGCTCCTCGTCGAACTGGTAAGTCTGCCAGCTCTTGCGGTAGAGGCTTTCGAAGCTGAAAAGATGCTGATCGTAGCGGCGGGTAGGGCGGTCGCCATAGAAGCTGTTGATAATTTGGTCCTCGACCTGCTCGCCGGTCATGCCCTCGAAGTAATTCCAGGCCTTGTTATATTCCTTCACGTGATCGAGGCAGAACCAGTAATACTCCTTGAGATCCCGGCTTTTGGGGGCCTTGTGGGCACCCTGTTCCCGGCAGCCGGGCATCTCGCAGTGCCGTTCCGCTGGCTTTCTGCCGGAATCGTCGAATTCGGCTGAATTGGGCTTCAGGTAGATGCGGGGCACGGACGTGTCCTTGAAAGGTTCTTCATAAGACTATTTTAAACCAAGGGTAAAAAATTCACATTAAAAAATGTGCTTTAAGGCATGGTTTTCAATGGTTTTTACTTATCCGGTACGATTTTCGGTTAATATGCATAATTTATTCTTTACAACCCCCGGTTGTTTGGCCTATTTTATAGCACGCAACGTGTGAAAAAATGGGGAACAAAAAATGTATGACAATATTTTGAAGACTACGAAAAGCAGCCTGGTCAGCCGCAATATAACCGTATCGGGGCGCCGGACATCCATCCGGCTGGAGCGTGAGATGTGGCAGTCGCTGCATGACATCTCGGCCCGTGAAAAATGCACGGTTCATAATATCTGCACGCTGGTGGATCTTCGCAAGCGTCCGGCAACAACCCTGACGGCGGCTATCCGTGTGTTCATCATGTTGTATTTCCGTGCAGCGTCGACCAAGGAAGGTCATGTGCGGGCAGGGCACGGCGATTTCGAATTCATGAAGCAAAGGGCCGGTGTCGTTTCGGATGCGGCTTTATTCGCCAAGCAGAAAACGCAGGATATCCTGAGGCAGGCTTCGTAATCAGAGATTACGGCTGTAATTCAGGAATTTTTTGCGGCGTGAGGCGAGCAGATCTTTCTCATTCCAGGGCGTTAGTTCGCCGAGCGCTTTTTGAATCGTATCCGCCACGCGCTTGATGGTTTCCTGCTTGTAGCGGTGGGCGCCGCCAACAGGCTCCGAAATAAGGCCATCAATCAGTTTGTTCTCGTAAAGATCCTGCGCCGTCAGTTTCAGGGCGGTCGCCGCCTCATCCGCATAGGATGCGCTGCGCCAGAGGATGGAGGCGCAGCCTTCCGGCGAGATTACGGAATAAATGGCATGCTCGAGCATGAAAATGCGGTCGGCCACGGCGATGGCAATCGCGCCGCCGGATCCGCCTTCACCGATAATAACCGATATAATGGGCACGGACGTGCGCAGGCAGGTCTCGATGGATTTGGCGATGGCTTCGGCCTGGCCGCGTTCCTCAGCGCCCTTGCCGGGATAGGCGCCTGCCGTATCGACCAGTGTGATAACAGGGATCTGGAAGCGTTGCGCCATCTGCATGAGGCGTTGGGCCTTACGATAGCCTTCGGGGCGCGCCATGCCGAAATTATGTTTGATGCGGCTGGCCGTGTCGCTGCCTTTTTCATGACCCATAACGATGCAGGATTGTCCCTGGAAACGGGCGAGGCCGCCGAGCAGGGCTTGGTCGTCTGCGAAATTGCGGTCACCGGCAAGCGGGACAAAGTCCTCGAACATGCCGCTTATATAATCCATGAAATGCGGGCGGTTCTGGTGGCGGGCAACCTGGACTTTTTGCGCCGGGGTCAGGCGGCCATAGGTGACCAGCAGGAGGCGATCGACCTTCGTCTGCATGCGTTTGATTTCGTCGGCGACATTCAGCGCGACATCGCTGCGGACGTTGCGCAGCTCGGCAATCTTGCTTTCAAGCTCAACGACAGGTTTTTCAAATTCAAGTTGGTGCATGATGATTTATGGGTTTTGTTTACGGGAGGCCTTAACTAATCATGGTGCAGCGCGGCAGTCAAGTTTTGGACCCTCTCCCTCAGGGAGAGGGAGGGCCCCGGCGAAGCCGGGAGGGTGAGGGTTTACGGTGTTTGCCGTTTGATCTCTAAAAAACTTAATACCTTAACCCCTCACCCAGCTTTCGCTAAATTCGCTTTGCTCATTAAGCTCAAGCAACCTTCTCCCTTTGGGAGAGGGGAAAAGAAAAACCCCGGAAAAACCGGGGTTTTTGTGAATTTTAATGGTTTATTCTTAACCCTTCGTGCCGGTCTTCGACAGCGGGTGCTTGCCTTCGACGGTTTTCTTCAGACCTGCGCCAACAATGTGCGTGTAGATCTGGGTTGTCGCGATATCGGCATGGCCCAGCATCTTCTGAACGGAGCGCAGGTCGGCGCCGTTGCTCAGGAGGTGTGTTGCGAAAGCGTGGCGCAGCACGTGTGGGCTGACCTTGCCCTCTTCGATGTCGGCCGCGCGCGCCAGATCCTTGAGGAGCTGTGCAAAGCGCTGACGTGTCAGGTGGCCCGAGTCCGATGTTCTGGACGGGAAGACCCATTTTTCCTGGCGCGCACGCTGTTCGTCGTTGCCGATAAACTGCTTGCGGATGTTCATGTAGTTTTTCAGAGCGAGCTGAGCCGGATCGGAAAGGGGAACCATGCGCTCACGACCGGCTTTACCGCTGATCATTACAAACTGGTTGCCTTCGCCAAGAGCGGCTTGCGGCAGACCGACAAGTTCGGAAACCCGCAGACCTGTTGCGTAGATCATTTCCAGCAGGCATACGAGACGCGTGCTTTCCGGACCACCGGCTTCGCCGGCTGTCTTGATCAGGTTTGTGACTTCCGCTTCCGTCAGCGTCTTTGGCAATGTACGGCCTTGTTTCGGGCTTTCGATTGTCGTTGTCGGGTCGTCCGTGCGGACGCCTTCCGACATTGTATAGCGGTAGAACTGGCGCAGAGCCGAGAGGCGGCGTGCAACGGTGCGCACGGCGATCTTCGATTTGTTTGTGCCTTTTGTATGCGTTTTCTCGGACAGGTCTTTCAGGTACGCCTTGAGGTCGTCCGTCGTTGCCTTGTCGATATCGGTGTTGCGCTTTTTCTTGAGATACAAGCTGACGTCTGCCAGGTCTCTCCAGTAAGCGTGACGTGTGTTCAACGCAGCACCACGTTCAGTGGTGAGCATGTCTAAGAATGTATCCACAAGCGGATTAAGATCCGGTTTGGGTAATGCTGGGCGGCCTGGACGTGCCATAGTTAGTTTTCTCCTTTAAATGTACGCCCGATCAAAGCGGCCAAAGCCAACTTTTCGGATGTATCTGTTAATCCCACTTTCTCCAAATCCTTCAGAACCGTGACGAGAGCTTCGGGATGGATATCCGTCAGTCTTTTGTCGCCTAGCGCCAAAGTACTCAAGAGTACTGTTTCACCGATGTTACTTTCCTGACTTACGTTCTGTAATCGATGCCACACGTTATCTGTAGGCATTACATAATGTTGTGCAAAAGTCAAGGTATAATCTTTTTCATAAACTCTGTGGTTATTATTATCTTTTACAGAGCTTTTGTCAATATTTTCTATAATATAATTAACGACTAAATTATCTTTATTTTTCTGATGCTTAAGAATATCAAATATCCTTTTTTTATTTTCAAAAGTCCTCAATGAGGGCGATTCAGATAAATAAGCGGCCCCTAAAAGTGCAGAATCATACGGACGCATGGAATCCTGATTTACCGATTCTCGTATAGTTTCAGCCCATTGCGATGGAATTTTATAACCGCCACGAATCATAATACGGCTTACAGCGGTGATTTCGGCATAATTTATGCCGAGCGGTTTAATCTCTGTCAGCATTTCCGCAAATGGCAGCAGCGCTTCGGTGCCGTATGTGTTTTCAGATAACAAAACTTCACGAATGGCGGGCCAGCGCTGTTTCTCATCGAGTTGCAATGTCATTACATAAGTTTCAGCAATTTTCTTCCAGTCCGCCTCGAGCATTTCCTGCGTCGCGATTTTTGTATAATAGGCCTGCTGATTTTCAACGCTCATCAATCCGAAATGCACGGCGCGTAAAGTTAGAAGGAAACGGCTTTCGTCGGAAAGGGATGGTGATTTCAGGAGAAGCGAAATATGGAGCGGCGATATGTCTTTTATATTGCCTTTATTCACATGCGAGGCATCGAGCGGCGTATCATTGGCAGCGACCGTTGCAAGAAGTTCCAGCGAATAGTCCTTATAAAGAGTCGGTTCATAGATACCCGGGCTTTTTTTGTCTTCGGCGCCGCAATACTCGATCAGTCTATTGAAACGGCCTGTTTGCGCGAAACTTTGCGCCGCGGCGCGGGCCTCGATGCAGCCGGACGATTTATCGCCATTAAACATGAGAGCCAGCGCGCCGACATAAGCGAGGTCCTCATGATAAGGTTCGCCCGGCAACTGGCCATAAAGCGCGGCGGCTTCTTCATAAAGGCCGGCGCTGAGAAGTTTTTCAAGGCGCAGCGTGAACAGGTCCTCGCCGGCGGCAGGCGGCTTATCGTTTTCAATGCCACCGTCATTTTTTGTCAACAGCACGCCATGAATAAAAGCCTGCGTACCGCGCTCCGGTGATACGGGAGGCATATCCTTTAAAGATGATGTAATTTCTGACCGTTCGGCGCCCTTCCACAAATCAGGCCCAAGTGAGCCCTCGCTGCTGCGTGTATAGAGCCCGCTTCTTTCGAGCGATTCAATTTCCGCCAGCGCTTCCGCCGACAGGGTGTTTTTATCAATGGAAGCGAGACCGGGAGCTGCCATGAGCAAAACCGCGCCCAACAGGGCCAGGCCCGATGTACCGGCTTTAAGGCGTAGCGCTGTCATAGGGGATCTCTTTGCTGATTTCTTTTTGTTCGACGGGCACGTCCATAAACGTCAGCGCCGCCAGGCCGCCGAGGAGGAAGATGACAAAGAGAAAAAGGAGGATGGTCCTGAAATTCATGATTCTTTCCTGATATTAAGGACTTTATAAAATCGTGAAAACCTTATACATAGTTAGGGGGTCGTTTCAATCCGTATACCCCTGTATATATGAAATATGAACAGAAATAATCATTCCAGCACCCAGGACGAAATTTCCTTCATTACCGAGCAGTTAAACAAGCCGCTTGTGATCGTCGGGATGATGGGCGTCGGGAAAAGCTATATCGGTAAAAATCTGGCCCAGGCGCTCAACCTCAAATTCATCGATACGGATGACCTTATCGAAAAAAAATCCGGTTATTCCATCGCCGAGATTTTTCAAAAATTCGGGGAAGAAAAATTCCGCCTGACCGAGGCGCGGACTATCCAGGAACTCCTGGAAGGTGACCCGATTGTAATATCCACCGGTGGCGGCGCGCTGATCAACCCGCAAACCCGGGAAGCAGTGCAGGAAAAATCCGTTTCAATCTGGCTGCGTGCGGAAAAGGACGAACTCGTGAAGCGACTAAAGAGCTCCCGCAATCGCCCGTTACTGAAGGACGGCAATCTCGAGGATATTATCGGGCAGCTGATGGCGGAGCGTACCGCCTATTATGAACAATCTAATATAAGCGTGGATGTTGTGCCGAAGTCTGTCCCGCAAACGCTGGCTGCGGTGATAAAAGCATTGTCTGCGCACTATAAAAAAGGCTAATTTCCGGCCATGCAAACCAAGATCGTCACAGTCGACCTCGATTCCCGTTCCTACGATATCTATATCGGGACCGGTCTGCTTTTCCGTGCGGCGGAGTTGCTGGATTTAACGGGGAAGGCCGTTTTTATTATCACCGACCAGAATGTTCACAGCTCTGCCCTGAATATTAGGAACATCCTGCTGACGGATGAACCTGCGAAAATTGAGATTTATACGTTGACATCCGGCGAGCAGGCGAAATCATTCGCTCAGGCGGAAATCCTGACATCTTGGCTTCTGGATAAAGGGGTCAGTCGAAACTCCGTGCTCATCGCTATCGGCGGCGGCGTGGTTGGCGATCTTACGGGCTTTTGCGCGTCGATCGTGATGCGCGGCATACCTTATATACAAATCCCGACGACTTTGCTGGCGCAGGTGGATAGTTCGGTCGGCGGCAAGACGGGCATTAATATGAAGCAGGGCAAGAACCTGGTGGGAAGTTTCTACCAGCCGACGGCGGTGATTGCCGATCTCGATACGCTTAAAACCCTGCCGCGCCGTGAATTGCTGGCGGGTTATGCGGAGATTTTAAAATACGCGCTGATCCGCGATGCGGCTTTCTTCGACTGGCTGCTGCAGAATGGCGGGGCGGTCTGCAATCTTGACGAGGAAGCGGCCGGCTATGCCATTGAGAAGAGCGTGCGCGCCAAGGCGCAGATCACGCAGGCGGATGAGCGGGAAACGGGCGGGCAGCGCGCGCTGCTGAATTTCGGCCATACATTCGGTCACGTGCTGGAAACGGCGACGAATTACGATCGCCGGCTACTGCATGGGGAAGCAGTCTCCATCGGCATGATGATGGCGATGGATCTGTCTGTGCGGCTGGGGATTTGCTCGCAGGAAGATTATGAGCGGGTCGAAAATCACCTGAACCAGATCGGTTTGCCGAACAAGGCGACTTTTATTTCCCCGGTAATCAAGGCTTCGATCGATGACCTGATTGAAATCATGAAGCGGGACAAGAAAGTCGTAGACGGTAAGGCGCGATTTATTGTCTGCAACGCCATCGGCGATGCGTTCGTGTCGGATTCTGTTCCAGAGGAGCTGGTGCGCGAAGTTCTAAAAGATTCTTTTGGCGGCGAGATTAAAGAGGGCAAGGGCGGATGGAAATCAGCCTTCCGCATGACGTCCTAGGCGAGCGCCTTTAACGCCGCCCTGGCATTTTCCTGCAAGTGATCGGGGTTGATCGTGCCGGTAATGACGCAGCTCACAGCAGGGTGCAAAAACGCGAACTTCATGGCCTCTTCTATATTGCCTGCATGCCCGCTCATCAGGGATTTTTTCAAGATAATGCCCTTTGAAAGTTCGAGTGCCTTATCGAGTACCGGTTTTTCTTCGGTGGCCTGCGAATTGTAAGTCATCATCGCTGCATCGAGCTGCTCAACCGCTTTCAATCCGCCTGCAACGGTTTTTGTGGAGGCGCCAATGGCCTTCACCAGCCCGCGTTTTTTGAAATCCTGCAGTTTTGCGATCAATTCCTCGGTGAGGATTTCAACATCGCACCCATCTGAATGCACCAGCAAGACATCGAGATAATCCGTCTGCAGTTTTTCCAGGGATTGTTCAAGGCTGTGTTCGAAATGCGCGGGTGTGAAATCGTAGGATGATTTTCCGTCTGCAAAATCCTCGCCGGCTTTGCCAACAATGACCCAATCCTTGCGCTGACCTTTCAAAAGGCGGCCAAGACGTTCTTCACTGAGACCATATGAGGGCGCGGTGTCGAGCAGGTTAATCCCGAGTTCTTTGGCAAAGGAGAGTAGTGCGGCCAGCTCCATTTCGCCGGGAATTTCAAAGCCAGAAGGGTACTTCACGCCTTCGTTGCGGCCGAACTTGATCGTTCCAAGACCGATCGGCGAAACCCATATACCCGTTTTTCCTAGCTGTCCTTTTTCCATGTGACCTTATCCCACGGTGCGTCGGCGTAATCAACCGGCGCCAGGAATGACCAGTCCGTTTGCGCGCCGGACGGGGTTACATTTCTCTCAGCCAGTTTTTTAACAATCATGACGCCGAGCAGGGGCGCGAAGGTGAGTTTTGTCGGCCATACATAAAGGTGATCGCCCACCTCCTGGATCACGGGAAAGTCGGGCAGGGTGCCGTTGCGGGCGCGTCCCTCAATACGGTCGACGGGCAGGAAGGCCCATTCAGCGGCGGAAAGATCCAGATCTGGCAGGTATTTGCACAAGGCGGCTTTCACATCTTTCAGAACATCATCCGGATTGCTGTTTTTTTCACGTTCGCTGACCTGGCCGCCTATATACCAGACGAGCGCACCGTCTTTGGTGTGCGCGGTTGTGATGGTGGCGACAGGTTTATCACTCATGCCGATCAGATGCGCGAAAAGCGAGAAGGGCGCATTTTTCATCATGATCATGAAAACGGGCAGACGGAAAATTTTTACATCCGCGCGTTCATTCCCTTCAGCGGCGGCGTGGATGTAAAGCTTTGCTTTTAATTCCGGTTGTAATTTACGGATACGGTCTTTATGCGGTTCGGCGAGGGCGCGGAGGACGCTTAGGACATCAATAATGGGCTCATTCAATGTTATAGCCGAGCCGTCGAAACCGGCTTTGCGGACATCTTCTGACGGTGTGGATTCAGACGCATGTGTGCCCAGGGCATTTTTAGTGATGGCTTTGAGAAGTGCGCCGGCGAAACCTTTCGGGATAAGCATTTGTTGCGAGGCGGCGGCGAGTTTTATCGCAGGAAAATCCGTATGCAGATGGTCGAGCCACGTGGCGGGCATGGCGCTGATCTGTTTCGCCACGTCGCTGATTTTGCCGCCGATCATGTATTTGAGGCCAGAATGGATGATGCCCTGTGATGCCAATGTCTGGCCGCCGCCGAGCGCGTCTTTTTCCAGCAGCAGAACATCATAGCCGCGCTGATGCAGCACATTCAGTGTCCAGAGCCCGGCGATGCCGCCGCCATAAATGATTATATCTGCGTTGTGTTCAGCCATTCGAGTACCAATTGAATCTGTTTGGGCGCCATCAGCGAGGGCACATGGCCGCAATCGGGAAGAATGGCGATGTCCATGGCCCGGGCGGGGCCGCGGATTTTCATTTCGTCTAAGATATTTGCGGTGAGTACGACGGATTTTTTACCGCGGATGGTTAAAACCGGGCAGGTAATTTTATCCCAAGCGGGCCAGAGATCGGTTGGACCGGTTGGCTCATCCTCGAATAGCAGGCCGATCTGCGGATCATAACTATAGGTGATGGATCCATCCTCAAGCGCGCGGGCATTATGCTCGGCCATGTGTTTCCATTGCTCATCTGTCACGGGACCCCAGGTCAGGCCGCGCGTTTCGCGCATACGCCTTTCAAGATCAGTAATGGTATCGAACACATAGGTTTGCGAGATGACTTTTTGAATAAAATCCAGTGCGGGTTTCGGCACTTCCGGCCCGACATCGTTAAGAATAAGGCGTTTGATAGAATTATTTAGCTCACCCGCCAGCCTGATGCCGAGTAGCCCGCCGAGCGATACGCCGAGCCAGTCGATCTTGCGGTTTTCGAGCTCCGCATGCGACAAAACCGCGCGCAAATCTTTGCAATACTGGTCGTAATTATAATCCGCCGGGTTTTTTAGAAAATCGCTTCGGCCGCGGCCGGGCAGATCGGGGGTAATGAGACGGTAGCCATGCTCGATAAAAACCCGTGCGAGTTCATCAAAATCATGACTGTTGCCAGTCAGCCCGTGCACGCACACGACAGGCTTGCCGTCCGGCGCGCCCCAGTCATTATAAACGACGCGGTGCGCGCCGGAGTCCGTTTGGCTTAGGAGTGATTGTTCGGTAAAAGACATTTGTCATTATCGCGTCATCGCGAGCCGCTGTAAAGCGGCGTGGCGATCCACTTTAAGTGTGGATTGCTTCGTCGCAAATGCTCCTCGCAATGACGAATTTATTCGTTATTAGCCTGCAGCTGGCCGTGGCAGTGTTTGAATTTCTTGCCGGAGCCACAGGGGCAAAGGGCATTGCGCTGCGTCTTGCCCCAGCTTTCGGGATTATTCTGGTCGAAGCTTCCTTTCTGCGGGAAAGTATGGACACGGCCTTCGGGTTTTGCCGGCTGGCCTTGGGCGAGCGCGGGATCCTGCCGCGTTTCTTGGGTGGGGATTGGTCGTTTGCCTGGCAACAGCACATCGATGTGCCCCTGGCTGACATTGATCTCGACAAGGCTCAGCATCATGGTGACGTTTTCACGGATATGCATGAGCATAAGCTCGAACATTGCAAAGGCCTCGGCCTTGTATTCGTTCAGCGGGTCTTTCTGACCGAAGGCGCGCAGGTTGATGCCCTGCCGCAAATGGTCGAGCGCGAGCAGGTGTTCTTTCCATTGCTGGTCGAGCGTCTGCAGGACGATATTTTTTTCCATGCGGCGCCATGTATTAGATCCGACGGACGCGGCTTTGCCGGCAATGCGGCGGTCGGAGGCCTCGATGGTGCGCTCGAGAATTTCGTTGTCGGCGATACCTTCTTCTTTCGCCCAGGCCGCGACGGGAAGATCAAGACCGAGCAGGCGTAGCGCTTCCGTATGCAGGGCGGCAACGTTCCATTGCTCTTCGTAAGATCCGGCCGGAATTGCGGCGGTTACGATATCCTCGATGACATGGTGGCGCATGTCGCGTGCCATGTCCTCGAGATTATCGGCTTCCATGATTTCGCGGCGCTGTTCGTAAATAATTTTCCGCTGGTCGTTCATGACATTGTCGAATTTCAGCAGGTTTTTGCGGATGTCGAAATGCATCGACTCGACTTTGGCCTGCGCGCGCTGAAGCATCTTGGAAATCAGCGGGTGTTCGAGTGCTTCGCCTTGCTGCAAACCAATGCGTGGATTTGCGAGAAGCGCTTCGAGTTTGTCGCCGGCGAAAATCCGCATCAGATCGTCTTCGACCGAGAGAAAGAACATAGATCCGCCGGCATCGCCCTGGCGGCCCGAACGGCCGCGCAACTGGTTATCGATGCGGCGCGATTCATGACGTTCCGTGCCGATCACGTAAAGGCCGCCGGCATTGCGGACGATTTCGCGGTCACGCAGGACCTCGGTGCGAATGGCTTCCGCTGCCTGTTGTTTGCGTTCATCGCTCCATGACGGGTCGATTTCCTGCGCCATGCGCATTTCGGCGTTACCGCCTAATTGAATATCCGTACCGCGACCGGCCATGTTGGTGGCGATCGTCACGGCGCCGCGGCGGCCTGCCTGCGCGACGATGAAGGCTTCCTGTTCGTGGTAGCGGGCATTGAGAACGTTGTGCTTGATCTTGAGTTTTGTCAGGTAGGCGGCGAGTTTTTCCGATTTCTCGATCGAAACCGTGCCGACGAGAACCGGTTGTTCCCGTTCCTGGCAGTCGCGGATCAACTCGACAATGGCCTCATCCTTTTCCTTGAGAGATTTATAAATCTTGTCGTTGTAATCGGCGCGAGCGACGAGAACGTTGGTCGGCAGTTCAACCACGCCGAGATTATAGATCTGCTGAAATTCGGCGGCTTCGGTTGCAGCCGTGCCTGTCATGCCGGCCAGTTTTGGATAAAGCCTGAAATAATTCTGAAAGGTGATGGAGGCAAGCGTCTGGTTTTCGCTCTGGATGGCCATGCCTTCTTTCGCCTCGATGGCCTGGTGCAGGCCCTCGGACAGGCGGCGGCCTTCCATCATGCGGCCCGTGAATTCATCGATCAGCATAACCTTGCCGTCTTTGAGAATGTAATCGGTGTCGCGGTGGAAAATTTTGTGAGCGCGCAGGGCCTGGTTCACATGGTGGACAAGGTTGATGTTTTGCAGGTCGTATAGACCGCCTTCCTTGAGCAAGCCGTGATCACGCAGCAATTGTTCAACCTGTTCCTGGCCGTCTTCGGTGAGGACAACGGATTTATGCTTTTCCTCGATCTCGTAACCTTCCGGCGTAATGTGCGGGATAATTTTATCGACGATAACATAAAGGTCGGTCGAAATTTCGGACGGGCCGGAGATAATGAGCGGCGTGCGTGCCTCATCGACAAGAATGGAGTCTACTTCGTCGACAATCGCGAAATTGAAGGGACGCTGGACCATCTGGTCGAGGCTGAACTTCATGTTATCGCGCAGGTAATCGAAACCGAATTCGTTGTTCGTGCCGTATGTAATGTCGCAGGCGTAGGCAGCGCGGCGCTCGGCATCTTTCAGGTTGGCAACAATGCAGCCGGTCGTCATGCCAAGGAAGCTGTAAATCCGGCCCATCCACGCAGCGTCACGCTGCGCGAGGTAGTCGTTCACTGTAACAACGTGCACGCCTTTTCTGCTAAGCGCATTCAGATAGACGGCGAGGGTTGCGACCATGGTCTTACCTTCGCCGGTTTTCATCTCGGCAATATTGCCGCCATGCAGGACGAGGCCGCCGAGCAGCTGCACATCATAATGACGCTGGCCGAGCGCGCGCTTGGCCCCCTCGCGGACAATAGCGAAGGCGTCGTGGATCAGATTGTCGAGTTCCTCGCCGTCCGCCAGGCGCTGGCGTAAAACGTCCGTCTGCGCGCGCAGTTCGGTGTCCGACATTTGCTCATATTCAGGCTCCAGGGCGTTGATCGCCGGCACGTGGCGGCGTATGGTGTTCAGCTTTCTTTCGTTTGTCGAGCCGAAGATTTTCGCCGCAAAATTTAAAATCATAAAGGTCCAGTCTTACTATATTAATTAGGTGGTCTTGATATATGCCGTGCCCTTCAGGGCGTCAATCTTTTGTCGGCTGCCATTTCTAAAGTATGCGGTTGAAAAAGGCCAAACTATTCGTTAGGCTTCCTCACGTTAACCCCTTACATTTTCTATAATATAGAAACGAGATCACATCATGACTGACACGAATGGTTTCAGATTTTTTCAAGGGCGGGGCCAATCCGGCAATGGCGCCCTTATTACACTGGCCGTAGTTGCCGTACTAGCGCTTGGCGGGCTTGCTTATTATGCAGGTGTCATCCCGGGAACGGATAAAGTCGGCGATCAAAGGCCTGCTGTCGAGCGAGTTGCCGAAGCCATGCAGGGCAAAACAGCCTCTGAGCTTACAGAACCGGCCCCACCACCGGCGGGCGCAAGCACGGATCCAGCACAGGCTATCAAGCCGGGCAATCCCACCGTGGCCAAGGTTGACGGTCAGGAGATCAAGCGGGATGAAGTTCTCGGTTTTATCCAGACATTGCCGACCCAGACACGCCAGCTGCCGCTGGAACAGTTGTTCCCGCTGGCGGTTAACCAGGTCGTGAATGCCAAGATTATCAATGAAAAAAGCAAAGATGTGAAATTGGACAACGACCCGGAAGTCCAGGCGCAGATGGAACTTGCCAAAAACCAGATTGTACGCGGCGTATGGCTACAGAAGATGGTTAATGAAAAAGTGACCGAAGATCGTTTAAAAAAAGACTACGACACCTATCTTAAAAACTTCCCGAAGGTTGAAGAAGTCAAAGCCCAGCACATCCTCGTAAAGGATGAAACAAAGGCGAAAGACCTGATCAATCAACTCAATAACGGCGCGGATTTCGCTGAACTGGCAAAAGCCAATTCGACGGATGCCACGGCCTCCAATGGCGGTCAGCTCGGTTATTTCGCACAGGCCGAAGTTGTTCCTGAATTCGGCAAGGTCGCATTCTCAACAGCGCCCGGCAGCTACACGAAAGAGCCTGTGAAAACAGAGTTCGGCTTCCATATCATCAAGGTCGAGGAAAAACGCCAGCGGCCGCCGGCTGAATTTGCAGCCGCTAAGCCGTTCCTTGAGGCGCAGGCACGCCGTGAAGAGCTGGATGCAATCCTGACCAGGTGGCAGAAGGAAGGCAATATCGAGCGATACGATATCAACGGCGATCCTGTAAAAGTTGAACCCGCTGCTGGTCAGTAATCTCTGACATAATGTTACCAGAAAGCCGCGGACACTCCCGCGGCTTTTCTTTTGGAGAATAGAAATATGAATAAATGTCTTGAAGCACTTGAACAACCCCGGCCTCTGCAGGAACAAAACCTGCCGGTCATGCTGGTGGCTGCTGCTGCCTTGATAAATAAAGACGGGCGTGTGCTGATCGCGCAACGGTCCGAGGGAAAAACTATGGCGGGTTTGTGGGAGTTTCCCGGCGGCAAGGTTCATGAAGGTGAGACGCCGGAATTTGCACTGATGCGCGAGCTGGAGGAAGAGTTGGGAATCGAAACGCGGCCCGGTTGTTTTATGCCCATCGCTTTTGCCTCTCACAGCTATGAGAGTTTTCACCTGCTGATGCCGCTTTTTGTCTGCCGGACATGGAAAGGCCAGCCGCAGGCGCGGGAGCACAGCCACCTGAAATGGGTTAAGCCTCAGGATCTGTACGATTACCCGATGCCGCCAGCCGATATGCCCCTGATTTCCACATTAAGGGACCTGCTCTGATGTACCGGTCCGTTTACGATCTCAAAGGTTTTTACAACAGCCGAGCGGGGCGCGTTGTTGCGCGCGTACTCGGCGGGCGCATTAATGACATCTGGCCGGATGTTAAAAATCTGTCCGTTCTTGGCTGCGGTTACGCCGTGCCGTACCTCAGGGATTATATAGGACATGCGGAACGGGTGATTGCCGTCATGCCGGCGGCGCAGGGGGCTGATGCCTGGCCTGAAGATGCAAAAAATCTCGTTTGCCTCGCCGAAGAAGGGGAGCTGCCGTTCGAAAACAGTTCAATCGACCGGGTTATCCTTATACATGATGTGGAATTTTCGCAGTTCCTGGAATCCAAGCTGCAGGAAACATGGCGCGTGCTGAAACCTAATGGGCGCGTGCTGGTAATCGTACCAAATCGCAGGGGGCTCTGGAGCCGGGCTGACTGGTCGCCGCTGGGGCAGGGGACGCCTTATAGCGCCCGGCAGATCCATTATTACCTGCGTGACAATTTATTTGTCCATGAACGCACGGAGGAAGCGCTTTTTATGCTGCCCCTGCCGTACCCGGTTATTCTCAAATGGGCCGATCTTTTTGAAAGGCTCGGCAAGCGTTACTGGTCGATCATGCCGGGCGTGCATATCGTCGAGGCGTCCAAACAACTTTACGCAAAAGCCAATCCCGGTTCCGGTACGCGCGTTGCCGTGCGGGGCAAAGGTTTTGTGCCGCGGCCCGTACCGCAGGGCTTTACGAGAAGCCGGAGTTCACTGTAGAAAGATAAACATGTCAAAGTCACTTGAAGAAATTCGTAAAAAGATTGATGCGCTGGATGATCAGATTCACGATCTCTTGATGGAGCGCGCTGATCTTATCGTCGATGTTTCGGCCGAAAAACGCAAAAGCAATACCCAGATCGTGCAGCCGGCGCGTGAGGCGATCATGATCCGACGTCTGCTGAAGCGTCATCGTGCGCCGCTGCCGGAGATTGTTATTATCCGCATATGGCGTGAACTGGTCGGCGCAGTTTCGTTAATGCAGACGGGATTGAAGGTCGTGGTCAGTGCCGGCGAAGATCATGCCTATTGCTGGGATATGGCCAAGGAATATTTCGGCAGTGTTTTGCCGATGAGCCGGTCAACTTCGTCTCTCAAGGCGGTTTCATCGGTGTATGATGATGTCATGTCCTTTGCCGTTTTGCCCTGGCCGCAGGATGGTGAAAAGGCGCCGTGGTGGCCTTTCCTTATTACTAATCCCGGGAATAGCCTCAAGGTTATCTGCGCGCTGCCTTATGATTCCGAAAGCCTGGAGCGCAGTCATCAGCAAGGCAAGGCCGTTGTCATCTCGAAAACTGATTTTCTCGAGTCCGGCGACGATAACAGCTTTCTTGGCATTGAGATAGATTCAAATGTCAGCCGTACAAAAATTATGGACTCGCTTAAGGCTGTCGATCTGACGCCACTCAGCCTGTACACGCTGAGCGATATGAGCGGCATCACCATGCATTTCACGGAAGTGAAGGGCTATGTCGGGAATACGAGTGATGTCATCGGCAAGCTGGCTGCTAAATTCGATGGCCTGCACATGCGCATCCGGCCGTTGGGCGGTTATCCCGTGCTGCCCGTACTGAAAAGCCTCAAGGTTGAGCCTTTGGCCACGCCCCCAGCGGGAAAACCCGAAGAGGCCGCATGATTTTTCAAAATGTCACCATTATTGGGCTCGGCCTGATCGGGTCATCGCTGGCGCGCGCGATTCGTCAGAGCGGGCTCGCTGCGCACCTCACGGCTGCGGATATCAGTGAGGATGTCTGCAACCGTGTGCGTGCCCTAGGATTATGCGATGAGGTCACCGGTAATCTTTCCGCCGCTGTAAAAAATGCGGACCTGGTGATTATTGCTGTGCCGGTGGGTGCGTATGCTTCCGTCGGCCAGTCCATCTCGCTGTTTTTAAAGCCGGGCACAATCGTTACGGATGTCGGCTCCGTGAAAGCATCGGCGATTGAGGCGCTTGCGCCTTTTATTCCCGCGCATGTGCATTTAGTGCCCGGCCACCCGATCGCAGGTACGGAACATTCCGGCCCGGAAGCGGGTTTCGCGGAATTATTCCAGAAGCGCTGGTGCATCCTGACGCCGCTGCCGCAATCCGACATACAGGCGGTTGAAAAAATTACGAAGCTCTGGGAAGCCTGCGGCGCGATGATCGAGATTATGGATGCCGAGCATCATGATCTTGTCCTCGGGACGACATCGCACCTCCCGCATTTGATCGCGTACACAATCGTCGGCACCGCCAACGCACTGGAGGATGACATTAAGGGTGAAGTCATCAAGTTTTCTGCCGGCGGATTCCGGGATTTTACGCGCATCGCCGCGTCGGACCCGGCTATGTGGCGCGATGTCTTTCTGAATAATAAAACCGCCGTTCTTGAAATGCTGCAGCGTTTTAACGAGGACCTTTCAGCACTTCAGAAAGCGATCCGGCAGAGTGATGGCGATTTCCTGTTTGATTTCTTTACCCGCACGCGCGCTATTCGCCGCGCGATTATTGATCAGGGGCAGGCGGATTACCGGGCGCCGGGCGGCGTAAAACAGGAAGGGACCCCACCTGTAGAGGCCCCGCATACAAATCCCCGCCGTGCTGGGTAAGCGGGATTTTTGCCACGCCATCCTGACTGAATAACCCGAGCGCCGCCGTGGCGAGGAAAACATTTTTCGCTTCGATGATCTCAAGAGTGGCGAGCTCCAGTAAAAAATCCTGATAATTATCGAGTTCAGCCTGCAGATTGACGTCAGGCACCGGTTCCGTGCGCAGGTCAATTTTTCCTGTTATTTTTCCTGTGAAATTGTGTTTTATGATTTCGCTATTGTGAATGGTCAGGTGCTGGTTGAAATAAGTCACTTTTCCATTCAGTGAATCCAACACAAGCGGCATTTTCCACTCAGCCGTCTGCACTTCAATAGCGCCGGTCTGAATGTGAACAGGCATTAAAGGCAGGGGCCATGCTTTGAGATTCAGGTTGTAAACTGTAAGCGTGCCGTCCTTCGTCATCAGCGTGTCTTGGGTGATATCAACGCGCACAGGCCCGGGGTAGCCGGTCACAACGGGCTGCGTGTATTCGCGGCCGTCGCCGCCAATGTCGCGCATAAACTGAAGATAGGAAATTTTCACTTGGTCTGCGACCAGGAACCAGACGTAGCTGTAGGCGCCGAATAGAATGACCAAAAATAATGTCGCCAGAACACCTGACCAGTTGCGGTGCGGGCGGGTTGTGAGCGCTTCTTCGTGCAATTTTAAAGTCGCGCTTTCGACGCGTGTGCGCAGGCCGTCCATGACAGCATCCTTCTCGCCGCCGGGTGGGACCGGTTCAAGAAACTCAAATACAACGGTGCCGGAACTCTTAAGCCAGCCGGTGCGAGGCCAGAACATGCCGCTATTGAGCGCCATGGGCACGATTGGCAGTCCTGTGCTCGCCTGTACGCGGGCGACACCGGAGCGATAGGGCTTGTCGTCTATCGTTTCATGAACCCAGACGCGTGTCCCTTGCGGAAAAATCACGATCGGGCGGCCCTGATCCTTCATGCGCAGCGCGCCGCGTTCAAATGAAGCGAACGCCTGATCGGGTGTGCTGCGGTCAATGGCGATGACATCCGATTTGTTTAGGTACCAGCCCCAGAATGGGATGGAGAGGAGTTCTTTTTTCAAAACAATCGCCGGGTCTTTGAACAAAACGCGCAGCTTGATCGTTTCATAAGGCGATTGATGCTTGCAAGCGGCAATGTAAGAGCCCGAAGACGGCAGATATTGCACGCCGCGAATTTCGTAATGGAGGTTCAGGATGGTTTTTTCAAGAAATGTGCAGCCGGCGATCCATGCGCTGACGATCCAGAGGTAATAACGCCGCGGCAAAAGCAGTCCGGGCAGGAAAACCACGCAGGCGAGCGCCGTCCAGCAATAAAATGTTAGGTTGAAGATGTTGGAGCGGATAATCGCGCGTTGCATTTTTATGTTTGCCTGCTTTCGAACCATTCCTGCGCGTATATATAAGGTCCGCTCACGAGGCGGAACAAAGTTTTGTGATATTCACTCAGCATGATCAACCAAAATCTCTTCGTGCGGGGGCCGACATTCGGATGCTCGACCGGGTGGGGGATGATATCAACGCCGGGCAGCAACAGCGAGAAATGTAACAGCGCGCGGTTCATGTGGTAATTGGCGGTGACGAGGCGGATGGAATGGTAATCCGTATTTTTAAGCCAGTCGCGTGTTTGCTGCGCGTTCTGCAGGGTTGAAATCGAAGTGCGCTCCAATGTGATGCAGCATTCAGGCAATGGCGCGCGGCCTTTCCACATGGCGCGGACTTCGTTTTCCGTTACCCCGGGATGAACGCCGCTGATGAAGAGTTCTTTTGTTTTACCAAGAGCAAAGAGTATCAAACCTTCCTCGACACGGTTGCCGCCGCCGGTGAGGACAACGATAACATCCGTTTTCTGATCGTTTTTCTGTGGCAGGCGCCAGATGCTGGCGGCACTGAACAACACGAATCCGCCGACCCAGAGCATAAGCGCTATGAGGAACAATGTAACAACCCGTGGTTTTCGCGGCGTCTGATTCATGGCCGGGCTTTCTTATGGCATATGCGAAAGTACGCGCATGACCGTAAAGCGTGCGGTTGCGGCACCGATAATGCAGGCCGCCAATGGTAGGGCGATAATGAAGGCGACATTGATAATGCTGAGCTTCGGCACGGGGAGAATGCTTTCGGACAGGTCGCCGGAAATAAAGCCGATAATGGCCAGAGCCGCGATGCTGCCCGCCATGCCGATCAGGCTGCCTTTCAAGGCGAGGTGGACAGCGTGCCGGCGGAACTGGCGCATAATGTAGTAATCACTGGCACCCATGAAATGCAGGAGTTCGACATCGGCGCGGTAGACCGCGACGCGGGATTTTATGGCGCCGGCAATTGCCGAGGCCGTCGCCGCGCCGATAATGATCGCCAATACTAACGATGCAAAGCGCAGAGAATTTGTCAGGCGCAGCAGGTCATTGAGCCAGCTCTCATGGGTGTCGAGTTCAATCGATTCATCGATTTTATGCAGCCGTGTACGCAGATTTTCAATGACCGCGTCTTCGGAAGCATCCGTTTCAACCGAAACGAGGCCGGGCAGGGGCACATCATCCAGTTGCGCATTATGGCCGAGCCACGGTTCAATCAGGTCCTGCACCTCTTCAGGGCTCAGGATTTCGATCCTGGTGACATAACCGGCGCTATCGAGAGATTTTTTAACTTCAACTTGAAGGCGCGCCATGTCGCTGGCGCCGCGCATCGTGCCGTTTTTCATTTCAGCCGGGATCTCGACCGTCATTTTATTTTCAAGGCCGGACGACCATCGCGTAGCCATGGAGCCGATCGCAAATGCGCCCGCCAGCGTCATGGCCGCCATGAATGTCATCAGCGCGAGCAGGAGGGTCAGAGAGGATGAGCCCTCGTCTCTGTTCAAAGGCAAATCATAACCGCGCTTGCCGTCCGTGCTGCCGATGCGGCGATCTTTTTTGAAGGGTGTCATGCGGCGGATGCCTCACGGCCGCGTTCTACGTGCAGATGCCCTTGTGTCAAAACCAGGCGCGGGTGGCCGAACCGTTCCATGAGGAGTTGGTTATGCGTGGCAATAACAATTGTCGTGCCCATGCGGTTGAGCTGATCGAACAAATTGATCAGGCGGTAGCCGATTTCATCGTCGAGGTTGCCGGTCGGTTCATCGGCGAGCAGCAGGCGGGGGCGCGCAATGACAGCGCGGGCAATCGCCACGCGCTGCTGCTGCCCGCCAGAGAGCGTCGGCGGCAAGGCCTTTTTGTAATCGCCAAGCCCGACCCATTCGAGCAATTCGTTGACGTTGCTGCGGATTTCTTTTTCGGGGCGGCCGATGATGCGCAAAGGGAGCGCCACATTGTCAAAAACAGAAAGATGCGGCAGCAGACGGAAATCCTGGAAGACAACGCCGATGCGCTGGCGGATGGTGGTTAAAGAATGACGGTCGAGCGGATTTATATTATGACCAAACATGCTGATGAGGCCGCGCGTCGGCTTGCGGCCCAGATACATAAGGGTCATGAGCGAGGTTTTACCGGCACCGCTGAGGCCTGTCAGGAAATGGAAGGAGCCGGGCTCGAGCGCGAAATTGATATCGCTCAGCACTTCCGGGCCTATTCCGTATCTCAAGCCAACATGTTCGAACTTTATCAAATCGGTCTTCCGTCTGGTTAGGATTGACCCCGCATTATAAATACTAAAATATATCGGGAAAGAGAAGACTGCCTATGATCCTCCAGTGTCCACAGTGCGAATCACGTTTTATGCTGCCCGCCCAGGTCCTTATGCCGGAGGGGCGGAAGGTGAAATGCTCGTCCTGCGCCCATTTGTGGTACCAGAAGCCCGATCCTGAAGAAATCAAGGCGCTGCAGGCGGAGCCGCTCACCGATATTCCGGACGGCGTTAAACCGCTGCCGGAAGGATCAAATGTTCCTGTTATCCAGAAAGAGCAAACTGGCCGGTTCAAATTCCTGAAAGATCCCCGCTTTGCCGGTTACGCGGCGGCGTTCGCGGTTTTCGTGATTATCCTCATTCCCGTGCTGGCATTTTCCGGGGAGGAAAAAATCGATTACAACGCGCTGGGTTTCAGCGATGTGTCCGTCCATGTTGTTGACTCAACGGCTGCAGGCGAAACCCTGACCTTTGCCGGTACACTTTCAAATGCTTCGGAACAGACGCTGAAAATTCTCCACCTGAAATTTGAACTGCTAGGCAGCGGCGGTGAAGTTATCGACCGTTGGGGCGATCCGCCTTTCTCCGAAACGATTGAGCCCGGTGAGGCCATAACCTTCAGCCTGCCGCACACGTCGCATTCCGTGGGCGGGGATGAACTGCGCGTGATGTTTGTGTCCGAGGCGGACTTTAAAACAATTTCAGCAGGCGCCGGTAATACTCCAGCTCGATCTCCGGCCGGTTCTCCCCCGCACGCTGGCGCAGGATCTCAAGAATCTCCTGCGCTTCACGGCGCTCAGCCGCATCCGGAATCTTCACATCAGAGTCCGGAAGCCCCTGACCATTCCCGATCGGGCGGCCCAGCGGGTCAAAACGCATCCCATTAGCGCCGAAACTCATGCCTGTCATCTGCTGCAGGCGCGCGTTGAGCTGTTCATTCAATTCTTCCTTGGCCTTCTTTAAATCATTGATCGCGATTTCCTGGTGCACGGCAGCGGTCGGTGCTTGTTTATGTTTGAGATAGTCAACCGCTTCGCCCATTTCACGCGCGGCCTTGTCGAGTTTTGGCGGGTAATCCTTAAGCGTATTTTTGGCAGCCTCGTTCATTTTTTCCAGCGCGCCTTTCAGATCATGCTGCACGGCATGTTCCTGTGGTGCCGGTTTGCGCGCCTCGATCAGTTTTGTCTGATCGTAGAGTGTCTGTTGCGCCTCGATGAGTTGCTGGAGAATATTCAGGCCTTCGGCCATCATTTTTATATCTTCGGGCATTTCCCGGACCAGTGAAGGGTTTAGGAAATCCAGCATATTTCCCAGCTTTGAGAGCATCTGCTGCGCAGCGCGGCGGTTCCCGGCCTGCATATCGGCCTGCAACTGGTCCAGCATCCCCGCGATGGAACCAGGACTAAGGAGTTGCTTCATGAGTTCTTCCGGCACCTGCAGGATCTGTCCGCCCTGCGCCATTTTACCGGCAATGGCTTTCTGCAGTTCGATCAGATATTCATTCATGGCATTGCGGAGATCATCCGTCAGGCGGGCGATCTCATCCTGACTTACATTCGGATCGGCGAGTGCTTTTTCCAGCGCGGCTTTTGCATCGCGCAAACTCATCTGGGCAACGGTGAGGTTGCCATCCTCGATACGCAGGGCGGTGCTCCAGAGAAGGCTGATTACGGATTGCAGAACTGCATCTGTCGGCGGGGACCAGAGCAGGCGCGATGATGCTGCGCGCAGGCTCATGAAAATCACGATATCATCCTTGAAATAATAAGGATGGGTCATCAGGGTCTCGATCTTACGCGCAGCCATCAGGGTGTCGGGATTTTTATTGCCGATCAGTTCCTTGCGGATGCGAATGATTTCCTGTGCGACCGGGTGGTTGAATGTACGTTCGGGCAAAGTAACGGTTTGCGGATCAAGAATTGCTGTATGGCCCGCCGAATCCGTAACCTCGAACGTGATCTGGACAGGAAGGCCGGCCCATCCGTGCCATGTCAGATCATAGACCGGGTTGATCTCCATTTTCTCGTTCGGAGGTGATGTGACGATGCGCAATTCCTCTATGGGCGATCCTCTCGGCGCCTCTGTCATGCTTACCCCGAGAGTCATACGCATAGTGAGTGTGGAAATGCCGTAATCGTCATTGACGTCCAGTGAAAACCTGATGGCGCCGTCTTCGAGAATTTCGGCGGCTTCCGCCTTGGCGATCTGCGGCCCCAGATCCGGCACGAGCCGGTATTTCCAGGTGCCGCGGCGCAGGTAAAGTTGTTGCACGGTGAGCGCGTTACCATTGCTGATTTCTGCTTCGAGCGTGTAATTACCATCGCCGAATTTTTTAAAGCGGATAGTTTTATCGCCCATTTTAAGAACCGGCCGGCCGATACCGCCCTGCACGGAGGCTTTGATCATACTGCCGATGGGGATTTGCAGTTGTTCGCTATTTCTGGCCGGAGTTATTTGCGCGATGCCTGTATATTCCGGCGGCGTGATCCAGAGTTCAACATCACCTTTCATATTCTGACCGTCCAGCGAAGGCATTTGCAGTGCGGCGGATAGGCGGCTCCAGCGTGCATCACCCGCAATCAGCAAGCCCGAAAGAAAGAGCAGGCAGATCGCGGCGCGCAGGGCGTAGGGATCTTTCTGCACGATAAAAGCGCGCGGATGACCCGGGCGAACACGGGCGAGAAGATTGCGCAGCCTGTCCTGCACTTCCTGCCAGAGGAGCCTCGTCCCGCGTTTGTCCGGATTGGCGAGAGTGTCGCCGTAAACTGAGAGCGGTGTGTGGCTGTAGTGGTTTCTCTCCTCGATACGGCGGTCAATTTCACGTGCATCCGGCCAGCGGAAACGAAGCGCCCCCTTAATGAAGAAATACAAAACGCCGGCCCAGAAAATATAAAAGAAGGCGAGAGATCCGAAACTGCCGAACAGAAACGGGATTTGCAGGAGGAGCAGGGAGGCAATGAACAGAACCCATAATCCCAGCGGCCAGAAGCATGCGGACAGTTTTTCCAGCAACAGCGAAAGGCGCGTCAGTGTTTTAGCCTGATCAAGTGGTTTGAAATTTTTCTCATGCATCCCGAAGAGTATGCATCTAGGTGAGGTTAAGATCTATATCATTTGCGATGATTTGTTCAGGTGTTATGGGCTTTGAAATGAGATAAGGACGGTCTTTTATGACCAGAACCTGACCGCCCATGCCGCGCGTGTTGTATCCGGGCAGCCCCATTTCATAGCCATAGGCTCCTGCTGAGAGGTGAGCGAACATAGTGCCCGGCCTAACGCCTTCTGGGAGGAGAAAACCTTCGCCCCAGACGTCACTGCTTTCGCAAACTTGTCCCACTGCAATGACCTTTTTTGCTTCGGCATCACGATTTGTAATGGCCTCTATCTGATGTCTTGCGCCATACATTGCCGGGCGGACTAGATCCGTCATGCCTGTATCTAAAATTGAAAAAGTAAAATCTCCGGCTTCTTTGGGCCCCACAACTTGCGTTAAAAGAACACCTGAATTACCAACCAGAAAACGTCCCGGTTCCATGATGATTTCTGTGTCGAGCGGACGAATAAATTTATCGACCCATTGTGCGTATTGATCGAGGTCGAGCAGGGCATCTTCCTCCTTATACTGGATCGGGAAACCACCGCCGATATCGAGGCGCGATATATTGAATCTTTTTTCGCGCAGCTCGCTGACTAACCCTGGAATTTTTTCAAAAGCCTGCTCAAATTTTTCAACATGTGTAACCTGGGAGCCAATATGCATGGAAAGTCCAAGCGCCTCTACGTTTTGCATTTTTTCAGCCATTTCATAAGCTTCAAACACGTAATTTTTCAGGATGCCGAATTTATCAGTTACGCCGCCCGTGGATATTTTGGCGTAGGCACCCGCGCCTTCAATGGCTGGATTAAGACGGAAAACAACCGGAGCAATAACACCCAATTCTTCCGCGACCTTGTTAATGGTTTCGATTTCGAAAAGGGCTTCAATGTTAAACTGGTGTATGCCCCCTTTTAAGGCGTCCCGGATATAAAATTCTTCCTTGCCAACGCCGGTCACGACAATTTTATTCGGATCAAATCCGGCTGCGCGGCCGCGCAGTAGTTCGCCGTAGGAGCCAACTTCCAGACCGCTGCCTTTATTTTTTAAAATTCTCAGAATATTGATGTTGCTGTTGGCTTTACATGCGTAGCACAGCATCGGCTGATTATCTGAGGGTAAATTGCGCAGCATAGCGCCAGCGAGTAGGTCATATTGGCTTTCAATATGAGCCTGGGAATAGACGTAGGTGCGCGAACCGTATTTTCTAAAAATATCGGCAAGGCGAACTTCCTCGATCCAGAGCTCGTTATATCTTTCACTAAAACCGACAATATTCATCATGGCAGCGTCCTCAAGGCCTGGCCGGGATCGTTCCGAACATCCGGGTATGTATGGGGGAAGCCGTTGTTTTCCGCGCCTGAGGGGGGTTGCATGGCGCCAGGCTTGACGCCACAGGCGGCCAGGCAGATTAAAGCAGCGAAAATGCAGGTCTTTTTCAACATCGGCGAATCCTATTTAATTTTTATGAAAAAAACAATCAAAAAGCTTATTTTTGTGAGGCGTCATAAACTTAACCTTAAATTCATGTATAATCATGTAGTCTTAATAATAAAATCATAAAAAATCAGTATGCCCGTCGACGTTGAGGATAACACTGCCGAGAAAATGACCCAGGACCAGCTTGAGGCCATGGTCAATTTGCATGCGCGTTTCCTGGAAGGGCGCTTTGGCGGCCGCCGTGCGACCCTGAAAAACCTCGATCTGCGGGGGCTCTCTCTCAAAGGTAAGGATCTGCGCCAGGCATCTTTCGTCGGCTGCGTCATGGTCGGCATGAATTTGTCCGGCGCGAATTTCCAGGAAGCCTCGCTTTATGCGTGCGATCTCTCCAAGGCCAATCTTAATAAAGCAAAATTTGTTCGTGCCGATTTGCGCGGTGCGCGTATCGAAAACGCTGACCTTGTCGGTGCCGATTTTGAAAAGGCCGACCTGCGTGTCGGCGGCGTCATGACAGGTGACGACAGCAGCTATGATGCCGGGCAGCCGGTAAATTTCCGTGGTGCTAATTTGAGCGGGGCGAAGCTGACAGGCTCGCTGGCCGCGAATGCAGATTTCTCCGATGCAAGACTGGCGGGCGCCAATATCTCGGGTGCTGACATGCGCGGCGCGCAATTGCAGGGCGCTGATCTGTCCGATGCGGAAGTCGGCGGGGCTAAATTTACAGGCGCTAACCTGACATCCGCTATCCTTGTCGGGGTCGATCTCAGCAATATGGTGGAGTCGACGACGGAAATGACGGGCGCTGTTACGGATGCCAATATCGGGACGTCCGTCACCGCCATGGATGAGCCGCTGGCCAAGATGATCGAAACACACCGTTCCTGGGTTGAATCGGCGGGCCAGAGCGGCAAGCAGCTTGATTTAAGCAGCATCGACATGCGCGATCTCAAAACCCTCAAACTGGAGAAGCTTACCGCGATTAAAGCTATTGGCGCAAAATTTCTCGGCATGAATCTTTATAAAATCCAGCTGCAGAGCGCGAATCTTGATAAATCCGATTTCCGCAGTTGCGATATGCAGGAGGCTGACCTGCGTGGTTCCACGTTCAGAGAAGCCAATTTTTCGCACACCGATCTCAAGGGTGCGGATTGTTCGCCCTTGTTATTCGGAAGCGGCGCGGCGAAACATTTCAATGCCTCCAGTTTCGAAGGCGCTATTTTCCGTTATGCCAATCTATATGGCTCGAAATTCAAGGGTGCGTCGTTAAAGGGTGCTGATTTTTCCTATGCCGATCTTACGCGCGCAGATTTCCGCGATGCGGACCTGACCGGGGCAACACTGGATGGGGCAACGATGAATGAGACGCAATTCGAAGGCGCGACGATGGATAAGGGCGCAAACCCGGTCTTTAAAATGTCGACAACCGCGCGCGAAGGCGACAGCGTTTAAATTATTTATTGGTTGGCGGGGACGGAGTCAGGGCGCTGTTTTGTTTCGGCGGAATTAAAATCACATAGCCACCGTTGCTGTTTCTTGTGAAATCAATAAGAGAACTTTCGTTTCTCTGCGCTCCGCCCAAGGCTGTGACGATGATGGATTCTATTCTGTTAGAATAGGCTTCGTCTGAAATACCCAAACCTGAACGGTCTTCCATCCCGTAGGCCAGATGAAACAATTCGTTCGCTATGACGCCTTCAAGCGAGACCGGGTATTTTCTACCGTCTGCGCCTGTGTATTGCGCTCCCTTAAGATAATCGGAGCCCATTTCGACCATAGCAGGGAATTTCGTTTTTCCAGGCATTTGGACGTTTAAAGTGTTGGCGCCGTTTTCAGCTTTTCCATCAAAGAGACGGTCATGCTGTCTGATCACGAATTTTTTTTGCGAGCTCATCATTCCCATTTTAATGAATGTGTCGCTGAGACCGGTTTCGTCATATAATTTTTTCGCAGTAGCTAGCCTTGCGAATATTTCTTCCTGAGGTGAGAAGTTTTTTCGAGTGATTTTGCTATGATCTTCCGGAGCTGCCTCATCATAAGGGAACGCATTACTTTCCAGCACATTCAGGAAGCGTTCAACGCCCGTTTTTAATTCGGGATCCTGTATCTGCAGCTCAATCACATCTGTCCATGAAACTTTAATTGGCTCCGGTACGAGGCCCTTCAAGGCATCCGGATTAGGAGTGGGCCGTGTGACCACCGCTTTATTTCGGGGATTTTTATTGGTATCAGTGTTGCAAGCTGTCTCTGTCCCGACGACTAAGGCGAGAATAGTGCTTAAAGCCAGTGTTTTGATTAATTTCATGATTTACCCCTAATTTGTGATAATTATAGAGACAATATCATATAGGTAATAAATATGTAAAATCAGATTTTTTGGGCCAGTTCAGGGATAATCTGGTTTAAATCCCCTACAAGCCCGTAATCAGCCACACCGAATATCGGCGCTTCCGGGTCCTTGTTGATCGCAACGATGATCTTTGAATCCTTCATGCCCGCCAGATGCTGAATGGCGCCGGAAATACCTACGGCAATATAAAGATCCGGTGCGACGACTTTTCCCGTCTGTCCGACCTGGTAATCATTGGGCACAAAACCCGCATCGACAGCGGCGCGGGAGGCGCCGATGGCGGCGTTCAATTTTGTGGCGAGTTTATCAAGGATGACGAAATTTTCCTTGGAGCCGATACCGCGCCCGCCGGAAATGACGATGCGCGCGGCGGTGAGTTCGGGGCGTTCGGATTTGGACAATTCCTGGCTAAGGAAGGATGAAAGCCCCGCATCGCCCTTTGAGGCAACGGATTCGATTGATGCGGAACCGCCCTCGACTTGTGCCGGATCGAAGTTGGTACCGCGCACCGTCATAAGTTTGATTTTATCAGAAGACTGTACAGTCGCGATCGCATTACCGGCATAGACGGGGCGTTCGAACGTGTCGGCGCTTATAACTGCGGACACATCGGAAATCTGTTGTGTATCGAGCAGGGCGGCCACACGGGGTAGCAGGTTTTTGCCGAACGATGTAGAGGGCGCGAGCACATGGCTGTAATTTTTGGCAAGATCCACGAGCAGGGGGGAGAGATTTTCGGCTAACCCTTTTTCCAACTCCGGCGCATCGGCCTTAAGAACCTTGGCGACGCCGGTAATCTTAGAAACCTTGTCGGCGATGGCCTGGCAGTCAGAACCGGCTACCAAAACATGAATATCACCGCCCAGTTTAGCGGCAGCGCCAATGACATTAAGTGTTACAGGCTTCAGGTCTTTATTGTCGTGTTCGGCAACGACGAGAACGGACATTATTCCTTCCTTTCGTCATTGCGAGCGAATGAAATGAGCGAAGCAATCCAGGAGTCGTTGATAATGGCTCTGGATTGCTTCGTCGCTGACGCTCCTCGCAATGACGCTTAATGTTTTCATTGTATTACTTTTGCTTCATTCTTTAATTTATCAATGAGTTGATCGACGTTTTCGACCTTGATGCCGCCCTTGCGTTTCGGCGGCTCGCACACTTTCACCACTTTAAGACGCGGCGTAATGTCAACGCCGAGGCTGGCGGGCTCGATAATTTCAAGTTCTTTCTTCTTCGCCTTCATGATGTCGGGAAGCTTGGCGTAGCGAGGTTCATTAAGACGCAAGTCGGTCGTGATGATGGCGGGGAGTTTCAGGCTCAGCGTTTCGGTACCGCCATCGACTTCGCGCGCGACGGCGGCGTTGCCGGCATCGATCGTCAGTTTGGATGCGAATGTGCCCTGCGGCCATCCGAGCAAAGCGGCGAGCATCTGGCCGGTCTGGTTTGAATCGTCATCGATGGATTGCTTGCCGAGGATAACCAGGTCCGGCTTTTCCTTATCGACAATCGCTTTAAGAATTTTTGCGACGGCGAGCGGTTCGACACCCCCGAGATCGGTTGGTGCATCGGTTTTAACGAGAATGCCGCGGTCGGCGCCGACGGCCATGGCGGTGCGCAATTGTTCCTGGGCCTTGTCTGGCCCGATGCTGAGGACAATGATTTCGCTTGCCTTGCCGGCCTCCTTGAGGCGCACGGCTTCCTCGACGGCGATTTCGCAGAACGGGTTGATCGACATCTTGACGTTGGCGAGATCGACGCCAGTCTGGTCGGTCTTGACGCGGATTTTGACGTTGAAATCGACAACGCGCTTGATGGGGACGAGGATTTTCATGGGCGGGTACTCGCGTGAATCATATCTTACATGTTTACACTATTTTTGCGAGACGAGGAACGCCAGCGCCAGCATGGCCAAGGCCGCGCCTTGCAGGTAAACGCGCGCCTGCATCAGCCTGTTGCCGTATTTGCGGTTGAAGTCGCCGCCTTTGACCATGGAAAGGATACCGGCGACCAACACTCCGAGAACGGCGGTTATGGCGAGGAACATGAGGAAAATGAAGAAAGAGTTCATATTCAAGACATTAGCTTTTTATAATCAAATTACCAAAAGGAATTGAAATGAGAAACAGAACTCTTTATGGTCTTTTACGAAACTCATAAATCGGAGCCTTACATGACAGTAGTTTTAGATAACCCTCTTGGTACAGAGGGTTTTGAATTTATCGAATTTACCGGCCCTAACGCCGATGCTTTACGCGATTTATTCAATAAAATGGGTTTGACGGTCACGGCGCGGCACAAAAGCCGGAATATCGAGATTTTCCAGCAGGGCGATATTAATTTCATACTCAACAACGAACAAGTGGGACAATCAGCAGATTTTAACGCCGCGCACATGTATGGCGGCGCCAGCGCGGTAGGTTTCAAGGTTAAAAATGCGGCGCATGCTTTTGCCGGCGTTCGCGAAAGAGGAGCTACAGCCGTTATGGATCATGGTGGCTCGATGGGCGCGAGCGTGCCGGCCATCGAAGGAATCGGCGGCAGCCTGATTTACCTGATAGACCAGCCCGGCCTGTATATGAATGATTTCGATTTTGCGCGCGGCGCGAAACTCAACCCTAACGCTGCCGGTCTGACTTATATCGATCACCTGACTCATAATGTCGAGCAGGGCGACATGAAAAAATGGGCCGAGTTTTATGAGAAATTTTTCAATTTTCGCATGGGCCAGTCTTTTGACATTAATGGAGATAACGGCACAGGACTGCTCAGTATGGCAATGTCGGGGCCGTGCCTGCACTTACGCATTCCCCTTAATGAAGGCAAGGGCTTGAAAGGTAATTTTGGACAAGAGGGGCAAATCGAGAGGTATCTTCTGGAGCTTCCCGGAGAAGGTATCCAGCATATTGCGCTCGGCACTGATAACATTTACAAAACTATCGCCCAGTTAAGAAATAATGGGCTTTCTTTCATGCCGACGCCCAAACATGATTATTATGAAGAGGCAGATAAAATTGTCGATCATGGAGAAAATATACCGGAATTGGAAAGACTTGGTATCCTGATTGATGGTTCAAACGAAGTGATCAACGGTAAAAAAGAAGGTACGCTGCTGCAAATTTTTACCCAGGAAGTCATTGGTCCTGTATTTTTTGAGGTCATTCAACGTAAAGGAAATTCGGGTTTTGGTCATGGAAATTTCCAGAGGCTGTTTGGTACAATTGAAGAAATAGACATTCAGAAATACAAGCAGGAACATGGGATGACTTAAGTCATCCTGATCACACTCATAAAATAATTCACATCCGTATCATTTTCTGAAAGCCTGAATTCCTGTTTCACCGGGCTATAAACCAATCCGGATACGTTTTTAATCTGTAAATCGTAGGCCCGGACAAATCTTGCTAGTTCGGAAGGCTTCACAAATTTCTTCCAGTCATGCGTGCCTTTTGGCACCCAGCCGAGAATATATTCGGCGGCGATAATACCAAGTGCGAAGGATTTCGGCGTGCGGTTCAGGGTTGAGAAAATAATCAGCCCGCCGGGTTTGAGTAATTTCGCACAGGATTTTACAAATTCAGAGGGATCATTGACGTGTTCGATGATTTCGAGAGCTAGCACTACGTCAAAACTATTACCGTCATTGCGAGAAGCGTCAGCGACGAAGCAATCCCCACTTTCTTTTAAAAGTGGATTGCTTCGCTCCGCTCGCAATGACGAGTCTAATAGAGATTCAGCGGTGGTATTCAAAAACTCAATAATCAAACCCGCACCCGCGGCATGGGTTCTGGCCGCTGCGATTGCAACCGGGTCCGCATCGATGCCCGTTACGTTCGCGCCGAGTCTCGCCATCGGCTCACATGCAAGGCCGCCGCCGCAGCCTATGTCGATGACGGAGAGGTTTTTGAAAGGCTTCAGCGTATTTTGCTCCAGCCCGAAATGGCCGCAAACATGGCCCCTGATATATTCCATGCGGGCAGGGGTGAGGCGATGCAGGGGCGCGAAAGGGCCTGTTTCATCCCACCAGCGCGCGGCATCCTTCGAGAAATGGGCGATTTCCTTTTCGTTTATGCTGGATTTCATTGCTTTCATCGTTGATTTTTCCGGGTTTTCCGACTATGGATAGAGCCCTTTCACCGCGCAGGCAAGCGCTTTGAAACGCTGAAGAAAATCATGGGTTTGATCGTTGTTAAATTCGGGGGCACGTCGGTTGCCGATATAGGCCGCATCGAGCATACGGCGGCGAAGGTCGCGCGCGAGGTTGTCAATGGCAACAAGGTCGCGGTCGTTGTGTCCGCTATGGCCGGCGTGACCAACCAGCTTGTCGATTATTACAACCAGATAAGCCCGCTCGGCGATACCAAGGAATACGATACGATTGTTTCGAGCGGCGAGCAGGTGACAGCCGGGCTGATGGCGCTGGCGTTACAAAAACTTGGCCTGACCGCGCGCTCGTGGCTCGGCTGGCAGATCCCCATTCTCACCGATGATGTGCACGGACGCGCGCGCGTCACCAGCATTGAAACATCGAAAATCCAGAAACATCTCGGGCGCGGCGATGTTGTTGTCGTGCCGGGCTTTCAGGGCATCAGTGAAAATAATCGCGTCTCCACACTGGGCCGCGGCGGTTCCGACACGACGGCCGTCGCGCTGGCGGCGGCACTGAAAGCCGATCGCTGTGATATCTATACGGATGTCGACGGCGTTTATACGACCGACCCACGCATCGTGCCGCAAGCCCGTAAAATCAAGGAAATATCGTACGAAGAGATGCTGGAACTGGCGTCTCTCGGCGCCAAGGTCCTGCACCCGCGCTCCGTTGAAATCGCCACGAAATACGAAGTGGCGCTGCAGGTTTTATCAAGTTTTGAAGATCATGTTGGCAGCGATCTGCCGGGAACAATTGTCATCAGGGAGGAAGATATCGTGGAAGAAGAGCTGGTCACAGGCATTGCCTATACGCGCGACGAAGCGAAGGTCACCATAGTGGGCGTACCCGATACGCCCGGTGTCGCGGCCCGGATTTTCAGTCCTTTAGCCGAAGCGAAGATCAATGTGGATATGATCGTCCAGAACGTCTCCGCCGACGGCAAAGTCACCGACATCACCTTCACTGTGCCGCGCGCAGAGCTGAAATACGCCATGGAGACACTTGAGAACACCAAAGATCTCGCTTATGAACGCCTTGCCGCCACCGAGAATGTGGCTAAGCTGTCCGTGGTCGGGATCGGGATGCGCAGCCATTCCGGCGTTGCCAATACCATGTTCCAGACCCTGGCCGCCAAGGGGATCAATATCCAGGTTATTTCGACATCGGAAATCAAGATCAGCGTCCTGATCGAGGAGGATTATGTCGAACTGGCGGTACGAGCCCTGCATGCGGCTTATAGGCTGGAAGAATAAGACGTAATCCTTTATGGTGGCGGCCATGACGCAGCCAACTCCACAGGAAGAGAATATCTATCAGACGGATATGCCGATAGGCGAGATCCTGCGGCGTGCGCGCATGCATTACAACCAGTCGTTGAGCGATGTTGAGAATAATATCCGCATCCGCGCCTCCCAGATCGATGCGATAGAAAAGGGCGATTTCGAAAAAATCCCGGGCCGCGTTTACGCGATCGGTTTCGTGCGCTCCTATTCGGAATATCTCGGCCTCGACGGCGAGAAAATGGTCAAGCTGTTCAAGATGCAATATGGCGGCAGCCGTGTGATCCGGCCCGAGCTGAATTTCCCGGTCGCTGTTGATGACATCCGTATCGCGCCGCCCTGGCTGATCGGTGCGTGTCTCGCGGGCGTTGTTCTTATTCTCATCTCGTGGTGGGCGCTGCGCGGAGACGACCGCACGGAAATCGAAGTCATTCCACCCGTGACGGAAGCGACGCAGCCGCCCGAAGAGACATCTGCAGGTGAGCCGGTGTCGCAGCAATTCTATGGCCCAACCATGCCGTCCGGAGAAGAAGTTGCCGTTGCGCCTGAAGCAGACGCTGCACCAACGGCGGAGGCGGAAAAGAAAACAACCATCTTGAATATCGTTCAGAACAGCTGGGTTGAAATCAAGGACAGGAGCGGCAAGACGCTCGTATCCCGTGTTTTACAGGCCGGCGACCGCTATTACGTGCCCGACAGTCCCAATCTCCTGATGTCCCTCGGCAATTCGCGCGGCGTTGAAATCATCATCGACGGCGAGAAGCTGCAGCCGCTCGGGGGGGTAGGTGAGGTCCAGCGCAATATCCCTCTCGATGCCGCTTCTCTGAAGAAAAATTTCGGAAAAGCACAATGATAATTTCATTCAAAACACCAAAACAAATGTCACCCCCGCGCAGGCGGGGGTCTGGCAAAGGCCAAGTCAACGGTAAGATGTTTTATTTTTCCGGATCCTCGCCGTGCATGTCCGGCTACGCCGGACGCCGCGGGGATGACATTAAATACTTTGAAGCGCTTTAGCTTTATTTTTCCATGTCCCTCAAAGAAAAATTATCATCCATACGCGCGCGCCACCAGGAACTGGCTTCGATCCTTTCCGGTGGCGGCCTGAGCGGTGAGCAGTTCGTAAAGATGTCCAAGGAATATGCCGAGCTTTCGCCGGTTGTAGAAGTTTTCGAAACCTATGACCGCGCGCTGAAGGAAAAAGCCGACCTGGAAGACATGCTCAAGGACCCGGAGATGAAATCAATCGCCGAGGAAGAGTTCAATACGCTTAACCAGAGCATCCCGGAGATGGAGCACCGCATCCGCCTGTCCCTGTTGCCTAAAGACGAGGCCGATGCCCGCAACGCCATTCTCGAGATCCGCGCCGGCACGGGCGGCGATGAGGCCGCGCTGTTCGTATCCGATCTTTTTACGATGTATAAGGGCTATTCCTCTTATCAGGGCTGGAAATTCGAAGTAGTCGAAGCTTCGCAGAGCGATCTTGGCGGCTTCCGGGAGGTTATTATCCAGGTGACGGGGCATAATGTTTTCGCCCGATTGAAATATGAATCCGGCGTGCACCGCGTCCAGCGCGTGCCGAAAACCGAGGCGCAGGGGCGTATCCATACCTCGGCCGCGACCGTGGCCGTCCTGCCCGAGGCCGAGGAAGTCGATATCCAGATCAACCCGGTTGACCTGCGCATCGATACCTACAGGGCGCAAGGGGCAGGGGGCCAGCACGTCAACAAGACTGAAAGCGCCGTGCGGATTACGCACATCCCGACAGGCACGGTCGTCGAGATGCAGGAAGAACGTTCCCAGCACAAGAACCGTGACAAGGCGATGAAGATCCTGCGCACCCGCATTTACGATCAGGAACGCAATCGCCTCCATGCCGAGCGTTCGCAGGACCGCAAATCACAAGTGGGATCCGGCGACCGGTCGGAGCGCATACGGACCTACAATTTCCCGCAAGGGCGGGTGACGGATCACCGCATTAACCTGACCCTGTACGATCTGGACGGAATATTGTCGGGACAGAAGCTGGGGGAGATGATCGAGTCTCTCACCGCCGAGGATCATGCCGAGATGCTGGCGACGATTGAGGGTTGATTTCCAATGACCCTTCACCCCACTTCAGCTAAATTCGCTGACGCTCATTAAGCTTACGTAACCCTCTCCCGGCGGGAGAGGGAGGGCCCCGCGCGAAGCGTGGGAGGGTGGGGGGTGGGCTACTGGCGCTCTTATTAATGACACGTTAATAAATACCTATGAATGTGCCCCAAAATCTCGGCGCCCTTTACCAAATCTGCTGCGCCGCGCTGAAAAACGACCTCGAGGCCCGGTTCATGCTGGAATCCCGGGGCGGGTTTAGCTGGGCGGATATTATCGCCCATCCCGATAAACCCGTGCCTGCGCCGGTGCTGGAGATCCTGAAACGCGATCTTGAAAGGCGTCTCTCAGGCATGACGTTATCGCGCATTTACGGGGAGCGGCAATTTTATGGGCTGGATTTCCTGATTACGCCTTCGACTCTGGATCCACGCGCCGACACAGAAACGCTGGTCGATGCGGTGCTGGAGGCGTATGGCGATCAACCGCCTGCAAATTTCATCGATCTCGGCACGGGTTCGGGCTGTATCGCGATTACCTTGCTCCATGCGTGGAAAACCACGCGTGCATTGGCTGTGGATGTTTCACGGGAAGCATTGATAACTGCGCGGCGCAACGCCTTGCGCCATAATGTGGATGAACGTTTGGATTTTATCTGCGGAAACTGGGCGGAGGCCATAAATTCCAGCTTTGACCTCGTTGTTTCCAACCCGCCTTACATTGCCGAATCCGTGATTCTAAAGCTGGCACCGGAGGTACGGAATCATGATCCGATTCTGGCACTTAGCGGCGGCGAAGACGGCTTAATGGCCTACAAAAAGATTTTTTCCGGCCTAAATGATCTTTTAAAGCCGGGCGGGAAAGGGTTTTTCGAGATCGGTTTCGACCAGGCCGAATCCGTAATGCGACTCAGCGGAGAATCTAAGCTTTCGCCGGGTCGAATCCACCGCGATTTGGCAGGAAATCCGCGGGTTGCAGAAATCTCGATGGGGATAAGTAAAAAATAATTTGACGCGTCGGTTGATCGAAAAAACCGATCCTTTATACCTGAAGAGGTCCCGCGGGCGAAAAATGCAAAGAAGGTAACAGAGGTGTTTTTCGTAATCCCAACCGGGTTGGGTAGGACCTAGAATAAACAGGCTGGCATGGCTGTACTTGCACCTATGAATCACCTAGGATGTACGCGTATGCCTGACAATAATGGGATGAATTATATAAAACAGGACAGGATAATCTATGAGACACGGACTTTCAAACAGACGCCAACAACGTAATAATAATCGCGGTGGTAGCAACAACCAAAACCGAAGCAGTAGCGCTGGCGGCAATCGCCCTCCGAACCAGCGCACCCAGGTTTATGACAGCAATGGGCCGGATGTCCGTATTCGCGGTACGGCGCACCAAGTCACTGAAAAATACCAGCTTCTGGCACGTGATGCGGCCTCAGCCGGCGATCGCGTTCTTTCCGAGAGCTATCTCCAGCACGCTGAACATTACCAGCGTATCATCAATAGCTGGGAGGCTGAAAACCCGACGCCAAGACCGGCTATTCGCCCGGACGAGACCGTTGTGGATGGCAATGCCGTTGCTGTGACACAAACCGGGGATCAAGCTGTGCGTGAAGACCATTTAGGATTACCTGCCAGTATATTAGGCGTCGTTCCTAAAGTATCAGATGATAATGCGGAAATTGAGCGTACAGGTTTTTCACGCCAAGCGACGACAGAAGACGCCTAAAAATTATTCACATATCAGTTTAAAAAAGCAGTTCATCTTATTGATAGAGGCTGCTTTTTTTAATTATTACATGACCTTTATCGGAAAGTCTAATAAATTATATAGCGTGCACCTTTTGCACGCAACGAATATGCGCGCTTTCTGCCTCAAGCCCATTAAACTGGTCAATAATAAAGCAGCCACCTGTCTGGAATTTTTCGGCAGTTTCTTTTGTTATAAACCTGCATTGAGCTAAATCACCGTTTTCACTCTTGATCCAATAAGGTCTGTGGGATTGCCAACCTGTTGCGCCATAGCCAACACTTCCGTATTCAGATAATTGAAGTGATAGTGTCTCATGTCCCTGATCTGCTATAATCGCGTCTATGGATTTTACGTCTGATATTTTAGGCAAGCTGACTGGGCCAAATTGTTGTGATAAAAGCTTTTTAGCACGCTTAGCTATTTCTTCTGGTGGTTGTTTTTTATCCAAATAATTAGAATTTTCCGGCTCTAACAGGCCGAATGTTCTGGCTTTCCTATCGAATTCGAGAACCATCCACCCTTTCAAACGCTTTTGCTAATTTAGCAGTTGGTAATCCTCACTGCCCAATACGGTGCCTGGCTTAAGATTTTCACTAATCCCTATGTTTAGGATCCAGGGTATTTGCTTTACGTTCCTGAGATCTAAAATATGTCTGTTTTCGTGGTGATCGAGTTCTATTTGCGGGTGCATGGTAAGTCTCGCCCTATTGATATGTAAATTGATAGGGATATTTACATACTCCTATTCGTTTCAGCAACATTAATAGGAATCATCATATTGTTTTTTCATTTTTTCATTTAATATCTAGTATATGAACATCGAACGCCTCTCAGAAAAAACCAAGGGCTTCCTCCAAGCGGCACAGACACTTGCCAACCGCTTTTCACATCCAAGTCTTGAACCCGAGCACCTGCTCAGGGTGATGCTGGATGACGACACTAAGCAGGTTGAAAACCTGGTGCGGGCGGCTGGTGGGAACATACAGAAACTGCGTGGTGATGTTGAGGTTGCGATTGGTAAATTTCCCGTCCTGGAAGGTCCCGGTGCAGGGCAGCTTGTTCTTTCAATTACTGCCTCAAGAATAGTCGATAATGCATTGAATTTGGCTGAAAAAGCAGGTGACAAGTACGTCACGGCGGAGCGCGTACTGCAGGCAATGGTCATGGCGAAAGATTACCCGGTTTCGAAACTTCTTGCCGGCGCCGGGCTGGCTGATAAGGGCCTCAACCTGGCGATCAATTCCATGCGCAAAGGGCGTACGGCGGACACTGCCGGTGCCGAGGACCAGTTCGATGCAATCAGGAAATATGCCCGCGATCTGACCCAGGCGGCACAGGATGGCAAGCTCGATCCGGTTATTGGCCGGGACGAGGAAATCCGCCGGACGGTGCAGGTTCTCTCAAGACGTACGAAGAACAACCCCGTCCTGATCGGGGAGCCCGGTGTCGGTAAGACGGCGATTGCCGAAGGGCTGGCTCTTCGGATCGTCAAGGGCGACGTACCTGAGAGTTTGAAAGGTAAACGCCTGATGGCGCTCGATCTTGGTGCTATGATTGCCGGGGCAAAATATCGGGGGGAATTCGAGGAACGCCTTAAAGCAGTACTTGATGAAATTAAGGCAAGCGGCGGGGAAATAATAGTTTTTCTTGATGAGTTACATACTATTGTAGGCGCCGGCAAGGGTGAAGGTTCGATGGATGCCGGGAATATGCTAAAGCCTGCGCTATCCCGCGGTGAAGTCCACATGATTGGAGCCACAACTTTGGATGAATACCGCAAACATATCGAGAAAGATGCAGCGCTTGCGCGACGTTTTCAGCCTGTTTTCGTATCTGAGCCGACAGTTGAGGATACAATTTCGATACTTAGAGGCTTAAAAGAGAAATATGAGGCCCATCACGGGGTCAGAATTACGGATTGCGCTATTGTAGCGGCCGCAACCTTGTCCAATCGCTATATTACCGACCGTTTTCTGCCTGATAAGGCCATTGACCTGGTTGATGAAGCGGCCAGCCGCATTCGCATGCAGGCGGACAGCAAGCCTGAGAAGATTGACGAGCTCGATCGCAAGATCATCCAGCTCAAAATCGAGCGCGAGGCGCTCAAGGTCGAGAAGGACAAGGCGTCGAAAGATCGATTATCGAAACTGGAAAGTGAACTAACTGAACTAGAATCTCAGTGGGCGGATCTGACCGGGCAGTGGGAAGCGGAGAAGACGAAACTCCATGCCGGGCAGAAATTTACAGAAGAGCTGGACAGAGCGCGGGTCGAGCTTGAGCAGGCCGAGCGTGCCGGTGACTGGTCGAAGGCCAGCGAGTTAAAAT
Source organism: Alphaproteobacteria bacterium (assembly GCA_052387095.1). GTDB lineage: Bacteria > Pseudomonadota > Alphaproteobacteria > Micavibrionales > Micavibrionaceae > JBQTJN01. The sequence goes on from JBQTJN010000013.1 coordinate 40,178, forward strand.
ATGGAAAGATCCCGGAGTTAGAGAAGAAGCTGGCCGCGGCGCCGCAGTCAAAGGGTGCCCTGATCAACGAGGAAGTTACAACCGACGAGATCGCCCATGTGGTGAGCCGATGGACCGGCATCCCGGTTGACAAGATGCTGGAGGGGGAGCGCGAGAAGCTGCTCTCGATGGAAGACAAGATCGCCGAGCGCGTGGTTGGGCAGGCCGAAGCTGTTCGAGCGGTGGCCAACGCGATCCGCCGGTCGCGCGCCGGGCTGCAGGATCCGAAGCGCCCGATCGGCTCATTCCTGTTTTTGGGTCCTACAGGCGTTGGTAAAACCGAACTTACAAAGGCGTTGGCCGAATTCCTGTTCGCGGATGAAAGCGCGATCCAGCGCATGGATATGTCCGAATATATGGAGAAGCATTCCGTAGCGCGGCTGATCGGCGCGCCGCCGGGCTATGTCGGTTACGAAGAAGGCGGGGCTCTTACTGAATCCGTAAGACGCCGGCCTTACCAGGTTATCCTGTTCGATGAGATCGAGAAGGCGCACCCGGATGTGTTCAATGTTCTTTTACAGGTGCTGGATGACGGCCGCCTGACGGACGGGCAGGGTCGCACGGTGAATTTCAACAATACCGTTCTCATTATGACATCGAACCTTGGGGCTGAGCACCTGGTCGAGCTGGCCGATGGCGAGGATGTCGAGAAGGTGCGCGGCGCTGTGATGGATGTGGTGCGCAAGGCATTCCGTCCCGAGTTCCTTAACAGGCTCGATGAGATCCTGCTGTTCAAACGGCTGGGCCGCGACCAGATGGCGGGCATTGTCGACATCCAATTGCGGCACCTGCATAAGTTGCTGGAAACCCGGGAAATCACGCTGGAGCTCGATAAGGAGGCGAAAACCTGGCTGGCGGAGCGGGGCTACGACCCGGCTTATGGTGCGCGGCCCCTTAAGCGCCTAATCCAGACCAACCTGCAGAACGTACTGGCCGAGAAAATCCTCAAAGGCGAGATCGCCGATGGCGCGCATATACACGTCAGTGCGGGCAAGGCGGGGCTTGAGTTTAAAATAGGTGATAAATCCAAGAGAAATTTGAAGTCTGTGGCTTAGCATATCGTCATCCCGAGCGTATGCGAGGGATCTTCGCTATAAGATAGATTCAAGATTCCTCGA
>JBQTJN010000014.1:0-37014 GCA_052387095.1 Alphaproteobacteria bacterium
GGCTACACGCAGGACGACCTGAACGCCATCGCCAAAGAACTTAACGAAAGGCCCAGAAAATGCCTCGATTACCAAACACCCGAAGAAGTCTTTGCCCAAGCCATTGAAAAAATTAAAAATAACCCAATGGCGGATTCCATTGTTTCGTGAATTTCGTAATAAACAAGAATTTTGCATTCATGCTTTTTGCTGAATCCATCGATTGCGCCGGATTTATGCTGATAATCCCGCTGAGCACGATTTGAAGTCACACCGGTATAAAGCGTGCCGTTTCTTTTACTAGCCAGAATGTAAACGCAAAGCTGTTTCATGGTTTATTCCATCCACCTGGATTGCTTCGTCGGCGTTGCCTCCTCGCAATGACGAACTAAACCAACCGCCCCTGTTCCACCGCGGCCTTGATAAAGGACACAAACAGGGGATGCGGGTCGAAGGGTTTGGATTTCAGCTCCGGGTGGAACTGTACGCCGACAAACCAAGGGTGATCAACGCGCTCTACGATTTCGGGCAGCAGCCCGTCCGGCGACATGCCGGAGAATTTAAGACCAGCAGATTCCAGCCTATCCTTATAGGCGGTATTGACCTCATAGCGGTGGCGGTGGCGTTCGCTGATCTCGCGCGCACCGTAGATTTTTTTAATGCGTGAACCGGGAGCGAGATGCGCCGGATAAGCGCCAAGGCGCATGGTGCCGCCGAGATCACCGCCTGCACCGCGCTGCTCAAGCTGGTTGCCCTTCATCCATTCTGTCATCATACCGACGACGGGATCCTTGCATGCGCCGAATTCCGTCGAGCCCGCGCCCTTGATGCCGGCAAGATTGCGCGCGGCCTCGATGACCGCCATCTGCATACCGAAGCAGATGCCGAAATAAGGGACTTTCTTTTCACGTGCGAATTTCACGGCGCGCACCTTGCCTTCGGCACCGCGTTCCCCGAAACCGCCGGGCACGAGGATACCCTGCACGCCATGCAGGTAAGAGGACGGGTCTTCGCGCTCGAAAATCTCGGACTCGATGAAATTCAGCTCGACCTTCACGTTATTGGCGATACCGCCATGAATGAGCGCCTCGTTGAGAGATTTATAGCTGTCGGAGAGGCTGGTGTATTTGCCGACAATCGCGATGCGCACTTCACCTTCGGGCTGCCTGACGCGGTGAACAATGTCTTCCCAGATTTTAAGGTCGAGGCTGGATGATTTTTCCAGACCAAAAGAATCCATGACCTCGTTGTCAAAACCTTCGGCGTGATAGGTCAGCGGCACTTCGTAAATCGTTTTCACATCAAGCGCCGGGATCACCTTGCGCCGGTCGATATTGCAGAACAGCGCAATCTTGCGGCGCTCATCCTCCTCAATCGGGCGCTCGGCGCGGCAAAGCAGAATGTCGGGACGAATACCGACGCCCATCAGCTCCTTGACGGAGTGCTGGGTCGGCTTTGTCTTAAGCTCACCCGCCGTCGGGATATAAGGCAGCAACGTGACATGGATATAGACCGCGCGGTCGCGGCCGACTTCATTGCCGAACTGGCGGATCGCTTCGAGGAATGGCAGGGATTCAATGTCGCCGACCGTACCGCCGATCTCACAGAGCACGAAATCGGCCGTGCCTTCCTTCTCCATGATGAAATCCTTGATCTCATTGGTGATGTGGGGAATGACCTGGATCGTCGCGCCGAGATACTCACCGCGGCGCTCCTTCTGGAGAACATTCAGATAGACCTGGCCGGTGGTGATGTTATCGCGCGCGCGGGCCGGGACGCCCGTGAAGCGCTCATAGTGGCCAAGATCCAGATCGGTTTCGGCGCCGTCATCCGTGACGAAAACTTCGCCGTGCTGGGTCGGGCTCATCGTGCCGGGATCGACGTTCAGGTAGGGATCGAGTTTGCAGAGACGAACCTTGTAGCCGCGCGCCTGAAGAAGCGCGCCAAGAGCAGCGGAGGCGAGGCCTTTTCCTAAAGAGGAAACCACGCCGCCGGTGATAAATATGTATCGCGTCATCTTTGTTTTCGTGCCTCTGACCGTGATTTAAAAAATCACGGTCTCCGGTTACTCCATTACTCCGAAATTGGTGCTGCCGGTATCTGCTGCGGCGAATCCGGTGTCGTGTCCAGCGCGTCCGGCGAAGGCAGTGTTGCCTCTGCTGCCGGCGGGCTTTGATCCAGAGAATCCAGAATACTTTTGCCGCCCCCTGAATGGGTTCCGGCCATAATGCCAAGAACAAGACTGGTGGCGAAGAAGCAACCGGCGCAAATCGCGGTCGCGCGGCTCATGGCGCTGGCGGCGCCTTTGGGAGAGGCCAGCTTGCCCATACCGCCGCCGCCAATACCAAGGCCGCCGCCTTCCGAACGTTGCAGAAGAACCAGACCGATAATAGAAAGCGCGAATAAAAGGTGAATTACGAGAACAACATTTTCCATGGGAGCTCTTTTTATTCTGTTTAGAGCGCTTGTGCAATAGCCAGAAATTGGGCCGGGTCCAGGCTGGCGCCGCCCACCAGACCCCCATGAACATGGGGTACGGCCAAAAGATCCTGCGCGTTCTGGGGCTTCATTGACCCCCCATATAAAATTTGCATGTTTTCGGCCCCAGCCAGACGCTCCAGGAGTTTCCTGCGGATAAATTCATGCATGATTTTAACGTCCTCCGGCGTGGCGGTTTTGCCGGTGCCAATCGCCCAGACGGGCTCATAAGCAATAACCAGGTTGTGTTGTGAGGCAGAGGTTGGAATTGAGCGCTCAAGTTGCCGCGCGACGACTTCCGTTTCACGGCCTGCTTCACGTTCGTTTTCAGTTTCGCCGACGCATATAATCGTGATGAGTCCGCTTTTATGGGCCTGCACTGCCTTCCCGGCGATGAATTCGTTCGTTTCGTGATAATGCTGGCGGCGCTCCGAATGGCCGAGAATAACATAGCTGCATCCTCCTTCCACCAGCATCGAAGCTGAGACATCGCCGGTATAGGCGCCGCTTGGAAAAGGCGAGCAATCCTGCGCGCCGATTTTTATATTCTTAAGACCGCTGACCGCGCCGAGATGAACAAAGGGCGGACAGATTACAAGCTGGCATTTATCAAAACGGGCCGCTTCTTTTGATATGGCCTGTCCCAGGGTCGCCGCCTGCCCGGCCGTGCCGTTCATCTTCCAGTTGCCGACGATCAGTTTCTGCATTCTTTCACCTATTGCCCGGTTTCTCACGGCCCCTTATAGTGCAAGCGCCGGGGGCCTAAAATCAAGACCCCCGGCAAAAACATATTTAAAAACAGGTTATTAACATGGTTATGAAAGCCCTGCGCCACGGCGCCTCCGGTGGAATTGCGAAATTTATCCTTTTCGGGCTGATGACCATGGCGGTTGCCGGGTTGGTCCTGATGGACATAGGCGGCTTTTTCCGCAGCGGCGGCATGGGCGGCAACAACGTGATCATGGTCGGTCGGGAAGCCGTTTCGATCCAGACGTTCGACCAGGAACTGCGCCGCAGCGTGGCGCGTCTCAACATTACGCCGCAGCAGGCGTTTGATATGGGCTATGTCGACCAGCTCCTGATGTCGAAGGTGCAATCCAAAGTCATCGCGCGCGCCGCAGATGAACACGGGCTGCTTGTCGGCAAGCCGCATATCGCGAAGCAGATTTCGCAGCTGATCATGCCGATGGTCAAGCCGGGGCAGGATCCGAAGGATGTATTCAACCAGGTCCTGCGCAGTCAGGGTCTGAATGAAAAAGACATGGTGCGTGAGATCGGCGAGCAAACGACGGGCAGACTTTTCCTGTCCGCCCTGCAAAGCGGATTTTCATCCGTGAGCCCGGATATTGCGCGCGATCTTGCGATCTTCCAGAAAGAAACCCGTACGATTAAATATGTGGCATTTCCCAATGCGTCCGTTAAAATTGCCGATCCAACCGACGGGCAGATCGCGGCGCTTTATGAGCTGCGCAAGCCAGATTTTGCAGAACCTGAAATGCGGACATTCAAAATTATCCGCATCAGGGATGAGGCACTGAAACAGACCATTGCTATCTCTGAAGAGGAAATCAAAGATGCGTATGAAGGCAATATTGTTTTCTACAAAACTGACGAAAATCGCATTTTCGAACAGGCGCTTGTGGCTTCCGAAGAGGCTGCGAAAAATATCGCCAACAGCGCCGCCGCGCGTGATTTAAAAGCGGCCGTGAAAAAAGAAACCGGCAATACCAATGAATATATGGGTGAGGAAAATTCTACTGAAGCCAGTCTTTTGCCCGACATCAAAGCGGATATTGAGAAAGCAGAAAAAGCCGGCGATGTAATCGGCCCGGTTAAATCGCCGCTCGGCTGGCACATTATAAAGATCAAGAAAATCAGTCCGGAATCCGTGCGCAGCCTTGAATCGGCGCGCAAGGAAATCACTGCCGAGCTGCAGGAAAACAGGCTGGCCGAGGAGCGTTATGCGATGGCCGGCACGGTTGAAGATTTGCTGGCTTCCGGCTCGAGCCTTGAAAACATCAACAAAGAAGTGAAGCTGGATGTCACCGCTTTGCCGGCGATGAACCAACGCGGGCAAACAGCAACCGGTGCGGATGCACTAGGCACCTACAAGGATGCCGCGCAACAGATTCTTGAAAACGGCTTTGCGCTGGAACAAGGCACGGCGTCGTCGATGATTGAACTGCCGGACGGACAGTTGATCGGCGTTTATCTCGAAACGCTTAAGCCTGAAACTTACGTGAAGCTGGAAAAAGTCAAAGAAGATCTGAAAAAAGACTGGATGCGCGAACAGGTGGACATGCAGAACCGCATGCAGGCGCGTGCTGCGCTTGAAACTCTTGAAGCCGGCGCTGATCTTAAGGCATTTGCAACAGCGCAGAATAAAAGCCTGCAAAAAACGGGCGGCATCATGCGCGAGCAGAAAAAAGCGCCCTTAAGCGAAAGCGCCCTAGTGGAAATTTTCGAATCCGACCTGAACAAGCCTTTCCTGATCGATATTGATGGCGGCGTGGGAATCGCCGCGGTGACAGATGCGAATATCCCGGACAGCGTTGACACCTCGTCGAAAAACTATACTACGCTTGAACAAAACCTGGAGAAGAGTCTGCAAAGTGAAGCGGTGATGCAATACCTGCATGAAAAGCAGGATCAATATAATGTGCGCGTCAATCGCAAGATCCTCGAGCGGGTCTACGGCGCGCCCACCGCCGACCCGCAGCCCTAATCATGTCCGGCGCAGCACAACAAACTCCGGAAAATTTTCAAGCCGCTTTTAATGCCAAGAAAACTCAGCTCGTCTGGCGCTGGAGGCCGGCAGACCTGGAAACGCCGGTTTCGGCTTACCTTAAACTATGCGGCGATGCGGCCTATTGTTTCCTGCTGGAATCTGTCGAGGGCGGATCGACACTCGGGCGCTATTCCATTATCGGCCTTGATCCCGACCTGCTGTGGAAATGCCACGGTAAGAATTCCCTTGTGAAGAAAGACGGCGGTGCGTGGGCGGAAGAAAAAACCGACGCCCTCACATCCTTGCGCGCGCTCATTAAGGACAGTCATATCGATGACATTCCGGGTGGGCTGCCGCCGATGGCGTGCTCCGGCCTGTTCGGTTATCTCGGTTATGACATGGTGCGGCTGGCGGAAAATATTCCGGGCAATAATAAAGATGATATCGGTCTCGATGACAGCGTCCTGATGCGCCCCAGAACGCTGGCGATTTTCGACAATGTCAAAAGCATGGTCTGCTTTGTCATGCCGGTTTATATCCATGCCGGAAACTCAAAAGACAAGGCGGCGGATGTTTACAAATATCATCAACAAGCATTGGATGTCCTGATCGGGAAACTGGCCGGGCCGGTTCTGGCGACCAAGTCCGGCACGCAATTATCTTTACCGCTCAAAGTCCAGTCCAATATGAAACCGGAAGACTACAAGAACGCCGTACGGAAAGTGGTCGACTACACGCTGCAGGGTGAAATCTTCCAGGCGGTTTTGTCGCAGCGCTTCACGGTGGATTTCGACCTGCCGGCGTTTGAACTTTACCGTTCGCTGCGGCGCCTTAATCCTTCCCCGTTCCTATTTCATGTGCAATTCGACGATTTCGCGCTTGTGGGGTCCAGTCCGGAAATTTTGGTTCGAGTGCGCGGCGGACGCGTGACTATAAGACCTATTGCCGGGACGCGGAAAAGCGGAAAAGATTCGGCCGAAGACAAGGCGCTGGCCGAAGATTTGCTGACCGATCCGAAAGAGCGTGCCGAGCATCTCATGTTGCTCGACCTGGGCCGCAATGATATGGGCCGCGTGTGCGAATTCGGTACGATCGATGTCACCGATCAGTTCACAATCGAGCATTATTCCCATGTCATGCATATTGTTTCGAATATCGAAGGCACGCTGCGCAAGGATCTTGATATTATCGACGCGTTTTTTGCGGGCTTCCCGGCGGGCACCGTCAGCGGCGCACCGAAGGTGCGGGCGATGGAGATCATTGAGGAGCTGGAAGTCAGCCGGCGCGGTTTTTATGGCGGCGGGATCGGCTATTTCTCATCGCAGGGCGTAATGGATACATGCATTGCATTACGCACAGCGCTGGTCAAAGGCGGAAAAATCCATGTGCAGGCGGGCGCTGGCGTTGTTGCCGACAGCAAGCCGGAATCCGAATACCAGGAAACGGTGAACAAGGCGCAGGCGATTATCAGCGCCGCCGAAGCCGCTATCGCGCAGGCGCGATAACTTTCACGACTTTTGAATCTTTTTCCGCGACCGCGCTGACCGGCACCACTTCGAATCCACGCGCGGCAAGCCCCGGCAACCATGTTTTTAAGGCACGGATGGTTGAATCCTTCGGGTGGCCGATCGCGATTGCGACACCACGTTTGCGGGCGATGGATTCCAGCAGCCCCAGCGCCCTTATCACGGAGGCATCGTTATCCTGGTTATCGAGAAACACGTCGCGCCCCGCATGGGCGAGGCCGTAGCGCGCGGCCACTTTTTCACCCACCGAATTACCGATGGTCCTGGAATCAACAAATATCAGATTGCGCACAGCCAATGCCTGCATGACGCGGTTCATCGCCGCTTCGTCCTGCGTCAATTTGCTGCCCATATGGTTATTGATGCCCACATAGCCGTCAAAAGATTCAAAGATTTTACCTAGCATAAGGTCGAAGGCATCGCCGCTCATATCGCTGCGCAATGCCAGCGGGCCAGGATCAAGGCCAGGCGCCAGCGGCTGCATCGGCACATGAATGATCAACTCATGCCCTTTCGCTTTCGCTTCACCGGTAATTTCTTTCAGGCCGGGTGCGTAAGGTAAAAACGCCAGCGTCATGCATGCGGGCAGATCCATCACCGCGCGGGTGCGGCGGCGGTCCATGCCGAGATCATCGATGATGATGACGATTTTATCTTTCGGTCCCTTATGCACCTTCGGCATGAAGGGGCCGGCCATTTCGCGGAAAATCGGCACGGGCGGCCCCATACGCTCCGGCGGGCCGAAAACTTCCCCCTGAATTTTGAAACTGGCGGGGGCGGCCAGCTCAAAGTCGGCAATCTCGCTGTGCGTGTAGAGGCTGTCTTCGTGCGAGGTGTTGACATGCATTGTATCCCGTTCCGCTTTTTTCTCGCCCTGGGAAACCATGTGAATCAGGATCATCAGGCTGGCGCCAACGAGAATAATAAGGGCTGTCGCTTTGGGATCCTGGTAGCGGCTCATGGGCCCGGATCATACAGGGGGTCTTTTGCGGCGTAAATCCCCTTGCGCTGAACCGTCTGTTCGCGCCATAAAACATGATGATTGTTCTTATCGATAATTATGACAGTTTTACCTACAACCTGGTCCAGTACCTAGGCGACATGGGCGTGTCGAGCGATGTCTACCGCAATGATAAAATTTCTGTACAGGGTGTTGTCGATTTGAAGCCGAAAGGGATTTTGATTTCGCCGGGACCGGGCGATCCGGATCATGCCGGGATTTGCCTTGAGCTGATCAGGCGTGCGGCAGAGGAAGAGCTTCCCCTGTTCGGCGTGTGCCTTGGGCACCAGGCAATCGGCCAGGCATTCGGCGGGAAAATTGTCCGCACCGCGCCGATGCATGGCAAGATTTCAGAAATTAAACATACGGATAAAAGTGTTTTCAAAGACATCCCCTCCCCGTTACCAGTGACGCGGTATCATTCGCTGATTATAGAGCACGCACCAAAAGATCTCGAGGTCACGGCCGAGACCGATGGCGGCATTATCATGGGCGTGATGCACAAGACGAAACCTATTCACGGTGTACAGTTTCACCCGGAGAGCATCGCCACCGCGCACGGGCACGCCATGCTGAAGAATTTTATTGAACTGCTATGACGTATTTTCCGGGTCATGCGCTTTCTGAAGCTGAAATGATGGAGGCGATGGAAACCATCATATCCGGAAAAGCGCCGGATGAAGACATCGGGGCATTTTTGATTGCCCTGGCGCAGCGCCGCGAAACGGTGGAGGAAGTCACCGGGGCGGCACAGTATCTGCGGGAACGTTCGGTGAAGATCAAAGCGCCTGCCGGCGCGGTCGATTGCTGCAGCACAGGCGGCGACGGGAAGCACACTTATAATATATCGACGGCGGTGGCATTGGTGGCAGCATCCTGCGGCGTGCCGATGGCTAAGCATGGAAATCGTGCCGCCAGTTCGAAATGCGGCGCAGCGGATGTACTGGAAAAATGCGGTGTTAATCTCGAACTGCCTGTTCCAAAACTGGAAGACGCGCTGGAAAAATTTAATTTCGCGTTCCTGATGGCGCCGCAACATCATCCGGCAATGGCGCGCGTCCGCGAAATCCGCAAGAAAATCGGGCGGCGGACCATTTTCAACATGCTGGGCCCCCTGCTCAATCCGGCGGGCGCGAAAATCCAGCTGGTCGGCGTCTATGATAAAACTCTTCTGCCTGTCATGGCGGAAGCCTTGCAAAGGCTGGGTTCAGAGAAAGCCTGGATCGTGCACGGCATGGATGGTATGGATGAAATCACCCTCGGCGGTTTCACGCATCGCGCTGTGCTTGAGAATAATACTGTAAGGCAAGACAGGCTTGCGCCGGAGGATTTCAAACTGCCGCCGCATCTTTCTGATGATTTGGCCGGCGGTGAGGCAAAAGAAAACGCTGCAGCGCTGATTAATGTTCTTAAAAGTGAGAAAAACTCTTACCGCAATTCTGTGCTGGCAAATGCAGCCGCGGTCCTAGTTCTTCATGGTACGGCAGCGCATTTGAAAGAAGGTGTCGTAAAGGCGGCCCAAGCAATCGATAGCGGCGCTGCCCTGAATACCCTGAACCTCTATATAGAATTTTCCCGGGGGCCGGCATGAGCATCCTGCAGGAAATTTGCGACGTCAAAGCCAGGCACATAGAGATTCAGAAAAGCATCATATCCCTGCCGGAAATACAGGAGCGCGCTATTCACGCAGAGCCGCCGCGGGGTTTTCTGAAATCCCTGCAAAACAGCCCAGGAATCGCGGTCATTGCCGAAGTGAAAAAGGCATCACCATCGAAAGGCGTGATCAGGGAAAATTTTGATCCGGTTGAAATTGCGCGCTCTTATGAAGAAGCCGGTGCGGCCTGTTTGTCCGTGTTGACGGATGAGCCTTATTTCCAGGGCAGCGATCAATACCTGATCTATGTCCATAAAAATACCGGATTACCGATCCTCCGCAAGGATTTCATGATTGACCGCTACCAGATTTATGAATCACGTGCGCTGAATGCGGATTGCGTGCTGCTGATCATGGCGGCACTGACGGATAGGCAGGCCTCTGAACTCAACCTGCTGTCGCAGATGCTTGGCATGGATGTGCTGGTTGAAGTTCATGACGAGGAGGAACTCATCCGCGCGCTTAAGCTCATGCCCACGATGATCGGGGTGAATAACCGCAACTTAAAAACCATGGAGGTGAGTCTCGAAACTTCGCACCGCCTCAGCCCCCTCATTCCCGATTCTATCTTACGGATTTCGGAGAGCGGCATTGCCACACAGGGCGATATTTTTGCCCTGCAAAGCGCGGGTTTTGGGGCTTTTCTGATTGGCGAGGCCTTCATGCGGCAGACGGATGAGGGGGCCGCTTTAAAAGGCTTCTTGACACAGAACGGGAACTAAACTAGAACAAACAGAGGATATTTGTATAGTTTTAGTCAATTTATGAGGACCCCTGCATGCTGACCCGGAAACAACGCGACCTGCTGATGTTCATTCACGACCGCATGTCCGATTCCGACGTCGCGCCATCTTTCGAGGAAATGAAAGATGCGCTGGGCCTCAAATCCAAATCCGGAATTCATCGCCTGATCACCGCGCTTGTCGAGCGCGGTTATGTCGAGCGCCTGCCGCACCGCGCACGCGCGCTGGAAATCAAACGCCTCCCCGAAATGGGCAAGCCGGGCAAGAATGTCGTTACCGCGAACTTCCCGAAAAAAATGGCCGTGGGTGTAGCGAACAATTTTGATTCCATCCCGCTGCAGGGAAAAATTGCGGCCGGTACGCCGATCGAGGCTATCAGCAACGAAACCGACATATTGCAGATTCCCCCCGGATTCCTTGGCAGGGGCGAGCATTACGCCCTGACCGTTGAAGGCGATTCCATGATCAATGCCGGGATCAATGACGGCGATACCGTGATTATCAAGCGCTGCGACGATGCCGAGAATGGCACCATCATCGTGGCCCTGATCGATGACGAGGAAGCAACTCTCAAACGCCTGCGCCGCGCCGGAAATAAAATCGTGCTGGAGCCGGAAAATGATGCGGATGAGCCGCGCATTCTTGAGCCCGGCCGCGTGAAAATCCAGGGCAAGCTGGTCAGCCTTCTGCGCAGCTATCACTGATATTTTTTGGATTTTTCATTCCAGGGCCGTGCACCGCGCCCTTCTTCCACCGTTTTGATAACCAACTTTCCCTCTGCCAGCCAGATTGCGTAAGCGCCGTTGTGATAGGCGTCGAATTTATCGATTAATATGGTGTTGCACGCGGTTTTTACGCGTGCAAATGATAAAACGAGGTCGGCCCAGTCGCACTCTGCCGGCGCGATTTCCGGCGCTTTAACAAAGGAGATTTTTTGCTCTGCAATTTGTGTGCGACATGCCGCATCATCGCAGAAGAAGTTATTTTCCCCTCCTTCTTTCGGCCATGCCATCGAACTGCCTGATAAAAACCCGGCCATGCGTTCCCAGTTTTCACGGATGAATTTTTCCTTGCGCAAACTGGAGATCAGCAAGCCGTTTTCGCCGCGAACGGCCACGAGATCGAATTTTGGGGAGATTAATATATCCGGCTGGCGGTATGTGCCGATCATACCCAGGGCAACAAGCCCCGGCAGCAGTGCGGCATATTTCAATGGCCCGTGCCAGAGCATGAAAAATAAAATCGCAAGCACGAGAATAATAAACCCTGCCCCCGGCCACGAGGCAAAATGCAGCGTTGCGTGCGGCAGGGCCGCGACCCAGTAGGAAATTCCGACCATTAAATCAACACCAAAACCGACAAGTTGCAGCGGCGCGACGGCCAGCCCGAACGGCATGAGAAACAGCGCCAGCACGGCAAAAGGCATGATGATAAACCCCGTCAAAGGGATCACGAGGCCGTTGGCAATGATCCCGTAGAGCGAAAGCGTCTGGAAATGAAAAATTGTGAAGGGCGCGGTGGCAAACGTTGCCAGGATTGTCGTCATGGCGATGCCACCGAAATAGAGCAGGATACGGCGGAACGGCCCGGTCTGGCTGTACCAGTTTGAAATGCGCTCACGCTGCCAGTCGTAAAAGAAAATCATGGCAGCCACGGCGGCGAAGGACATCTGGAAGCTGATCGAGAGGAGGCTTTCCGGCGCAAGCAATAGCACGACAAGCGCGGCAAATGCGAGAAGCCGCGGTGAAAGCGGGTCGCGGTCGAGCAGAATCGCCAGAAACGCAGTGCCCAGCATGAGAAGCGAACGTTGCGCCGGTATTTCCGCGCCTGCGAGCAATGTGTAGAAAAGCGCGCCGAGAAAACCCAGAACGGCAGCATATTTTTTGATCGGGTGGCGCAGCGCGAAAGACGGTACGCACGCCATCAGGAAACGGCTGGTGAAGAAAATAATAGTCGCAAACAATGTGATGTGCAGCCCGGAGATGGAAAGAATGTGGTAAATCCCCGCATCCTTAATGGCCTGGTCATCCTCTTTACTAATAGCTGCGCGTTTGCCAGTGATGAGCGCCTTGGCGATCGCGGCGCGCGCCGGTGGCAATGCGGCGTCGATGCTGTTATCGATGCGCGTGCGTAAGGTCTCGATAAAAAGCGTGTAACCGCCCGGTTCATTATACTTCAGAATTTCCGGCTGCTTGTAGGCAAAACCCAGCCCACCAATGCCCTGAAAATACATGTAGCGCTGGAAATCAAACGCGCCGGGCATAACGGGCGGAGACGGTGGATTGAGCGCAGCCAGTACGCGGATGCGTTGACCCAAACCAAACCCCTCGTCTTTACGTACGCTGAGACGGATTTTCCGGGGCGTGTATTCCGGCAACAGCCTTTCAATTTCAAGATGCGTGAGAATCAGGCGACTTCCTTTTTCGCCCTCAAGTTTTTCAATGGATTCAATTGTGCCGGTAACCGTAACGGGTTCCAGTTTTTTATGCAGGAGCGGCGTATCAGAAAGAAACGTGCGGCCCTGCGCGGCAAAAAAACCTGCCGCGATGAGGAACAGGAACATGACAAAAATGCGCCCGAGCGCGCGACGGCGCACCAGCCAGATGGCAAACCCTGCGAATATGATCCCGGTGAGCCCCATGATCAGCGGTGGCTCTGACAGCAGCGCATAATAAAACGCGATGCCGAAAGACAGAAAAACCGGCAGCCAGAGAAAAGCCCGCTCCTGCTGGCGCGCAACCTGCTCTTTCAGCCATTCAATGTGATCCGGCAACAGTAAATCCCCGTTATATTACCCTTGCGTATACCGGTGCGGCCCGGTAAAAATGGCGAGAGCGACAAGTCTGTACTTTACCTTCTAACGACCTGAGATCAAATGACGATTGTCACCCGTTTCCCGCCCTCGCCGACAGGTTTTATGCATATCGGCACCGCGCGCACAGCTTTATATAACTGGCTGTATGCACGCAGGTATGGTGGGAAAATGCTGTTCCGCATCGAGGATACCGACCGCGCACGCCATTCCGAAGAGGCGGTGCAGGCGATCATCAACGGCCTTAAATGGCTGGAGATGGATTGGGACGGCGAGGTTGTTTCACAATTTGCGCGCCGGGAACGCCATGCCGAAGTCGCGCATGAACTGGTGAAAAAAGGTGAGGCTTATTACTGTTATTGCAGCCCGGCAGAGCTGGAAGAAATGCGCGAGAAAGCAAAAGCCGCCGGATCGCCGCAAATGTATGACCGGAGATGGCGCGACCGCGATCCGTCTGAGGTACCGAAAGATATTAAACCGGTTGTCCGCATCAAGGCGCCGATTGCCAAGGACGATGCGAATGATACGGCCATGGTCGTCGTTGATAAGGTCCAGGGTTCAGTATCCGTTCAGCTTGAACAGCTCGATGACTTTATTATCCTGCGCTCCGACAGCACGCCGACTTATATGCTGTCCGTCGTCGTTGACGACCACGATATGGGCGTGACGCATGTGATCCGCGGTGACGATCACCTTAATAATACGTTCCGGCAGAATATTATTTACCATGCCATGGGCTGGCCGGCTCCGGTTTACGCACATCTTCCCATGATCCTGGGCCCTGACGGCGCCAAGATGTCGAAACGTCACGGCGCGGCGAGTGTCGAGGAATATCGCGATTTAGGTTACCTCCCGGAGGCAATGCGGAATTACCTGCTGCGGCTGGGCTGGTCGCACGGGGATGACGAGTTTATTTCGGACGAACAGGCGCTCAAATGGTTCGATCTTGAACATATTGTCCGCTCCCCGGCCCGCTTCGATTTCGCCAAGCTGGAGCATGTCAACGCGCATTATATGAAGCTGGCGGACGGAAAGCGCCTGCTCGAAATTGCCCGGCCTTTTTATAAACAGCGGCACGGGGTTGAGATTGACGCTCTGGCAGAAAAGCGGATTCTTGCCCATCAGGATGAGTTAAAGTCGCGTGCGAAGACTGTTCTTCAATTCGTTGGTGAATCCGTATTTTATGCCCAGACGGTGCCGTTGAAATTTGATGAGACGGCTAAAGCCGAAATTGCCGGCGGAAAAGATATTTTTAAAATTCTCGAAGAGCGGCTGGGAACCCTCACGGATTTTACCGCCGATTCTATCCAACAGATTGCCAAGGATGTTGCCGGCGAATCGCGGGAGGGCAAGCTGGGCAAGGTGGCGATGCCATTGCGCGCCGCACTGACCGGCACGACGGTGTCCCCATCCGTCTTTCATGCCGCGGAAATCCTTGGCCGCGAAGAAACCCTGAAGCGCCTGAAAGCGGCCGCGACCGGACTTTAAGATCGATGTTGCACCGCAACGAAATCCGGGTCATTATTATTTAAGTTGCCCTGCTCCTTCTTTCCCGAATGGACCCCGCTTATGACCGATAAAGCCGCCGCCGGAAAAACCTTTACCCTTACGAATGACCAATCCGGCGAAAGCTGGAAACTGCCCGTCATAGACGGCACGGCGGGGCCAAGCGTGATCGATGTGCAGAAACTCTACGCCGATACGGGGCATTTCACTTTCGATCCGAGCTTTACGTCGACCGGTAGCTGCAAATCGCGCATCACCTTTATTGATGGCGAAGAAGGCGTACTTATGCATCGCGGCTACACGATCCAGGACCTGGCGGCGAAAAGCAATTTTCCGGAAACGGCTTATCTCCTGCTGTACGGGGATTTACCGAACCAGGAACAGAGCGAAAAATTCGTGCGCGACGTCACGTATCACACGATGGTGCATGAGCAGATTCACCTGTTTTTCCGGGGATTCCGGCGCGATGCGCACCCGATGGCCGTCATGTGCGGCGTAACGGCCGCGCTCTCAGCCTTCTATCATGACTCGCTGGATATTTTTGACCCGAAGCAGCGTGATATTTCGGCGCAACGTTTAGTTGCTAAAATCCCGACGCTGGCCGCGATGACGCATAAATACTCGATGGGGCAGCCTTTCATGTACCCGCGCAATGATCTCTCGTTTGCCGAGAATTTTCTCTATATGTGTTTTGCGGTTCCGAGCGAGCCTTATAAAAACAACCCGGTCCTGTCGGAAGCTATGGACAAAATTTTTATTCTTCATGCTGATCATGAGCAAAACGCCTCGACCTCGACCGTACGCCTTGCAGGCTCGAGCCAGGCCAACCCGTTTGCCTGTGTTGCGGCCGGGATAGCATCCCTGTGGGGGGCCAGCCATGGTGGCGCCAACCAGGAAGTGCTGGAAATGCTGGCTGAAATCGGCCATGTCGACCGCATACCGGAATTCATCGCCCGCGCCAAGGACAAGAACGACCCGTTCCGCCTGATGGGCTTCGGCCACCGCGTCTACAAGAATTTCGACCCGCGCGCGACTGTGCTCAAGAAATATGCCGATGATGTGCTCGAGGAGCTGGGTGTTGATGACCCGCTGCTTGATATCGCCATGGAGCTTGAGAAAATCGCCCTGCAGGATGAATATTTCGTGCAGCGCAAATTATTCCCAAATGTCGATTTCTATTCCGGCATTATCCTGAAAGCGATGGGATTCCCGACCAGCATGTTCACGGTTCTGTTTGCCGTAGCGCGAACTGTAGGATGGATCTCGCAATGGAAGGAAATGGTCGAGGAGCCGACTTTGCGTATCGGGCGGCCGCGGCAACTTTACACAGGCTCCGTGCAAAGGCCGTATGTGCCGATCGATAAACGCGGCTAGGCCTTTTTCAGGATCTTTAGTACAAAATCCGCCGCCCGTGAGGAGGGCGGATTTGTATTTTTCGACCCGAGCATGGCGGCAATGTCTTTGAATTCTGCGATCTGCATTGCGTGGGCGGTTTTGGAATCCAAAAGCTTCAACAAGCCTTGTGAAATTTCCGGCGCGTTACAATGGACCTGCAGATATTCGGGTACGATCATGCGCCTCGCGATAATATTGACAAAATGCACATATTGAACGTGAGCAATGGCCTGGAAAATCCAGCCAGATACAACATTAGCGCGGTAAGCAATGACATGTGGCACACGGGCATAGGCCAGCTCCAGCCCGACCGTGCCGGATATGGCGAGCGCAGCGTCCATGGCGGCGAAAGATTGCCATTTCTGTTGAGAATCGCTGATCACCGTTGCCGGGCAATCGAGCATAGACAACGCATGGCGCACATCGGATTCCAAGTGCGGTAAAGTCGGCACAATAAGATGCAAGTTTTCATGCTGCACCTGCAGGATTTTAACAGTATCGATAAAAATATCGCGGACCGCCTGGAATTCGCCGTGGCGGCTGCCGAAAAACAGGCCGAGCGTTTTTATATCTTCGGAAATCTCGTGGTTTTTGCGGAAGGCTTTGCCGTCGCCGCGCGGCGCATTTTCCACAAGCGGATGGCCGCAAAATTCAGCGGAAAGATTATGCACCGTGAAATAAGGCGGCTCGAACGGGAACAGGCAGATGAGGCCATCTAAAAACTGCGCAACCTTTTTCGCACGGCCCGGCCGCCAGGCCCAGACGGTCGGCGCGACGTAATGAACTATTTTTATTTTAGAGAGCCCTCTCTTTTTCAAAAACTTTGCCACGCGGAAATTGAAATCGGGTAAATCGATGGTAATCAGGATGTCCGGCTGCTGCCTTTCAATTTCAAAAGCAATTTCTTTAACCAGTTTTAAAAGACGCGGCGCGTGTTTCAGAACTTCCACGATGCCCATCACGCACAAATCCTGCATGGGATAGAGTGATTGCAGGCCTTCTTTCTGCATCAGTGAGCCGCCGACGCCTGTTATAACAGGCGGCACGGCCAGTTTTCCCTTAAGAGCTTTCATCAACGGCGCGCCGAGCGCATCGCCTGAGCCTTCGCCTGCAATCATAAAAATTTTCATGGGTTTGCGCCGAGAATGAAAATTCCGGCTTCATCGGCGGCTGCAATGACGGCCGCGCGATCGATGATCATGCTGTTACCGGCATGCACGACAATACCAATCAACCCTGACTTTGCCGTATTGGCAACGGTGCGGCGGCCGATAACGGGCAGATCGAGATCGCGGTCCTGCTGAGGTTTGCAGGTTTTCACCAGAACTCCACTGCGGCCTTTGCGTCTCAATTTACCGCATCTTTTGATAAGCGCGTCCGTTCCGTCGATTCCCTCGACGCCTAATACGAGCCCAGCCTGCACGACGACCGACTGGCCGACATCAAGCCGGCCCAATTCCTGCGAGATCTGCAGACCTTTGCGAATATCGATCCAGTCTTCGCCGGCGGGTTGAATTTTTCCCAAAACCCCTTCCGGCACCAGCAGATCGGGCGTGTATTTATGGATGCCCTCGACATGGATCCCCTCTTCCTCCAGCCATGCGCGTAAGGATGACAACAGGCCGTTATCGCCCAATGTGCCAAAACCGACACGCGCCATAATTTTCGCGGTCTTTGCGTCGGGGATCAGTTCGAATACGCCGGGGCGATGGATCGATCCGATCATGACGGCATTTTTAATGCCGTGCTCGCGCAATACATCGGGCACGTGTCCGCAGGTGCGAAGCTGCAGCCACGCATGGTTACGATTTTTTATGCAGGCCGGGTCCGTCTGGCCCTTGAAGGCCATGATAAAGGGGCGAATATTTTTCTGCTCGCAAGCGCGCGCCAGCTTTTCCGGCAGAGGCCCGCCGCCGGCGATGATGCCGAGCACGCCGCCCGGTTTTACCTGGATTTCTTCAGCGGCTGACATAGCGGAAACTTTGTTTTTTCGCGGGCAAATTCAATAATTTTCTTTACGCCTTCATCATTGGCGAAATCGGTCTCGACCTCACTGAGGCGGTCTTCGAGCGTGCCGTCATCGGCAAATAATTGATTGACGGCCTTTTGCATGGATTTGATCTGGTCCTTGGTAAAGCCGCGGCGTTCAAGGCCGATCAGGTTAAGTCCCATGAGCGAACCCCGTTCGCCGCGCACCCGGCCGTACGGGATGACATCCCCGTCTACCGGCGTGGCGCCGCCGATCATGGCGTGGTCGCCGATGCGGATAAACTGATGCACGGCGGATAAGCCGCCTATAATTACATAGTCGCCCAGCACAACGTGCCCCGCGAGCGTGGCATTATTGGCCATGATGACGTTATTACCGATGACACAATCATGAGCGACATGGCAGGCCACCATGAACAGGCAATTATCGCCGACTATTGTTTTCATGGTGCCGCCCTGCGTGCCCGGATTCATGGTTACATGTTCACGGATGACGTTATTCCTGCCGATGATGAGCTCAGACGGTTCGCCAGCATATTTCAGATCCTGGGGCTGGGTGCCGAGAGACGTGAAGGGATAAATAATTGTGCCTTCACCAATCGCTGTGCGGCCCTCAATAACAACGTGAGATTTGAGAATGGCCTTTTCGCCCAGCGTGACGTACGGCCCTACCACACAATAAGGGCCCACCTGTGCGCTATCGGCAATGCAGGCGCCCGTTTCAATGAGAGCTGTCGGATGAATATTTTTCATAGTTTGATAGTAGAAAAAGCCGGGTGCCGCTACAAATCACGGATTATTGCACAGGGTTACAGGCCTTATTCCTCTTGCTTGTCGGCAATCATGGCGCTGTAGGTCGCCTCGGCGCAGAGTTTGCCGTCCACCATGGCCTGACCTTCGAATTTCCAGACGGAGGCGCGGGATTGCAGCTTTTTGACGTGGATGCGCACCGTATCACCCGGCACGATAGGTTTGCGGAAGCGCGCATTGTCGATGCTCATGAAAAATACAACCTTGTCTCTGGTGCTGCCGCCCATGGCTTCAACAACAACCAGCGCGGCTGTCTGCGCCATCGCCTCAATGATCAGCACGCCGGGCATAACAGGAAGTCCAGGGAAATGTCCCATGAAATGTGGTTCATTCATGGTGACATTCTTGATGCCCGTAGCGCTCTCGCCGGGAACCAGGTCAATGACCCGGTCGACCAGCAGGAATGGGTAACGGTGCGGCAGCATTTCCATGATCCGCTTGATATCGAGTGTTTTTAAATCTTTTGTTGTCATCGGTTTTCTTCGTTTTTCAGACCCCCTAATTAAGAGGTTTCGTCCTTTTTAATCAAGCGCTTTAACAGGACGGCCTGCCGCATAAAATCCCGGATCGGTAGGGCGGGATAACCCGTCTGTTCTACGCCCGGGGGGACGTCCTGTATAACACCTGCCTTCGTACCGATACGCGCGCCCTTGCCAACGCGCAAATGCCCGGAGACGCCGGCCTGGCCGCCCAAAGCAACATAGTCTTCGAGCACCGAGCTGCCAGCAATGCCTGATTGCCCTGCGATCATGCAGCCTTTACCGACTTTAACATTATGTCCAATCTGGACGAGATTATCGATCCATGTTCCGCGACCTATCACCGTATCAGGACCAGAACCGCGATCGATGCAGGTATTGGCGCCGATCTCGACATGATCTTCGATAATCACCCGGCCGAGTTGCGGAATTTTAATATGGCCGCCCGCATCGGGCGCAAAACCAAAACCGTCCTGTCCAACGCGCACACCGGGATAGAGCCTGACGTAATCGCCGACCAAGGCGTGCGAGATACTGACATGCGGGCCGACGCGGCAGAAAGAACCAATGACGACGTTGCGTCCTATGACAGCGTGTGCCTCGATGCGGCAACCTTCCCCGATAACGGCGCCTTCACGGATGACGACACCTTCCTCGATCGAACAGCTCTGCCCGATGACGGCGCCGGGATCGATAAAAGCCTTGTCCGATATTCCCACGAATAATGCTTCTTCCGGATAGAGATATTGCGCGGCCAGTGCATAGGCTTTGTAAGGTGAGTTCGAGACAAGAAGATTCATGCCCTTCGGCGCTTCACTCGCCCATTTTGGCGCTATAATACAAGCCCCGGCCCTGGAAGCTCTGAACTGGTCCTTATATTTTACATTGTCGAAAAATGACAGATCCTTTGGTCCCGCCATATCGAGTGACGCCACATCTTCGACCATAAAATCCAGGCTCGAACCCGCAGGAATCACGGCGCCCGCTACTTTTGCAATATCTTTGAGAGCCTGTGCGGCGCTGCGATTAAAGAAACGGGAATCCGCCATTACGCTTTCTCCCTTTACTTAGGAACGTCCACTTTGATTTTGGATACGGCCTTGTTAAGACGTTTCATCGTCTCATCCGTAATATCAAGAGCGCTGGCCCCGATCACAACATTCTGGTTGGAAATGATGAGATCATACTTTTTCTCGTCGGCAATGCTCCGGACGACATTAAAGATTTTTTCGCGCAGCTGCGCGACGGATTTTGTCACACCATCATCCAGTTTTTTCTTTTTATTTTGGGCATCGCGGCGTGTATCAAGGAGTTTTTTCTCGAAAGATTTGACTTTCTTGGCAAATTCTTCTTTTTCCATTTTCCCCTGCTGCGCCGACAATTCCTTCTCTTCGGTGCGCAATGCCTGCTCCTGTTTGGAAATATCACCCAGGAAACTTTCCTTATACACGTCAACCTGCTTTTGAATATCCCTGGCAGCATCCGATGTGGTCAGGAGTTTCTGTATATCGACCACGGCAATATTAGCTGCAGCCGAAGCAACGGTGGGAACACATACAGCCAGAACACAAAGTACGAAAAATTTCTTAAGCATATTTTATACCAATCTTCCCGAGAGTTATGTTGCGGTTTGCCATACCTAGCAGATCAGAAGCGCGTTCCAAAGTTAAATCTGAAAGCTTCTGTTTCGTCAAAATCTTCCTTGGCCAGCGGGGCCGCAAGGTCGAAACGGATAGGTCCGAAAGGCGAACGCCAGGACAAGCCGATGCCCAAGCTGGCACGAATGCTATTTTCATCAACAATTTCAGGGCCAGTATCATCCAGTTCCCAGAGACTGCCGACATCCGTGAAAACATGGCCGAGAACGCCTAAGTCTTCCGGTAAACCTATCGGGAACGATGTTTCAACCGTACCGCGGTAGAAAAAATTTCCGCCTAAAGCATCGTCGGTGGTTGTATCGCGGGGGCCGACACCGGATCTTGCAAAACCGCGCAAAGTACTGCCGCCGAGGAAAAATCTTTCATTGATTTTTACGTCTTCATCCGTATAACCGCCGATGGCGCCGGTTTCGCCCATGAGGTTCAGGACAACCTGGTCGGCGATCGGATAAAAATAAGACGCACCGGTTTTGCCGGAAACATACTGGGCATCGCCCGCCAGACCCGCCAATTCTGTATCAAACCAGAACTGCCAGCCTTCGGTCGGGAACAATTTGCTATCGGTGCTATCATATTCAAGCCGTTGCGAGATAGCGGATGTCAGGCGCTCGCCTTCCTGATCACGGATCAGGCGTGAAGCATCGGCTTTGACATCCGTGATTTCGTTTTGCTCGAGGCGGTAACGTAGCGTCTGCTCCCAACTTTCGGATAGCGGATAACCGAAGCGGAAGCCGCCGCCGCTTCGTTTCTGGTCGTAGGAGCTTTCATCCTGCAAGTCGCGGGTAATGTGGAACAAATCAACTCCGGCCGATATCTCGCGGCCCATGAAGTAAGGTTCGGTGAAAGATAGATCAAATTCCGTGCGCTTGCCGGCGATGGTTGTGGCCAGCACAAGATCCTGGCCTCTGCCAAGCAGGTTTCTTTCACGGATGCGGAAGTCAGCGAGCGGCCCGTCGCTTGTGGAGAAGCCGGCTCCGACGGATAATTCACCCGTGGATTTTTCGGCGATCTTTACATCTACGACCGTTTTATCCGGCGCTGATCCTTGTTTGACATCAACATCTACAGATTCAAAATAATCGAGATCCCTGATCTTCTGTTCGGAGCGTGCCAGCTTAGATTTAACAAAGGGGTCCCCTTCGGAAAGCTGCATCTCACGGCGAACAACCTTGTCCAGCGTACGCATGTTGCCTTCGACGTTAATGCGCTCTACGAATACGCGCGGCGTTTCATTAATGACAAATTTTATATCGATTGTTTTCTCATCGCGGTTTCTTACGACATCAGGCTTGATATCGACGAATGCATACTGGTGATCGCCGAGGATGGACGTCAGTATTTCGACGGTTTCCTGAACAAGATCCGCGTCATACCAGTCACCTGATTTAATCAGTACCGGCTCATTCAGAATGGATTTGTCGAAGTTGCGTATTTTAGAATCGATTACCACATTGCCGACCTTGTAGCGCGCGCCTTCCTCTATGGTGAAGGTTACGAAAAAGTCCTGGCGGTCATTGGATAATTCGGCCACGGCCGAGAGCAGGCGGAAATCGGCATAGCCTTGTGAGAGATAAAATTTTCTCAGCAATTCCTGGTCGTAAGACAGGCGGTCTGGATCGTAGCGGTCACTGCTGGCGAGGAATTTATACCAGGCAGCTTCACCGGTCGTGATTTCATTGCGCAGGCGGCCGTCATCAAAACGCTTGTTACCGACGAAACGGATGCTTTTGACTTTTGTCACGTCGCCTTCGTTGATTTCAAACACCAGATTTACGCGGTTCTGATCGAGACGGATAATCTTGGGATCAATATTGACGGAAAAGCGGCCATTGCGGCGGTAAACCTGGTAAAGCCGCGCGATATCGCCCTGCACCTTTGTCCGGGTGAAAACCTGACGGGGCCGTAAGGTAATTTCAGCGAGGAGTTCCTCATCCTTGATGCGGTCATTGCCTTCAAAGGCAATCTGATTGATAACGGGATTTTCAACAATGGAAACCTGCAGCGCACCCCGCTCCTGCGTTAATTCGACGTCGGCAAAGAGGCCTGTTGCGAAGAGATTTTTAAGGGAGCGGTTGAGCAGCTCCGGCGTTATCTGGTCACCGGGCTTAATGTCCATGTAGGACAGAATGGTGGTTTGCTCGATCCGTTCGGCGCCAACAATCTGGATTTCGCGTACGACGGCCTGCGCCCAAGCGGCAGCGCTGAATACAGCTATGCAAAAAACCGACAGCAGGAAAATTATGGCATTCTTATATACGCTACGCTTCATGGGACGTATTATGCTGATTTGAAAGAAAAAAGCCAGACCCGGGCCTGCTAAAGAATTATTTGCATAATGTCATTCAGGTTGGCGAAAACCATTATACTGACCAGAAAAGCCAGACCAAAGCGAAAGGCGTATTCCTGGATTCGTTCCGGGATAGGACGACCCAGCGCGGCTTCAAAGGCGTAAAACACCAGATGTCCGCCATCCAGCAAGGGAATGGGGAACAGGTTGATCAAGCCTAAATTGATCGACAGCAGCGCTGCGAACAGGACAAAGGCAACCAACCCCTGCTGCGCCATATCACCGGCGAGCGCGCCGATACGTATGACACCGCCAAGTTCGGATGCGCTGCGTGTACCGACGACGATCTGGCCCAGGGATTCCAAAGTGCCTTTGGTGACGGACCATGTTTCAAGAAGCGCTTCTTTGACAGCAGGAAGCGGTGCGTATTTTACAAATTCATTGGGCCCGCCCTTGCTGAGGAACAGTAAGCCGTAATGCGCATGCCCCTCTTCTTTCAACACGGCGTTATCTTCCGCCATGGGGCGAACTGTTAAAATTTCAGTTTCCTCGGCGCCCTTAATGCCGACCTGGAATTGCGTATTCATTCTCTTGCCGAGGGTGGCCAGAACTTTTTCAGGCGTGCTGTAAGCCACGCCGTTTATGCTGACAATATTTTTAATATCAATCGCATGGCTGGGGCTGATCAGGCCAAGCAGGCCGCGGCTGTGTTTGAAGCCAAAACGGTCCTCAAGCTCAACTTTTTGCGGGGTTGCGTTGATGGTGATTTCTCTGCCGCCGCGCTCGACAATAAATTTATTCGGCTTATCGAGACCGATGGTCATCTGGCGGCGGATTTCGTCGAAATCACGCACCGTGCCGCCGTTGATGGAAAGAATACGATCCTGCGGCTGGAAACCGGCCTTGTCGGCACTGGATCCTCCGATGATGGCGCCGGCAAGCGGCGGCGTGACGGGCTGCCCGTTGAACATGAAAAGCCCGGCGAGGAGAATGATCGCGAAAATATAATTTATGGCAGGGCCGGCGGCGACGATCGCCGCACGCTTGCGGACAGGCTTGGCGAAAAACGCGACGCTGCGCTCAGACGGCGTCATGGTTCTAACGTTTTGTGTTGTTTGATCTTCGACTTTATCCGTGTGGCCGGAACTGGCCGGGTCAACATCGCCGAACAGCTTCACATAACCCCCGAGCGGCACCCAGCAAAGTTTCCAGCGTGTGCCGTGTTTGTCGTTACGGCCGATGATTTCCTTGCCGAAGCCGATGGAGAAAGTTTCAACGCGCACACCGCAGAGACGGGCGACAATATAATGACCCCACTCATGCACGAAAATCAGAAGGCTGAGCACAAAAACAAATGTGCCGCCGTAAATCCAGAAATTCGTGCTGAAGTTGCCGATGATTTCGTAGAAATTCATATTATACCGCCATGCTTTTGTTTGTTGACATACTGTTGATCATTATCCCGGCCTGCGCCCGCGCTTTCGCATCGATCTGTTCAATCTGGTGTAGGTCTGAAGGTTTTTCAAGCGGCGTTTCGCCAAGAACAAATTCTACCGTCCTTATTATATCAGCAAAGCCGATCCGCTTACATAGAAAAGCATCCACAGCGACTTCGTTGGCCGCATTCAGGGCTATGCAATGTGAGGGTCCACGCGCCAGGCATTCATAAGCAAGGCGCAGCGCCGGGAATCGCCCGGTGTCGGGCTTTTCGAAATCGAGGGATTTGAGCATATTAAAGTCAAGGCGGCGACCCGGCGTTTGCATGCGCTCCGGCCAGGCCAGCGCGTAGGAAATGGGCGTGCGCATGTCGCTGGCGCCCATTTGAGCAAGAACGGAGCCGTCCCTGTACTCAACCATCGAATGCACAACCGATTGCGGGTGAATCATCACCTCGATTTTCTCCGGCTGCATGGAGAATAAATAATGCGCCTCGATAATTTCCAACGCCTTGTTCATCATGGTCGCGCTGTCGATGGAAATCTTGGCCCCCATCGACCAGTTGGGATGCGCCAGCGCCTGTTCGGGCGTTGCCATTTTTATTTTTTCTGCGCTCCATGTACGGAACGGGCCTCCGGACGCGGTAAGAATGATTTTTTCGATGCTTGCAGGATCTTCGGTATGAGAAACCTGGAAAATCGCGTTGTGCTCGCTATCGACGGGCAGGATTTTGGTGCCGCGTTTGCGCGCAGTCTCCATCAGCAGCGCCCCGGCGGCGGCAACCGGTTCCTTGCTGGCGAGCGCGAGCACTTTGCTGATTTCTGCGGCTTTCAGCGCGGGACACAGGGCCGCCATACCGACAATCGCCACCAGCGTTACATCGGTTTTTTCAGCCATGGCGCTGATGAGATCGGTTTCGCAGGCTATCCCAGTCCCGCGCAGTTTTTCTTTCAGGGCGAAAAGATTTTCCGGGTTCGTGATAACGGCCTTGCGCGCTCTCAGTTGAACGGCCAGATCTGCCAGTCTTTCAACATTTTCATGCGCGCTGACGACTTTTACTTCGAAGCGCGCACGGTCAGACAGCACGACATCTACCGCGCCCTGGCCAATCGAACCGGTGACACCGAGAATGTTCAGGGTTCTAGACATTGAAGGCCTGCGGGTAGAGCTGAAGCATCAGGGCAAAGAACGCGGCCGCTAGCATAAGGGAGTCAACGCGGTCGAGCAAACCGCCATGTCCCGGTATGAGCGTGCCGGAATCCTTGGCACCGGCCAGGCGTTTCAGGCAGGAAATCATAAGATCGCCCAATTGCCCAACGACGCCCATAAGAGCGCCAATCAGGAAAATGCAGAAGGGTTTTGTTTCGGTGAGTAAAAACGGCGTTGCAGAGTCCGTGTAATAATTAAATACCACCAGAAATAAAATACCGACAACGCCGGGGAAAAATGCCGCACCCGCGAGTCCGGCCCAGGTTTTGTTCGGGCTGATCTGCGGGGCCATTTTCGGGCCTTTGAGCATTTTGCCAGTGAAATAGGCGCCAATATCGCTGACCCAAACCATCGTGATAAACAGCACGGCGATCTTGAGGCCGTAATCTTCGCGAATGTGGTAGCAGGCAAAAAAACCCAGGCCGACATAGAGGGCGCCGGCAATAATCAGCAGGAATTTTTTATCCGTGCGACGCGAAAGCTGTACCCATTCATAAAATGAAACACAGAAACAAAACACCACAAGAAAAATCAGCGGCAGGCCGCCAGAGATAATCATCCATAGCACGACCGGCGCAATCACAATCGCGGATAAAACGCGTTTCTGGAGTTTGGTGAATGCAATTGTCATCATGCTTCCTGGCTGCCGCGGCTACTGATCGCGCCGAAGCGGCGATCCCTTCCGGCATACTCACCCAGCGCCTGTTGCAATTCAGGCTTTCCGAAATCCGGCCATAGAGTTTCGCTGAACACCATTTCCGAATAAGCACATTGCCAGAGCAGGAAATTGCTTACCCGTTTCTCGCCGCTGGTGCGGATCAGGAGGTCCGGGTCGGGAATGCCGGCGGTCATCATATTCGCGGCAAAAATATTTTCCAGTTCCTGCACCGTCATTGACAGGTTTTCATCGCGGCTTTGGTCAATCAGGCGTTTCGTGGCGTGTAGAATATCCTGCCGCCCGCCGTAATTAAGCGCGATGACCAGATTGATCTGCGTATTATCCGCCGTGAGTTTTTCAGCGTTCTCGATTAGCTCGACAATATCGGATTCAAAAGCCTGGCGATTGCCGATGATGCGCAGACGTACGCCGCTTTTATGCAGCTCAGCGGTTTCCGCGCGCAGATAATAGCGCAGTAACCCCATCAGGTCGCGAATTTCGGGTTCGGGGCGTTTCCAATTCTCGGAGGAAAAGCCGAAGAGTGTCAGGTATTGTATGCCGAGTTCAGCAGCCGCCTGGACGACGCGGCGTGTGGCTTCAACGCCCTGCTTGTGTCCGGCGGTGCGCGGCAAATTTCTGCGCATCGCCCAGCGGCCGTTGCCATCCATGATGATGGCGACATGACGCGGGAGTTTTTCAGAGCTTGGGGCGTGATTCATAACCGGGGCCAGCATACCGTCTACACGGTCATGATGTCCTTTTCTTTATCGGCCAGCATGGAATCGATTTTTTCCACGGCTTTGTCGGTCATTTTCTGAACTTCATCGGACAGGCGCTTGAGCTCATCTTCGGAAATACCTTTATCTTTTTCCGATTTTTTAAGTGCGTCCATCGCTTCACGGCGCACATTGCGGACGGCAATTTTGCCGCTCTCGGCGTATTTGCCGGCGATCTTGCGCAATTCCGTGCGGCGCTCTTCGTTCAGATCAGGAATGGGGATGCGGATCGTCGTGCCGTCCGGCTGCGGGTTCAAACCAAGCCCGGCATCGCGGATGGCTTTTTCCACTGCCTTCACCGTGCCCTGATCCCAGACCTGCACGACCAGAAGGCGCGGCTCCGGCGCGTTGACGGTGCCGACCTGGTTCAGGGGCATGCGGCTGCCATAGGCTTCGACCGTGATTGGATCCAGCAGGCTCGTCGAGGCGCGGCCGGTGCGCAGGCCGGAAAATTCTTTTTGCAGCGCTTCGACAGATGCATCCATGCGGCGCTTAACGTCACCTTGATTGAAAGTCATATTCTTCTCCTTAATTTTTAACCACGGTAAAGCGGCCCTCGCCCTTCACGATTTTTGCGAAATTGCCTTTTTCGCGGACCGAGAAAATCACGATCGGAATATTATTCTCGCGCGCGAGCGAAATCGCGGTTGCATCCATAACCTTGAGATCCTTGGTCAGAACGTCAATATATGTGATTTCATCGAAACGTTCTGCATCCGGCACCTTGTGCGGATCGGCGGAATAAACGCCGTCAACTTTCGTGCCCTTGAAGATCGCGTCGCAATCCATCTCGGAGGCGCGGAGGGCACCGGCGGTGTCGGTGGTGAAATACGGGTTGCCGGTACCGGCGGCGAAAATCACGACGCGGCCTTTTTCCATGTGGCGCATCGCGCGGCGGCGGATATAGGGTTCGCAAATCGCATCCATGCGGATGGCGGACTGGACGCGCGTGCTGACATCCAGATGTTCCAGCGCATTTTGCAGCGCCAGCGCGTTGATGCAGATGCCGAGCATGCCCATATAATCGGCCGTCGTGCGGTCCATGCCTTCGGAGGCGCCCGAGACGCCGCGGAAAATATTCCCGGCGCCGACAACGACGCAGACCTCGACGCCAAGATCGACCACTTCCTTGATGTCGGAAGCGACGCGCTTGACGGTTTCAGAATCAAGCCCGAATTCGCGCGGGCCCATCAGGACCTCGCCGGACATTTTGAGGAGGACGCGTTTGTAAGGGAGCGCCTTGATCCGGGGTGTTTGTTTCGGAGATGCCATGCGTGAACCGCCCTGTGAAAAGTCTCTAATTACAATGGTTTCAGCAGATTACTGGCAAGAAGAGGTTAACGCAATGAAACTGAGTGAAAAAAGCCGGAATCCTCATAGAATTAGCCTGTAGAATTCATATTATGACAAAAATATTGCAGGATTTGTTTTTCTGTATTATAAAAAGCCCAGCCAAGTAACCCGGACATTGAGAGTTACCGGACATGATAAAGAGAATTTATAAGACAAACAAGCACGGGCCTTCTTGCATTTGGCTTGACGTTTTTTTCCAGCCAATCTTTTTCTCCTACGCGTTCGGCAGCCTCACTTCGCGAACAGAAAAAGATTGCGCCACCTGTGTCGGAAAAAAAAGAAGATACCTTTTCATTTAAGATTTTCAGTTTTGGGGAGGTTTCCCCTGATACGATCCGTTTACTGGAAGCCCTGACTGAAACATCATGGCGCGTTATACCTATTGATGAAAAAACACAATCCTACCCCGCTGATGTACTGGGTGATCATACAAAGATGGGAATTACAGTTTGTTCTGAATTCAGGTTTGAGCGTTAGCCGTTCGCGACCTTGGCCACTTCAGCAGCGAAATCCTCGGTTTCCTTCTCAATCCCCTCACCCAGTTGGAAGCGGACGTAAGAGGCCAGCTTAACCGGCGCGCCGGCTTTTTTGGCGGCATCTTCCAGGACTTTTGACATCTTGGTTTCGCCGTCGATGATGAAGGTTTGCTCAAGCAGGCAGACTTCCTCGTAATATTTACGGACGCGGCCTTCGACCATTTTCTCGATGATGTTTTCGGGCTTGCCGCTTTCACGGGCCTGCTCGGAGAAGATCGCCTTTTCTCGCTCAAGCGCTTTTGCATCGACATGTTGCGACGAGAGGAAAGCCGGGTTCGCCGCGGCGATATGCATCGCGATCTGCTTGCCGACGTCCTGCAGCGCAGCTTCGGCGCCATCGGATTCCAGCGCGACCAGCACGCCGATCTTGCCGAGATTGGGCGCCAGGGCACTATGGATGTAGCCGACAACAACGCCCTTATCGACGGTGAGGCTGTGCGAACGACGTAGAGACATATTTTCGCCGATCTTGGCGATCATATCGGTCAGCTGTTCGCTGACCTTCTTGCCATTGCCGAAATCATGCGCGGCCAGTTCCGTGGCGTCCGTCGTGTTCAGCGCGACATTTGCTACTTGTTTCACGAAATCCTGGAACTCGGCATTGCGCGCGACGAAATCGGTTTCGGAATTGATCTCTACAATCGCGCCCTTATTACCATTGGTCTGGATAGCGACGAGACCTTCGGCAGCCGTGCGGCCGGATTTCTTCGCAGCCTTGGCGAGCCCTTTGGTGCGCAGCCAGTCGACGGAAGCTTCCATGTTGCCCTTGTTCTCCACAAGCGCCGCCTTGGCATCCATCATGCCGGCGCCGGTTGTTTCGCGCAGTTCTTTAACCATTGATGCCGTGATCTCAGCCATATCCTTGCCTCTTATTGTTTATAATTGATTCAGATTAAGCCGCTTGCTCGGCTGCTTCGCCCGGTGTCGGTGCGTCGTCCACCGCATCGGGCCTGGTTTCCGCTTTCATCGGGCCCGCGTGGTTTTTCTTGCCCTTCGGCATATCGACTTTCAGGTTTTCCGATGCGCCGATATCAACGCCGGATTTTGTGACTTCAGCCTGCAGGCCATCGAGCGCCGCAGCCGCAACCAGGTCGCAGTACAGTTCAATCGCACGCAAGGCATCGTCGTTGCCGGGGATGACGTAGGTCACGCCGTCAGGATTCGAGTTTGAATCGACGATTGCGAAAACCGGGATGCCGAGTTTGTTAGCTTCCTTGATCGCAATGTCTTCCTTCGTGGTGTCGATAACGAACAGCGCATCCGGCTGGCCGCCCATATCCTTAATGCCGCCGATGGAGGATTCGAGCTTTTCGCGCTCGCGCGTCATCATCAGCATTTCTTTTTTCGTGTAGCCGGAAATTTCACCGTTCAGGACTTTTTCAACTTCGCGCAGGCGGTTGATGGAGCCCGTGATGGTTTTCCAGTTGGTGAGCATGCCGCCCAGCCAGCGGTGATCCACATAGTACTGGCCGCAGCGCCTGGCACTCTCGGCCACTTTTTCCTGGGCCTGGCGTTTAGTGCCGACAAACAGGATGCGTCCGCCGCCCGCGACAATGTCGCGAATCCCTTTAAGGGCACTATCCATCATGGGAACGGTTTGCTGTAAATCTATAATGTGAACGCCGTTCCGTACGCCGAAGATATATTGGCGCATTTTAGGATTCCAGCGGCGTGTATGGTGACCAAAGTGAACGCCCGCCTCTAATAGCTGACGCATAGTGAATTCAGGTAAAGCCATGTTTAACTCCTTGTTCCGGTTAGACCTCGGCGGATGATGTATGAACCGCTGGAGTCATTCTGAACGAAGTGAAGAATCTCTTTGTTATCAATGAGATCCTTCGCCTGACGGCTCAGGGTGACACCTTAAAGTTCACACCGGATCAGGATTTTCCCTGCTGGGATAAGCCCGCTAACCCGCCTGTGTGATTAAAGTTGTGCTGGATATAGGGGGTTTTATAAGGATTTGCAAGGGTTTTATGGGTATTATGCTTCTAAAATCTCCTTCACGCCGGCTTCCGCGCGGATCATGTTGCGCGCCTGCGCACTGAGCGACCATTTGCCAGGCAATTGCAGCCGCGCTATGCGGCCATCCCCGAGATGATAATAAAGTGCGACGGCGGCCTGGCCTCGGCCCTCGATATCAAGAAACTCCTTGATTTTTTTCGCGGGCGCGGGACTTGTCATGTGAACCTGGATTTCGCGGATCTTGCCTTCGAGCGCTTTTTCAAGAGGTTGAATTTTCTGCGCGGTGAGGCGGACCTGATCGTCGCGCGCTTCAGCGTCCACATGGAGGATCAGCGCATTGCCCGGCTCGAGATGTTCGCGGCACTGAACCAGCAGGTCGGAAAAGAGCGTGACCTCAAAAATGCCGGTCGGATCGGAGAACTGCAGAAAAGCATATTTATTGCCCTTGGCGGAAACTTTTTCCTGTTTCTTTAGCACCACACCCGCCATCTGACAGCGCATGGCGCCCTTGTGGTGTAGATCGGCCTGGACTTGCGCGAATGAAATGATTCCGAGATTTTCGAACTGGCGCTGACGGGAATCGAGCGGATGCGCCGTGAGATAAAACCCGATAGCTGCGAATTCCCGCGCAAGACGTTCCAGCGGATCCCAGTCTTTTACAGCGGGCAGTTGCGGCATGCCGAGCTTTGCCCCGTCTTCGCTGCCGAAGAGGCTGACCTGCCCGGATTCTTTCTCATCCTTCAGATTATGCGCGTGTTTCAGAATAATATCCGCGCCTTCGACCATCTGCGCGCGGTTAGGATTAATGCTGTCGAAACCGCCAGCGGCGGAAAGCTGTTCGAACTGGCGGCGGTTGAGAAGCTTCGCGTCGATGCGCATGATAAATTCATCGAGCGATTTATAAGGACCGTTTTGATTACGCTCCTCAACAATATTCCGCATTGCCTGCTCGCCGACGCCTTTCAGGGCTGCCAATGCGTAGCGGATCGACTCGCCTTCGACCACGAATTCCGCCGATGACTTGTTAATGTCGGGTGGCAGCAATTTTATATTCATACGGTCGAGATCCTGCTTGAAGACGCTCAGCTTGTCCGGGTTGCCAAGATCGAGAGTCATGGATGCTGCCATAAATTCCAGCGGGTAGTTAACCTTGAGCCAACCTGTCCAATATGTGACCAGTGCGTAGCCAGCAGCATGTGCTTTTGGAAAACCATATCCGGCGAATTTATCAATTTTAAAGAAAATTTCTTCGGCGTGGTCGCGCGGAATATTATTGTGAATTTTTGCGCCCTCTATAAATCTTTCCCGCTGCTCCTCCATTTCAGATTTAATTTTTTTACCCATAGCGCGCCGGAGAAGATCAGCGCCTCCAAGCGTATATCCCGCCAAGACGCGCGCCGCCTGCATAACGTTTTCCTGGTAAATCATAAAACCAAAAGTTTCTTCAAGCACAGGTTCCAGCTTAGGATGCATATATTCAGGAGGTTTTTTCCCATTCTTGACCTCAGCATAAAGAGGAATGCTGTCCATAGGGCCCGGGCGGTAAAGTGCGCCGATGGCAATAATATCCTCGAACCGTGTCGGCCTGATGCGGCGCAATGCATCACGCATGCCCGCGCTTTCCAACTGGAATATGCCGACCGTATGGCCGGCGGCCATGATTTCGTAACTTTTGGCGTCATCGAGAGAGATTTTCAGACTGTCAATTTCCACGCCTTTTGCCTCCAGCAGATCGAGTGTTTTCCGGATGACGGTCATGGTTTTAAGGCCGAGAAAGTCGAATTTCACCAGTCCAGCCTGCACCACATATTTCATGCTGAACTGTGTCACCGGCATTTCTGAGCGCGGGTCGCGGTAGAGCGGGATCAGGTCATGCAGCGGACGATCCCCGATCACGACGCCGGCTGCGTGCGTAGAGGCATGGCGGTAAAGCCCTTCGAGTTGCAGCGCGATGTCGATCAGTTTTTTACTGGTGTCGTCTTTGTCACGTTCGGCCTGCAGTTCTTTATCCTGCGCAAGCGCTTCCTTCAAAGTAAGTGGCGCGGCAGGGTTGTTCGGAATCATTTTCGCGATGCGATCCACGAGGCCGTAAGGCATCTGGAGCACGCGGCCGACATCGCGCAGAACAGCGCGCGCCTGCAATTTTCCGAAGGTAATGATCTGCGCAACGCGGTCAGCACCGTAGCGATTTTGCACATAACGAATTACCTCATCGCGGCGTTCCTGGCAGAAGTCGATGTCGAAATCCGGCATGTCGACGCGTTCAGGATTGAGGAAGCGCTCAAAAAGGAGGCCCCACTTCAGTGGATCAAGGTCAGTGATTTTCAGGGCCCACGCAACGACGGAACCGGCGCCGGATCCCCGGCCCGGGCCCACAGGGATATTCTGGCTTTTGGCCCAGACGATAAAATCGGACACGATCAGGAAGTAACCGGGAAAACCCATTTCGTTAATGAGATTGAGTTCAAATTCAAGACGCTCCTGATAAGGTTTTGGATCCTTGTCTTGCGCGAAATGTTCGAGGCGCCATTTCAAACCTTCTTCGGCCTGCATTTTCAGTTCATCAAACTCGGTGCGATCCTTCGCGGTTTTGTAAACAGGCAGGATGGGCGTAATGGCTTCAAGCAGGAAAGAACAACGCCGTGCAATCAGAAGCGTATTCTGGATCGCCTCCGGGAGATCTTCAAACAGCTCCTTCATTTCACCTGCAGATTTAAAATAGTGATCAGTGGTGACGCGACGGCGGTCTTCTTCGCTGATATAACGCCCGTCAGCAATGCAGAGGAGCGCATCATGGGCTTCGTAATTCTCTTCGCGCGCGAAATAGCAATCATTCGTCGCAACCAATGGAATATCGTGCTTATAGGCCAGCTTGATCAGCGCGTACTCACTCTCATCCTCTTCCGGCAGGTTGTGACGCTGGATTTCCATGTAAAGTCTCCCGGGGAAATTTTCCTTCAGCCATAAAAGTTCTTTTTCCGCGTGCTCTTCCTGATGCTGGAGAATATGGCGCGCGATCGAACCCTGTGCGCCGCCTGTCAGGCAGAGAAGTCCGCCTGCGTATTTTTCAAGCTCATCTTTTGAAATACGAACGCGTGCCGCCGGGTCGCCAGCCATGTAGGCATCGCTGATGAGGCGGCAGAGATTGCGGTAACCCTGCTCACTTTGCACAAGCAGCAGGAGTTGATCATCGTCATTTTCAAAATTGACCTGGCAGCCAATGATGGGCTGGATTCCATCTTTCGCGGCCTCGACCGCGAATTCCAGAGCACCGAACAGATTGTTCGTATCCGTTACCGCGACGGCCGGCATTTTATTCCTGATGCAAAGCTTGACCAGGTCCTTGATGCGCAGCGCCCCTTCCGCCAGTGAATAGGCGGAGTGCAGGTGAAGATGAACGAATCCGGCGTGGGGCATGGTTCTACTATAAACAAAAGTGTCTTCCCCGCGAAAGCGGGGATCTTATCTATTTGACAGGAAGATCTCCGCTTTCGCGGGGAAAGCAAAAACTGGCTTATATTTGTATGAGTTGCCCGTCGCGCAACTCCAGAACCCGGTCCATCTGGCGGGCCAGGTCCATGTTATGCGTGGCAATCAGCGCGCCGATGCCGCGGCCGCGGACTTCGTTCAGCAGGACGCGGAAAACATCACCGGCGGTGCCGGGATCAAGATTGCCGGTCGGTTCGTCCGCCAGCAGGAGATTGGGCCCGTTCGCAAGCGCGCGGGCAATGGCCACGCGCTGCTGTTCACCGCCCGACAGAAGACCGGGGCGGTGTGCCAGGCGTCCACCGAGGCCGAGGCCGGAAAGGATCGAAGCGGCGCGTTCGCGTGCCTGTGATTTTTTTACGCCGGCGATAATCTGCGGCAGGGCGACATTTTCTGCGGCGGTGAATTCCGGGAGCAGGCGGTGAAACTGGTAGACGAAGCCGATATTTTCACGGCGGAGGCGCGTACGCTCACGATCATTCAGGCGTGTTGCATTTTTATCGTTGATTGTGATGGTACCGGCGCTCGGCGTATCGAGAAGGCCCGCGATCTGCATCAGCGTTGATTTACCGGCACCGCTCTGCCCGACAAGGGCAACAATTTCACCGGCGCGGATTTCAAGATCGAGATCCTTAAAAATTGTCAGGTCCTGTCCGGCCTTGTGAAAGGTTTTTTCGAGGGCATTTATTTCAAGTAGAGGCTGATTCATTTTTCCATCGCCTCCCATAACTTACCCGTCATCGCGAGCGAACGCGAAGCAACGCCAAAGGCGTTGTTCGCTTTTAAAACAAAGCAAACAAACCTGCGGTTTGCTTTGCGTGAGCGCGGCGATCCAGGGGGCATAATGACCATTCTGGATTGCCGCGTCGGGACTTCGTCCCTCCTCCTCGCAATGACGAATATATTACTCATAGCGCAAGGCCTCCACAGGATCGAGACGTGAAGCGCGCCAAGCGGGGTAAATCGTGGCCAAGATGGACAGCGTAAAGGCCATAACGACAATCACTGCCACTTCCTGCCAGTCGATTTCAGCAGGCAGGCGGGAGAGGAAATAAATTTCATCGGCGAAAAGTTCCGTACCCGTCAGGCCCTGGATCCACTGGCGGATGGTTTCGATGTTGAGCGCGAAGGCGATCCCGGCTGCTGCGCCGAAGCAGGTGCCGACGATGCCGATGCTGGCACCGGTGAGCATGAAAATTTTCATCATGCTGGAACGCGTGGCGCCAATGGTCCGCATAATGGCAATGTCCTGGCCTTTGTCTTTTACCAACATGATCATGGAGGAAATGATGTTAAAGGCGGCAACGATGATAATCATGGTCAGAATCAGGAACATGACATTGCGTTCGGTCTGCAGCGCATTGTAAAAACTCTTGTTGCTGTCGCGCCAGTCATAGATTTCCGCGCGCCCATCCAAAGCGCCCGCGATCTTTGCGCGCATAACTTCGAGCGCCTGTGGGTTAGTAACGAAAATTTCAAGACTGGAGACGCCGTTCGGCATCTGGAAGAAAATCTGTGCGGTTTCAAGCGGCATAAAGACGAAGCCGCTATTATACTCATACATGCCGGCATCGAAAATGAAGGCGATTTCATAGATACGCTGGCGCGGCATGGAGCCGAAGGGCGTGCTTTTCACCTGCGGCGATGTAAGCGTGAGCGTGTCGCCGGGATGCAGGTTGAATTTTTCCGCCAGCACCGTACCAATGGCGACGCGGTTTTCGCCAAAGCTTTCAAGCTTGCCATCGACAACGCCATTTTTAAGAATAGGGCGCGCCTCGAAGTCGGCTTCGCTCAGCCCCCGCACCAGCACGCCGCCGGCAACGCCGTTTTTAGATACCAAAGCCTGGCTCTCGATAACCGGCGTTACGTAGTTGACTCCTTCGATCGGCGTGACCTGGCTGCGGTAGTAATCGTAATCGTAGAGCGGCCCCTGTTTCGAATAGATATTCATATGGCCGTTGAGGCCGAGGATGCGGTTGAAAAGTTCAAGGCGGAAACCGTTCATCACCGACATGACGATGATCAGCGTCGCCACGCCCAACATGATGCCGAGAAACGAGAAGCCGGCAATGACCGATACAAAGCCCTCGGCTTTCCGGGACCGGAGATACCGCCACGCCACCATGCGTTCGAAGGGAGAGAACATTGAGAATCCCGTTAATGAGCTGGAGAAAAACTTAGCAAAATAAAGAACCGCTGTATTAAAAAAATAGGCGATGATGTGGTAAATTATTGATTTATATTAGATAATTATAATATTGTTGCAATGTGTAAATAAATGTATGAATATCTATAAATCAGGCTTGACTTATAATTATGTATAATCTAGAGTAACTCACAACATCTTGGGAGAAGAAAAAAATGAGTAACGCAGAAAAAGAAGAACAACCACTAAATGCAGGCAGATTCTTCAACAGGCTTCTCGGAAAAACCGGTGAAAGAGAAGAAACTGAAGCAGCAACGGGAGTAAACACGCAGGGCTTGCATATTACAATTGCTCTTCCTAATGAAACAAAAGGTGAAATTTTAAAACGACCTCTTACCCCGTTA
>JBQTJN010000015.1:0-39751 GCA_052387095.1 Alphaproteobacteria bacterium
TTCCTGCACCTGAAACGCTGGCGCGGCATCGCCACCCGCTACGCCAAAAACACAAAATCATTCCTCGCCGCCGTCCACATAAGATGCATCGCACTCTGGGCCAATATCTCGTGACTACACTATCTAGCCTGCGCGCGAGTTAATTCGTCTTCATGGTGTTTACGCACAAGAACGAGGCCTTTCAAAAGGGGTTTAACGTCGTCTATCAGGCATGTCATTTCTTTTTGAGTGTCTGAAATTTGGCCTTTTTCATGTAGGATTTCTGAAACAGCATTCCAGCAAGTTTCTGCTGCGAGCTGTGCAAGAGCCTGAGCTTCCGGATTTTCTTTAAGGGCGTCCTGTTCGGCAAAGACATCTTTTGCTATGAATGTAAGATAAGCAATATTGTAGTCTGTCGCAGGTGCACCTACCATATCCAACTCGGCCTTCGGACGCGTTGCATTTGTTATAACAGCAGCGATCATTTCCTGAAATTCTTCAATATTGCTTGCCGCTACTGTTGAAAGAGCACTTTTTACAGGTTCGAAAATCAAAGCGTCTGTTTTGTGGTTTCTGACAAGTTTTATAAGTGTATTGCTTGAAGGTATTGCAGCTAATGAGTTTATTAGCTCATCTCGTTCTTCCTCACGTTTTTTAATTTCACGATCGCGAAATTTTGCTTGAAGCCATCCAAATCCTAACATTGCCGCTCCTGTTTGTTATAATAAGAGTTAATTAGCATTTTTTTTGAAATCTAACAACAGAAATTAGGGTAATTAACGTGCGCGGCGGAGGGGTTTGTACTTGATGCGGTGCGGCTGGTCGGCCTCCATGCCGAGGCGGCGCTTGCGGTCGGCCTCGTAATCCTCGTAATTGCCCTCGAACCAGACGACCTGGGAGTCGCCCTCGAAGGCCAGCATGTGGGTGGCGAGGCGGTCAAGGAACCAGCGGTCATGGGAAATAACGACGGCACAGCCGGGGAAATTCTCCAGCGCCTCTTCGAGGGCCGATAAAGTTTCGGTGTCGAGATCGTTGGTGGGTTCATCGAGCAGGATAACGTTGGCGCCTGATTTGAGCATCTTGGCAAGGTGGACCCGGTTGCGCTGGCCGCCGGAGAGGTTTCCGACTTTCTGCTGCTGGTCGGGGCCGCGGAAGTTGAAGGCGGAAACGTAGGCGCGGCTCTGCATTTCAATCTTGCCGAGCTTGATGATGTCCTCGCCGTTTGAAATTTCCTCCCAGACATTTTTATCGCCATCGAGCGAGTCGCGGCTCTGATCGACATAGCCGAGCTTGACGGTGTCACCGACTTTGAATGTACCCGAGTCCGGTTTTTCCTGGCCGGTGATCATGCGGAATAATGTCGTCTTGCCGGCGCCGTTCGGGCCGATGACGCCGACAATGCCGCCCGGCGGCAGGCGGAATGAGAGATTTTCGATGAGCAACGCATCGCCGTAGCCCTTGGAAATATCTATCGCCTCGATGACAAGATCGCCGAGGCGCGGCGGCGTAGGGATGACAATCTGCGCTGTGGCGCGCGTCTGGCTTTCGCTTTCGGCGAGGAGCTGTTCGTAGGATGCGATTCTAGCCTTGGACTTTTTGCGGCGCCCTTCGGGCGTTTTGCCCATCCATTCCATTTCGCGATCCAATGTTTTCTGGCGCGCGGTTTCCTCGCGTGATTCCTGTTCCAAACGCTTGCGCCTGGCTTTCAGGTAGGCGGAATAATTTCCTTCATACGGGATGCCTTTGCCGCGATCAAGCTCCAAAATCCACCCCGTCACGCTGTCGAGGAAGTAACGGTCGTGGGTGATCATGATGACCGTGCCCTTGTAATCCTCAAGGTGGCGCTGCAGCCAGGCGACGCTTTCGGCATCCAGATGGTTGGTCGGCTCGTCGAGTAAAAGCAGATCAGGTTTTTCGAGAAGGAGTTTGCAGAGCGCGACGCGGCGTTTTTCGCCGCCGGAAAGTTTGTCGATCTTCGCCTCGCCGGGCGGGCAGCGCAGCGCATCCATGGCGATTTCGATCGTGCGATCAAGTTCCCAGCCGTCGGCGGCGTCGATTTTTTCCTGCAGCTCGCCCATCTCGGCCATCAGCGCGTCGAAGTCGGCGCCGTCTTCGCCCATTAGCGCGCTGATCTCGTTGAAGCGGTCGACCATGGCCTTAATCGGGGCCATGCCTTCGAGCACGTTTTCGCGCACGGTCTTTGTGGGAGCGAGGTGCGGCTCCTGTTCAAGGTAGCCGGTGCGCGCGCCTTCGGCGGTCCAGGCTTCACCCATGAATTCCTTGTCCTTGCCGGCCATGATGCGCAGCAGAGTAGATTTACCAGAGCCGTTTGGGCCGAGCACGCCGATTTTCACGCCGGGCAGGAATTGCAGCGTGATGTCCTCGAGAACTTTCTTCCCATTGCCGTAGGCCTTGGTCAGGTTCTTCATGACGTAGACGTATTGGTAGGAAGCCATGGGGATTTATAGCCAAAGTTCTGATCTTATAAAGCTTAAAATATTTGACATATTGTTTAAGCCTATTTAGGATAGGCATTATGAATAAAATAGAACCCCTCGCCCTGTCAGGCGATGCTGCGAATCATTTTATTCAAAGACTGAGTCATGAATGGCTGAATCCGGCCAATCAAAAAGCAGTTGTGGAAATCCTGCAACAGGAGTCAGGCCATACACGTAAGCAAATATCGCTCATGCTGGAGTTTTCGATTGCACAGGAAATTTGCGCTAGACTTGAGGCGGTGCTGGCGGAAAAAAACGGCTTAACAAACCAAGACATTTATACCGCCGCCAAACAGACGTGCCTTGAGGCTGCAGCGGCCATACCCTGGGCAAAAGGCCGGTATAAAATCATTCCCAACTATATACCGCCGGTCGGTCCGGGCGATTTTTATAAGGCGGCTTTCTCCAGCCGATTCAAAAATCCAGAAGAAAAAAGCTTGTTCGAGAATTTTGCCAAAAAACTTTTTGTCATGCGCTTCGAGATTATAGGTTAGCCGTATTTGTTCTTATGGACCTGTCCGTAATTCTCATAGAACTTTAGAAGATTTTCGCCGTAGAGTGAAGCATTCGGAATCGATTTTCCATTAATAAGTTTTTTCATCACCACTTCCGCTTTTTTGCCGTTGGGAGTTTTGAGAATATCAGGAACGGCAATAATTTCCGTTGGTATCGCATAGGGTGTGACATTATATTTAATAGCGTTGCGGATGTTGTTCTGCAGTTCGGGATCTAGAGGCCGGTCCGGGTTGACGACGGCGAGGAATAAAATCGTAATGGCCTGTTGATTGTCGGGCCGGATGAAATCGACAGCGGCGGCATCCCTGATTTGGTCATTAAAAGGCGCTAGCTGGTCGTAGATGGAGGCGGTGCCGATACGGACGCCGTTCTGGTTGAGCGTGGCGTCGGAGCGGCCGATGATGATGTACTGACCTTCCAAGGTTTTCTGCACGGAATCACCGTGGCGCCAGATATGTTTGTCCGGATAGTGATCGAAATATTCAGCTTTGTAGCGT
Source organism: Alphaproteobacteria bacterium (assembly GCA_052387095.1). Taxonomy (GTDB): domain Bacteria; phylum Pseudomonadota; class Alphaproteobacteria; order Micavibrionales; family Micavibrionaceae; genus JBQTJN01. Next base: position 3,491 of record JBQTJN010000015.1, read on the forward strand.
TCGCTGCCTTCGTCATCGAGGAAACGCAGCGGCATGGAGGGGAAAGGATTGAGGCAGCAAAGCTCGCCGGTTTCGCCCGGTTTAATTTCATTACCGTCATCATCCAGGATCTTGATATCCATACCCAGCATAGGGCCGTTGATCTGGCCGGCGTAAGTGGGCGTGAACATATTGCCGCCGAAGAAACAGCCGACAATATCGGTGCCGCCGGCGATAGAGGAGATTTTGACGCTGGATTTGATATTTTCATGGATGAAAGCGAATCCCTGCGCGGGCAGGACGGCGCCGGTGGAGAGGATCATGCGCAGCGGCGCGAGATCGTATTTATCTTTCGGGGCGATGCCGCTTTTCGCCCAGCTGAGGATGACGGGGGCGGCGGTGCCGTGATGGGTGCAGTTGTTCCGGGAGGTGAAATCCCACTGTGCGTAAGAATCCGGGTGCGCAGGGTTTCCTTCGTAGAGCAAAATCGCGGCGCCCGAGGCGAGCACGCTGACCAGCCAGTTCCACATCATCCAGCTGGGCGTCGCGTGGTAGAAGACGCGGTCGTTTTCGCTTATATCGCTGCCCAGCTGTTGCTCGCAGAGATGTTTGAGCAAAATGCCGCCGGTGGAATGCTCGAAGCATTTCGGTTTCCCGGTCGAGCCTGAGGAAAACAAAATATAAAGCGGGTGGTTGAAAGCGCGGCGCGTGAAGGTCAATGGCGCGGCTTTGAGACCGTCCAGAAAATCCATCCGCGGCGTAGTGCTTTCGGTAAAATTGATCACAACGGTTTCCATGAGGCCGGGGATTTCGGCTTCCGCGCGGACGATGACATCCATGCGCGATATGGTTTTACGCCCGTGAATATAACCGTCGGCGGCGATCAGGATGCTTGGTTTAACCTGGCTTAACCGGTTTATAAGGTCAGCAGCGCCCATCTCCATGCCTGCCGAAGAAAAGACCGCGCCGATATTGGAGGCGGCGAGAAGAATGAAAATGGTTTCAGGAATATTCGGCAGATAAACAGCAACACGGTCGCTTTCTTTTATGCCGGCGCGGATCAGAGCCTGTTGCCAGAGGCTGGCCTGGTCGCAAAGATCTTTTCCCGTAATGACGCGGTCCTCGCCGCCCTGCAGCCTCGCGATGATAGCGGGGGCGGACGGATTTTCCTGTGCGTGTTTTAAAATATTTTCGGCATAGCTGATTTTACTATCCGGGAAGAATCGCGCCCATGGCACAGCCGGGCTTTTTTCGAGGACGGTTTTGCCGCGTTCGCCGGTGATGCCGCAAAAATTCCAGACAGAGTCCCAGAATTTTTCCGGCTGTTCGACCGACCAGTTGAGCAATTCTTCATAGCCGTTTTGATCGCAGGCGCCGAAAGCGTGCCCGCATTGCTTTTCGATGGCGCGTTTGAAGTCCGCGAGGCGGGAGTTCCGGGCGCCGGTTTCGGACGGGTTCCATAGAAGAGGGGGGGTGTTTGCGTTCATACCTATATTTTTAACCTGTGAAACGCTAAAATAGAAGCAGAGGCTTTGACGGCTTCTTCCAGGAAAGGCTTTTTTCGTGCGTATTCCCGCTCTTTTGGTGCTTTTATCGCTGTTATGTTTTATGGGCCCCGTGCAGGCCATGGAAGATAACCTGCCTGAACGGCTGGTGCAGATCAGGCTTATTCCTGAAAAGGCGCGCATCGAGCCGGGCGGGGGGATCCGGATCGGCATCGAGCAGTTGATCGAGCCGGGCTGGCACACCTACTGGAAGAATCCCGGGGACTCCGGCGTGCCGCCGCGCGTGGAGTGGACACTGCCGGAAGGATTTTCCGCGGGCGAGATCCTCTGGCCGGCGCCGCACCGGCTGCCTTACGGGCCGCTGCTGAATTACGGGTACAGCGATCATGCTGTGTTGCTGCAGACCATAAAAGCACCGGGGGATTTTCGCGGCGGCGTGATTACATTGAGCGCTGCCATCGATGTGCTGGTGTGCAAGGAAGAATGCATTCCCGAAAGCGGCGTCTACGAAATTACATTGAACAATGACAGGGCCACAAAAAGCGAATCCCTCGATGGGGCGCTGGCGCTGGTGCCGGAAGAAGCGCCGTGGAAGGTGACATATAATGAAAAGGGCGGAGATTTACGCCTGCATTTAAAAGATGCAGCAGGTGAATTTGCAGACGCCGAATTTTTCCCGGCCGAATGGGGGCTGGTTGAAAATACGGCCACCGCCACTGTAGAGCGCGAAGGGGATCATAGTGTCCTGAAGCAGGCGCGCGGGACGCGGCTTTTGACGGAAACGGGAAATTTCGAAGGCGTGGTGACTTACAGCGAGAATGGCGCGCGCAGGGCTTACAGTTTTACCGCACGCCCCGGCCCGGCGGAAAATAAAATAGCGACTCTTCCTGCCGCCGATGAAAATGCCCCGATGGAATTGTGGCGAATTATGATCCTGGCGGTGCTCGGCGGGCTGGTTCTCAATCTTATGCCCTGCGTGTTCCCGGTTTTGTCGATCAAGGCGCTGAGCCTTGTCGAAGCCGTGAACAGGGATTGTGTACGGGTGCGCTGGCACGGGATCAGTTACACAGCCGGTGTCATGCTCAGCTTTATCGCGATGGCCGGCGTGCTGATTGCGCTTCGCGCGGGCGGCACGCAGATCGGCTGGGGCTTCCAGTTGCAGAACGCGCTGGTGATCGGCGGCCTTGCGTATCTTTTTCTCCTTATAGGGCTCAGCCTGCTCGGCCTGTTCGAGATCGGCGGGCGTTTTGCCAATGCAGGCTCGCATTTCACGCGCGGTGAAGGCTACAGGCATTCATTTTTCACGGGCGTGCTGGCAACACTGGTGGCGACGCCCTGCACGGCGCCGTTCATGGGGGTGGCGATCGGTTATGCACTGGTGCAGCCGGCCGCGGCGGCGCTGGCGGTTTTCGCCGCGCTTGGTTTCGGGCTGGCGCTGCCCTATTTATTTTTGAGCTTTGTGCCGGCCCTGCAGAAAATCCTGCCGCGGCCGGGGCACTGGATGGAAACATTCCGGCAGGCGCTGTCTTTCCCGATGCTGGCGTCGGCTGCGTGGCTGGTGTGGGTGCTGGCGCAGCAGACAGATGAAATGGCGGTGCTGAAAATTCTTCTCGGCGGGTTATTACTGGCGTTTGCGTTATGGGCGCTGCGGCAGATTACCTTGACGCGTGCCTGGCGTTTTGTGAAAATCATAGTTGTCGTGGCAGCTGTGGGCGGTGCGGTGTATCTTCTGCCGTGGCCGGCATCGCATAATGAAACGCAGTTCGGCGAAGCCTTCAGCACGCAGAAGCTGGATGAATACCTGGGCGGCAACAACCCGATTTTCACCGAGATGACGGCGGCATGGTGTATTACGTGCAAGTTCAACCACGCGACGTCGATCGATATAGAGAGCACGCGCAAGGCTTTTGCGGACCACAATGTGAAATATCTGATCGGCGACTGGACCAATGAAGATCCTGCGATTACGGAATATCTAAAAAAATATGGACGCAGCGGCGTTCCCCTTTATGTTTATTACGGGCCCCGTGAAGCAGGCGGGGAAAACAGGCCGGAGGCAAAAATTCTGCCGCAGGTCCTGACGCCGGGGCTCGTAACATCAACACTGGATAATTGATTCACACAGGAGACTGACCCTTGAAAAAACTCGCTCTTTATACATTAAGCCTTCTCATACTCGCTGTTCCGGCGCAGGCCGCGCCGGACGTCGGCAAGATGGCGCCTGATTTTACCGTCACCGACATTAAAGGCCAGGCTTTCAAGCTCAGTGGTCAGAAGGGCAAATATGTCGTGCTGGAATGGACCAACCACCAGTGCCCGTTCGTCGTGAACCAGTACGGTACCGGCAATATGCAGAAAATCCAGAAGACCGTAACCGATGACGGCGGCGTGTGGGTTACGATCGTGTCCTCCGCCCCCGGCCTGCAGGGGCATGTGATGAATGAAGAGGCGCAGAAAATCATGGATGAGGCGCAGGCTTTGCCGACGCATAAAGTCCTCGATGAAAGCGGTGCGATTGGAACCTTGTACGGCGCCAAAACCACGCCGCACATGTTCGTAATCGACAAGGACGGCACGCTGGCCTATGCGGGCGCGATCGACGACCACCCGACTCCAAAAGCCGAAGGGCTTGATACGGCAAAGAATTATGTGCTTGCGGCGCTGGCCGATCTTAAGGCGGCAAGACCGGTGGCCACGTCGCAGACGGAAGCTTACGGGTGCAGCGTCAAGTACGCGCATTAATTAATCCGTCATTGCGTGCGGTAGCGAACCAATCCACACTTTCTTTTAAAAGTGGATTGCTTCGCCGGCTTTCAGCCTTCTCGCAATGACAAAATTTCCAGATTTTCTACCATTTCTATTTCATAATCCATTAATCTATGATATGGATATTTCAGTTTCACCTTAGTATCCATCATCCATGTTTTCTCTGACAAAAAAGATTAAAGGCCCGGAAGAAATCTTTCCTTCATCCTTTCCGGATGAAGGCGCGCCGCGCATTGCCGCGCGTGAGGACGGGTCGATTGTTTATGCCAGCCCGGCTTTCCATGAGTTATGCGGCGGCGTTTTGCCCGCCGACAATATCCTGGCTTTGCTGGGCGCAGGCAATGTCAGCGCGCTTAATCCCGGTGCTTACCGCATCACGCTGCCGGACGGGGCGCAGAGTTTCAATTTTCATTTTGAATGGCTGAATGCACCGGATGAACAGCGCTACCTGATCGGATCGCGGATTGAAGAGCCGGAAGCAAAACCGGAGCTCGAACTCGAACAGTTTTACGCGATGTCGCAGGATATCATGCTGATGACGGCGCTGTCGCACGAGATCCTGCAGGTCAACCCGGTTTTCGAAAATATCTACGGCACACTGGTGGAGCGTCCGCGCGGCATGAATTTTATCGAATTGTTCCACGCGGAGGACAAACCCTATATCCGCAACACGATCCAGACCACGAGCTTCGACACGCGGCGCGATCATTCGCTGTGCATGGATTTCGCGGCGCGCATCATCGCGCCGGACGGATCACAGCGCTGGATTGAATGGCGCCAGTGCCAGCAGGGCGAAACCCTGTATTATTCGGGGCGCGACGTCACATCGATCAAGGCGCAGGAGCTGGCTTTAACCGCGCGCGAAAAGCAATTGCAGCAGGCGGAATCGATCGGACGAATGGGCCATTGGCGCTGGACATTGGGTGTTGATGCTTTTGAGTGGTCGGACGAGCTGTACCGCATATTTGGGGTGAGCAAGAGTTTCAAACCGTCTCTGGAAACCATGGCGCAGCTGATTCACAAGCGCGACATGCCGCGCGTCCATCAGGCGTTCCAGCGCGCCATCATCGAGGAAAATGATTACGACATGGAATTCCGTGCACTGCACCCGGATGGTGACGCGCGTTACATACGTTGCGAAGGCCGCTGCGCCACGAATGAAACCGGGGAAGTCATCGCGCTCTACGGCATCATGCAGGACATGACAGAACGCATGCTCTATGAGCGCGACCTGAAAGCGGCTAAAGAAGGGGCCGAGCGCGCGAATGCGGCGAAGACGCAATTTCTGGCCAATATGAGCCATGAGTTGCGCACACCGCTGAACGCCGTGATCGGATTTTCCGACGTGATGCTCAAGGAAATGCTGGGGCCCGTCGGTAATGAAAAATATGTTGAATATATCCAGGGCATTCATAAAAGCGGTGAGCACTTGCTCGACCTGATCAGTGACATTCTCGATATGTCGAAAATGGAAGCCGGGAAATACGAGCTCGATCTCGAGGCGGTCAATATCACCAAGACAGTGCGGCTTGCCGCACACATGATCGAGGGCAAGGCATTAGACGCAAATGTGCGCCTCAACTTCGAAGGTACGATGGATGATACTCTGCAGATTATTGCCGACCGCCGGGCGGTGTTGCAGGTCATGCTCAATCTGTTATCGAATGCCGTGAAATTCACCAAGAGCGGCGGCAAGATTTCCATTGAAATGCAGACGCGCGGCGAATTCGTCCTGATCAAGGTTTCAGATAACGGTATCGGCATCCCGGCCAACAAGCTGGCCTCCATCACCAAGCCGTTCGAGCAGGTCTTTTCACATTATACGCGAGACCATGAAGGGTCGGGTCTCGGCCTTGCCATCACGAAAGAGCTGGTGGAGATGCATGGCGGCAGCCTGCAGATTGAATCGATGCTGGATGTCGGTACGAGCGTGACGGTGAAATTGCCGTTCGTGGCCGTGGAAAAGAAAAAAGCCTGACCCCTTTCAGGGCCGGAGCGTTTCTTCTTTTCAGCAATCTAAATAATTGAATCTCTTTCGGGTTTAATACCCCGCAGCTTGCCGCGGGGATCTTTTATTGGCAAATAATCCAAACCTCCCGGCGTGTCAGCGCATCATGCGGGATCCAGTTGCTGAAGTAGAGTTTTATGAGGGTGCTATACCTGTCTCCGCAAGACATGCCGATTTGGATATTAGTCTATGAGTTCGCAAAAGATTCTTAATCGCCGCCGCTCTCGGCATAAGTTCCCGTTTTAAACATAGAGACCGCATAGTTTTCCGCTTCGTGGCAGGCGCGCAGGCCGGCTTTGAAATCCGGGTATTTCAGTTTCACGCCCAGTTCTGATTTAATCTTGTCGTTTTTGATGCGGCGATTATCCATGTAGAAGCTGCGCGTGATCGGCGCGAGATTGGCCTCCTCGAAATCGACCAGCGGCGGGGCGGGGCGGTTCAGAAGTTCGCAGGCATAAGCAATGACCTCGTGGCTTGGCGCGGGCATGTCGTCACAGACATTATAGGTCGCGCCCGGGTGCGGGTTTTTGATCGCGGCCTCTAAAACCTGAGCAATATCCTCGACATGAACGCGTCCGAAAGCATGGCCCGGTTTGTTGATACGGCGCGCGACGCCGGCGCGCACGGAATCGAGTGCACTGCGGCCTGGACCGTAAATGCCGGCGAGGCGGAATACATTCACCGGTATGTTGTTATATTCATTCAGGGAGAGCCATTGCTTCTCGGCGCGGATGCGGCGTGAGCCGCGGCGGGAAGATGGGCGCAGTTCCGATGTTTCATCGACCCAGCCGCCGTCGCGGTCGCCATAGACGCCGGTGGTGGAGAGATACCCGATCCATTCCAGTTCAGGCAGGCTGGCGACGGCTTCGGCGTACAACATGCCGAAAACAGGATCCCCTTCATCGTCGGGCGGGGTGGAAATCAGGAGGTGGGTTGTGCCTTTAAGGACAAAAAGCGGGTCAGGCAGTGGATGGTCATAATCGAAAAGATGGGCCTCGACATTGCGGGCGCGGAGTGAATCACGTTTTTCCCGGTCGCGGGTGGTGCCGGCAATTGCCCACCCCTGCGGCATCAGTGCATGGCCGAGATAGTCACATGTATAGCCGTAGCCGAAACAAAAGAGCTTTTTCAAATTTTTTGTCTTTCGGGCTGCAAATGACCGTTTCCTGCGCTTCCGTTTCTCAAATACCTTAAAAGTATTCTGCGAGACGGTTCTCGGAAACGGTCATTTTCGCCGCGAAATCCTTCAAAATGGATTTTCCAGCAATTAATTTATAACTTTTTCGGCGATATTAAAGCGGAATTAAAAAAGAAGGCCGAAATTTATCAGGATTCGACATCTTCATAGTGTCCCGACGGCACAAAGCCGGGGATGCGTTCGCCCAGAAGCGGCTTAAAGCTGGGTCGCGCCTTGACCTTTCCGTACCAGACACGGGCGGCTTCATGCTCCTCCCACGGCACGTCGCCGATGTAATCAATGGCGGAGAGGTGCGCGGCAGCGGCAATATCGGCAAGTGAGAGTTCGTCGCCTGCCAGCCATGCGCGTTTTTCCGTGAGGAAACCTATGTAATCCAGATGGTAATGAATATTGGCCTGACCGGCGCGGATAGCGGCCGCATTCGGTTCGCCCAGTTTGAGAAAACGCTTCATCAGTTTTTCGCCGAGAAGATTTTCCGTCACCTCGCGGTTGAATTTCATATCGAACCAGCTGACGAGGCGGCGTGTTTCTGCGCGCTGAACCGGGTCACGGCCGAGCAGGTTGATGTCAGGGTAAACTTCTTCGAGATATTCGCAAATGACCTGGGAGTTGGCGAGGGTGGTGCCATCGTCTTCCACCAGGACCGGCACGTCGCCGGCGGGGTTGAGGGTGAGGAATTCCGTGCGTCGCTCCCAGACTTTTTCAATCTGCAGCTCGAAATCCAGGTTTTTTTCGGCCAGCATAACCCGCACTTTCCGTGAAAACGGATGCAGCCACATATGAAAAAGTGTTCTCATGATTCCCCAGCCTAGACCATAGGTTCCTAAACGAACAGGCGAATCATTTCCGGACAATTATTCACGCACAGAAGTTACATCGAGGCGTAGGGAAACGGGGTTGCCGATGATATCGGTTTCCCCCCATTCACCCTGACCCACGCCGAAATCAAGGCGGTTCAGATGGAGCGTCGCGATGACATGCGCCGTGTCACCGGTAATCTCAAGTGCGAAGGGAAATGAGAGTGACAGGGTTTTGTCTCTCAGTGTAATTGCGCCGTGCGCCCTGTATTTCCCGGGCGATAGTTTTTCAAAACGGTCCGCCGCGAAATGCGCGTGCGGGAATTCCTTCTGGTTGAACCAATCGGACGATTGCGCTTGCGTATCGCGGTCACCGTTGCCGGTTTCAAGGCTGGCAATATCAATATCAATGGCGACGCGATTCCCCGCCATTTTTTCAGAATCAAAGAAAATCCGGCCACCGGCAATTTTAAAAAAGCCGGAAAATGTCTTGCCATATTGCGTGGCGTCGAAATGGATGGCGCTTTTTTGCAGGTCGATGCCCCAGGCGGGGGCTGACGATGTCATCTCTCCCGGCGTGGGAGTTGTGGGTAGGGACGTGGCGGCATTTTCCAAAGCGGCTTCGGGCTTCAGTTCATTGTAAGTATAAATTACAACCGGGCTGGCGAGCAGGATTCCGGCAATACACGCCAGGAACAGGCCGCCGGTAAGGCCGAGCCTTGCAAACGTCATGCGCTGCAGGGTGCCGTCACGGTCGATAAAATGGTGTTTAAGGGCACCGGCCACATGAAGGTCGATAACGGCGATGATGAGCAGTGCGAAAATTTCGTGCGTGTCACGGAATATATGGAATAGGGATTCGTTTTTCGGCACGATAACGGGCAGCGAAAAAAAGCCAAAAAATTCTGCCGGGAAATCCCCGGCCGAGGACATCAGCCAGCCGGAGAGCGGCATGGCGATGATCAGCAGGTAGAGAAAAACATGGGCAGCATCGGCGAGATGCCGTTCCCATGTCTTGTGCGTGGCGAGATGTTCGACCTTCGGATTGGAGATGCGCCAGAGAATGCGCCCGGCGACCAGAATCAGCACGAGGATGCCGAAAGATTTATGCAGCCAGTAGAGTTTGAATTTATCCGGGCTGACATCCATATCCGCCATATAAAACCCCACGGATAAAAGCCCGAGAATAATCAGGGCTGTTATCCAGTGGAAACTTCGTGCTACGAGGCCATAAGCGCCTTGTGTATTTTTCAAGCGCACTTATTTATTGCCTGTACCTTCCGCGGCCCTGTCTTCCTTATAAGCTTCGACCTCGAGGCGGATTTTCACCTCGTCACTGACAAAGGGAATGCCTTCACTCATGCCGAATTCGGAGCGTTTGATGGTAGCGGTGGCGGAAAATCCTGCCTCCATGCGGTCCATCATCGGGTGTTTGCCCGATTTGTTATGTGTGACTTTCAGCATAACAGGCTTGGTCACGCCGCGCAGGGTCAAGTCGCCTGTAACATCGGCGGTGTGTTCGCCCGTCACATTCACCTTTGTGCTCTTGAAGGTCATGGCAGGGTATTTCGCGACGTCGAAATATTTTTCGGCCGAGAGATGTTCATTCCATGTCTTGTCGCCCATGTCGAGGCTGGCAACAGGAATGGTCGCATTGACGGACGAGGCGGCGGGATTTTTTTCATCGAGAATCAGCTCGCCGCTGTAATCGAGGAACTTACCGAACGATTGTGCGTAGCCGAGATGGTTCACTTCGAAAAAAACCTGCGTATGTGGTTTGTCGAAGACGTATTTTTCAAGCTCGGCGTGCGCGGGAGATGAAAAAGACAACGCAGAAAAGCCAATGGCCATTAAAGAAACCAGACGCATGATATCTCCTTGTTTATAATTTGTTCTACCAAAGCCACAGATACTAGGCGGGACCACGCAAAGATCAAGGCGCGGTGAAATAATCCCGGTAAATCGCAATAAAAGAATAAGCGCCGGCAAAAGCAAGCAGCCAGTTAAAGGTGCCGTATTTCCATTTGAGCGCGCGGTCCTGAAGCAGATCCTCGCGCGGGCGGTGGCGCAGCATAAAATATAAAATCATTTGCCCGAAGGCGAAGCCGCACATTAAACCTGTAATGCCAACGAGATAGACCATAGGTCTATTTTCATTTAAGCTGCGAAAAAATCAAGGTCTTCCGCCCATGCCCCTTTTTCATATTTTAATTCTTTCCCTTGTGCAGGCCACCACCGAGTTCCTGCCGATCAGCTCGAGCGGGCATCTCGTGCTGTTGCATGAAATATGGAACACGACGCAGGAGGATCTCTGGGGGCAGTCCCTGATCATGGATCTTGCCGTGCATGTCGGTACCTTGCTGGCGGTGGTGGTATATTACCGCAAGGATCTGGGGCGTATGGCGGTGGCTGTGCTCAATCTCACTCTCAAGCACAAGGACGCGCCGGGCAGTGAAGCTGACCGCAGGCTGGCATTTTTCCTGGTAGCGGGTTCCGTGCCCGTCCTGCTCGCCGGGCTGGCGCTGGAATTCTGGGAGCCGCAATGGATGCGCTCCGCCTATGTCGTGGCATTTACGCTGCCGGTGTTCGGCGCATTGCTGTGGTGGGTGGATGCGCGGATGCCGCAAGGCCGCGCGTTGTCCGGCATGGGGCTGAAAGACGCACTCATTATTGGTTTTGCGCAAATGCTGGCACTTGTGCCCGGTACCAGCCGGTCGGGCATTACCATGACGGCGGCGCGGCAGCAGGGATTTTCGAGAATAGAGGCCGCGCGTTTTTCGTTTTTGTTGTCTACGATTGCAACAGCCGCAGCCGGGGCGATGGGCGCGCTGCGCTTGATTGAAAGCGCGGACATGGCGCTGGCCGGTGAAGCTTTCATGGCCCTCGCGGTCACCTTTTTTGCAGCACTGGCTGTCATTCACTGGTTGATGAAATTTCTGGCGCGCTATACGTTCAAGGTGTTTGGAATTTACCGCATCGCGCTCGGGTTTTTGCTGAGCGGGCTTATATATGCTGGCATACTGGTATAAGGATTTTCTGAGGATTTAAATGGGTTACCACCTACTTGATATTGCGCTTGTGATCATGCTGGCCACACTGGCCGCGGTGTTCCTGAGCCGTCTGCAACAGCAGCCGATTGTCGGCTACGTGCTGGCCGGCGTGGTCATCGGACCAGCCATGCTGGGCCTGATCGGCGATGAAAGCCAGATCAGCTTCATGGCCGAGCTGGGTGTGATTCTGCTGTTGTTCATCCTCGGTATGGAAATGCCGATCAAGGCTTTCCGCAAGACTTACAAGCTGGCGCTGTCGGTGACGCTGGGGCTGACGGGATTGAGTATCGCGCTTACTTTTGCGCTCGGATTCCTGATGGATCTCAGCTTCCAAGAAAAAATAGTTTACGGGTTCATTCTTTCACTTTCCAGCACGGCGGTGGCCGTCAAGCTGCTGATGGATACGGACCTCATGCAGTCGCTCGCCGGGCAGATCGCCATCAGCGTCCTGATCACGCAGGATCTGCTGTTCGTGCCGATGATCATGCTCACGAATGCGCTGGGCACGAGCGGGGCATTCAATATGGATTTCCTGCTGCGTCTCGTCGCGGCCCTTGGCATTCTCATCATTACCATCCTGTTCCTGTCGCGAAAAAAGAAGGTGCATCTGCTATTCGAAAAAAGCGTGGAGCAGCATAAGGATCTTATCCCCGTGGCGGCGCTGGCGTGGTGTTTCCTCGCGGCGGCGCTGTCGCAGATTGCCGGCCTCTCGCCGGCCTTTGGCGCATTCCTGTCCGGCCTTGTCATCGGAAATAGTTATTCGAAGGAAAAAGTTCTGCCCAAGATCGAGCCGATGCAAAGCGTCATGATCATGGTGTTTTTCCTGTCTATCGGCATGTTGCTCGATTTCCAGGTCATTGCCGAGCATTTCAAACTGATCCTGCTGCTGCTGTTCGGCACGATGTTTTTCAAGACGGTGATTTCGATCCTGATCCTGAAATTTTTTCTGCCGCAAGAGCGGTGGCGCTATTGCTTCGTCACGGGCCTTTCCATCGGGCAGATCGGGGAGTTCTCTTTCATCCTTGCGGCGGCGGCGCTGGCCAGCGGCATTTTCGACAATGAAAGCTACAAGATCATCATCGCGGTCATTGCACTCAGTCTTTCGATCAGCCCGCTATGGGCATCTCTGGTGAATAAATTTTTTGGGCTGTCCTATGTCGAGAAATCGACTTTGTCTTTGCGCAAGGCGATGCATTACATCACGTTGAACAGCCCGCTCAGCCGGTTTGTGAAAATGCCGACAAAGTAACTTTCGTATCGCCGTAGGTTCTTTCATCCAGCATTTCAAAATTTGCCATTAATGCGTGCGCGTGATTTTTTTCTGTCTCGAGAACGCAGATACAGCCGGGGGCCAGCCAACCCTGCTCTGCCAGGTTGATCAATGAAGGCCCGGCTAGGTTCTTATTATAAGGCGGGTCGAGGAACACAAGTTCGGCGCGGGAAATAAATTCCGGGCGTGGACCCAGATTGCGCGCATCGCGCAGGATAAAATCAGAATCATTCCCGGCGCCCAGCGTACCCACGTTCTGCCTGGTAAGATCCAGTGCAATCTTGTCATTGTCGATGAAGGTGCAAAAAGCAGCGCCCTGCGAGAGCGCTTCAAGACCGAGCGCGCCGGTGCCGCAGAAAACATCCAACACATGCGCGCCATCAACGGCGCCTCTGCTACGCAACATGTTAAAGATGGCGCCGCGGATTTTATCGCTGGTCGGGCGGATGCTGTTGTCTTCCGGCGTCTTCAGGATGCGGCTGCCGTATTTTCCGGCGACAATTCTCATGATTTATCCCTGAAGAAACCGCCGACCTGGTGGCGCAGAACGTCGGGATAGACTTCCTCGATGCTGCCTGGTGTCAGCGTGCCGAGATTGAACGGGCCATAGGCTGTACGGATAAGGCGGTTGACGGAAAGGCCCAGCGCCTCCATGACGCGGCGGATTTCTCGGTTTTTACCCTCGGTCAGTGTGACCTGCAGCCATGTGTTGGCGCTCTTTTGTTCGCCGCCTTCGATTTTCGCGTCGATAGATTTATAGCGAACGCCTTCGATGATGATGCCGTTGCCGAGCTTTTCGAGGCGGCCGGGGTCGACCGTGCCCATGACGCGCACGCGGTACTTCCGTTTCCATCCTGTGGAAGGGAGTTCGAGATGCCGGGCAAGTTCGCCGTCATTGGTCAAGAGCAGCAAGCCTTCGCTGTTCAGATCGAGACGGCCGATGCTGACGACGCGTCCCATTTCCTTCGGCAGGGTTTCGAAAACGGTGGTGCGGCCCATTTCATCACGTGCAGTAGTCACGAGACCGGAAGGTTTGTGATAGAGGAAGAGACGCGTGTCTTTCGGGGCGGGCAAGGGCTTGCCGTCGACCCTGATTTCATCGGACTCAGTGACGACGCAGGCCGGGGTTTGCAGTTTTATGCCATTCACGAAAACGCGGCCTTGTTCAATCCAGCGCTCAGCATCACGGCGCGAGCACAGGCCGGCGCGAGCCATGCGCTTGGCAATGCGTTCCCCTTTATTGGCAATGTTTTCTATGGTACCTGATGTCATGGAGAGCGATATTATCTATATGCGCCTCGCTTTGGAAGAGGCGAAAGCAGCCGCGGCGCGGGATGAAGTGCCGATCGGCGCCGTGCTGGTCGATATCCGCACCGGCACCGTGGCAGCACGGGCGGGGAACCGCACGATTGAGCTGCGCGATCCGTCGGGGCATGCGGAGGTTCTTGTGATCCGCGATGTGTGCGGACAGGCAGGGGCGCAGCGGATCCCGGAATATGATCTGTTCGTGACGCTTGAGCCCTGCGCGATGTGCGCGGCTGTTATCAGTTTCGCGCGGGTACGGCGGCTGGTGTTCGGAGCCGGCGATCCGAAAGGCGGCGGCGTAGTGCATGGCGGAAAATTCTATGAGCAGCCCACCTGCCATCACAGGCCGGAGGTTACGGAGCCGGTAATGGTAGAGGAATGCGGAGATGTGCTTAAAAGTTATTTTAAAGGGAAGCGCGTCAAGACGCTTTAACCGCCCGCCACCCGATATCACGGCGGCAGAAGCCGCCGTCCCAATTAATTTTATCGACGGCTTTGTAGGCCTGGGTCTGGGCGGTGCGGGCGCTGGAGCCGTGCGCGGTCACGCCAAGGACGCGGCCGCCGGTGGCGATGAGATGACCGGCGGAATTCCGGGATGTGCCGGCGTGGAAGATAGTGACATTTTCGACGCGATCCGCTTCGTCAAGGTTTTTGATCCGCGTGTTTTTGGTATAGGCTCCGGGATAGCCGTTCGCCGCCATGATGACGCAGAGAGCGGTGTCGTCCGACCATTTCACCTTGTCTTTAATTTTTTCCAGAGTTCCTTCTGCGCCCGCGAGCAAAATTTCCGCGAGATTCGATTCAAGGCGCATCATCAGCGCCTGGCATTCCGGATCGCCGAAGCGGATATTATATTCGATGAGGAAGGGTTCGCTTTTCACCACCATGATGCCCGCGAACAGCACGCCGGTGAAAGGGTTGCCGTCCTTTGCCATGCCGTCAATTGTGGGCTGGATCAGGCGCTTCAGAATTTTCTGTTCCAGTTCAGGTGTCATTAGATGTGCGGGGGAGTAGGCGCCCATGCCGCCAGTGTTGGGGCCTTTATCGCCGTTGAAAGCGCGCTTGTGATCCTGCGCGCTGCCGAAAGGCAGCATGGTTTTGCCGTCGGAGAGGGCGAAATAGCTGAGCTCCTCGCCATCGAGAAATTTCTCCACAACGATTTCCGTGCCGGCCTTGCCGAAAGACGCGCCCGATAACATGGCGCGCGCCTCGACCAGCGCTGCGTTATAAGTGGGACAGATGATCACCCCCTTGCCAGCGGCAAGCCCGTCTGTTTTTATGACGATGGGCAGGGTTTGTGCGTGAATGAATTTCTCGGTGTCCTCGATTTTTTTGAAACGGCCGTAGGCGGCGGTCGGAATTTTATGACGCGCGCAGAAATCTTTCATGAACCCCTTGGAGCCTTCGAGCTGCGCGGCCTTTGCGGAAGGGCCAAAAACTTTTAGGCCGGCCATTTTCATTGTATCGGCGAGGCCGTCGACCAGCGGCGCTTCAGGGCCGATGAATACGAGATCGATATTCTTTTCTTTGGCGAATTTAATGAGCGCGTTGTGAGCATCTGCGGCGATATTAACGCACTCTGCTACCTGTTCGATGCCAGGGTTGCCGGGCGCGCAATAGAGTGCGCTAAGATTTTTTGATTTTTTCAACGCCCAGGCGAGGGCGTGTTCGCGGCCGCCGGAGCCGATCAGTAAAATATTCATAATATGATTTTTAGCGTCAATCGCCCAAAGACACAAGAGAGGCGTTGCCGCCAGCGGCCGTGGTGTTGGTAGAAATCATGCGCTCGGCGGCAAAACGCGGCAGATAATGCGGACCGCCCGCCTTGGGCCCCGTGCCGGAGAGACCCTGCCCCCCGAAAGGCTGCGTTCCCACGACCGCGCCGATGATGGAGCGGTTAATATAGACATTGCCCGCGCGCATGCGGGATGTCACGTGATCATGGAAAGTCTGCAGGCGGCTGTGGACGCCGAGGGTAAGGCCGTAACCCTTGACGTTGAGATCATCCATCATCTGATCGAGATTTTCGCGGCGGTAGCGGATGATGTGGAGAATGGGCCCGAAAACTTCCTTATCCAGTTTTGAAAGATCCGGCATGATATAGGCGCAGGGCGCAAAATAAGGGCCTTGGGTTTTTATGATGTCGCCGAGCGGCGCCGCGCAGACAAATTCGGCGAAGCTGTCAAGAAATTTGCGGTGTTTTGTCAGATTTTCAAGTGAATCCTGGTCGATCAGCGGGCCGACATCGGTGGAGAGTTCTGCCGGATCACCGATATGAATTTCCGCCATCGCGCCTTTAAGCATATGCAGAATTTTCGGGGCGGCATCATCCTGTACGCAGAGGACGCGGAGCGAGGAGCAGCGCTGGCCAGCGGAGCCGAAGGCGCTGATCAGCACATCGTCTACCACCTGTTCGGTGAGGGCGGAGGAATCGACGATCATAGCGTTGAAGCCGCCGGTTTCGGCAATGAGCGGGACAATGGGTCCGCGCTTGTTGCTGAGCGTTTTGTTGATTTCCCACGCAACCTCGGTCGAACCGGTAAAGGCGACGCCCGCCACGTTTTCATGCGCGACCAGGGCTGCACCGGTTTTACCGTCGCCGATGACAAGATGCAGCGCATCTTCCGGGATGCCGGCCTGATGCATGAGTTCAATGGCGCGCTTTGCGATAAAAGGCGTTTGCTCGGCGGGTTTTACTATTACGGCATTGCCGGCCATGAGAGCGGCGACAACCTGGCCGGTGAAAATAGCCAGCGGGAAATTCCACGGGCTTATGCAGACGAACACGCCGCGGCCTTCGAGATGCAGGATATTGGTCTCGCCAGTGGGGCTGGGCAGGGATTCGCCGGAATCTGCAAAATCAAGACGACCGCGTTCGGCATAATAGCAGCAGAAATCGACAGCCTCGCGCAGTTCGGCCAGCGCGTCGGGAATGGTGCGCCGCGCCTCATAGACGCAGAGCGCCATCATTTCATCGCGGTGCTCCTCGAGCAGGTGAGCATAGCGCTCCAGTGCGACGGCGCGCTCTTCGGCGGAGGTTTTCGACCAGGATTTAAAGCCCTTACCCGCGCGCGCGAAAATTTCCGGAATCAATTGCAGATTCGTGTCAGGCACGCCGGTGAGATTTTTCTTAAAAGATTTCATATTCGAAAGCAGGGATGAAATGTTACCCGCATCATACAAGTCCAGCCCGTTCGAATTGCGCCGCCCGAATGGCATTTCCTTCACATAAAGGTCGCGCGGCAGGAGAATGGCGGAATGCCGCATGGAAGAAGAGCTGCGCGCATTTTCCACAGGATCACGCACAATATCTTCCACAGCTTCGCCTGCGTTCATGAGACGGTTCAGGAAGGATGTGTTGGCGCCGTTCTCAAGCAGGCGGCGTACGAGATAGGCAAGCAGGTCTTCCTGCGGGCCGACGGGGGCGTAGATGCTGACCGGTGTGATTCTGTCTTTTAAAATAAGATCGAAGAGGCTTTCCCCCATACCGTGCAGACGCTGGAATTCAAAATTTGTTTTGGCTTCCTGCCCCATTTCGATAATGGCGGCGGCGGTATGGGCGTTATGTGTACCGAAAAGCGGGTCGATCCAGTCTTTCTGCGCGAACATTGTCTGGGCGCAGGCAAGATAAGACAAATCGGTATTGGTCTTGCGTGTGAAGACGGGGTAGTCGGGATGGCTCTGTACCTGTGCGCGTTTGATCTCCGAATCCCAGTAGGCGCCCTTGACGAGACGCATCTTGATGCGTCGGTTATATTGTTCACCGAGCGCGGCAACGCGGTGAATGAGCGGCAGGCCGCGTTTCTGGTAAGCCTGTACGGCGAGGCCGAAACCGTTCCAGTTGCGCAGAGATTGATCTTTCATAATATTTTCGATGATTTCGAGTGAAATTTCGAGACGTTCCGATTCCTCGGCATCGACAATCAGCGTGATGTTGTAGTGCGCGGCAACCTTGCAGATATCGAGCAGGCGGTGGGTGATTTCGGGAACGCAGATATCGCGTTGCCAGACGGTGTAGCGCGGGTGCAGGGCGGATAGCTTCACCGACATGCCGGATGGATGTTCATCCTGTCCGCGGTTTTTGCCGATAAACTGCGCGGCATTGAAATAGGATTCGAAATAACGCTCCGCGTCTTCGGAGGTGCGTGCGCCTTCGCCCAGTATGTCGTAGGAGATCGCGTAACCTTTGGCTTTGTAGGGGGCAGATTTGCGCTGCGCGTCCGCAATGTCGCGGCCGAGAACGAATTGTCCGCCCATCATCCGCATGCCCTGAATCATGGCTTCGCGCACAAGAGGCTCGCTTAAAGACGAGAATTTGCTGTCGAGCGCCTTCTGCGTCATCTTCATGCCGAATCCCGCGACCTTGTTCAAAAAGCCCTTGCCGCTGCTGGTATCTTCGCTGCCGACAGATTTCAGCCAGTTTGTTGCTGCCACCTTGTCGCGGATCAGCGCGTCGGCGGTTGCCTTGTCCGGAATACGCAGCAGCGCTTCGGCGAGAGTCATCAGCGATAAACCCTCTTCGGAACTCAAAGGATATTGGCGCAGAAAATTCTCAACACGGCCGCCGGCACCTTTACCGGCGCGAATGCGATTTACAAGATTAACGGCGCGTTTATGTACGGCATTCGCGCGGCGTTCGCCCCAGGGCAGAGCGGCGAGCAGGGCTTCGACGCACTCCGCTTCATCGGCATATAAATAGTCGGACATCGGGCGTGCCATGGCGTCAAAACCAGCTTGTGTTAATCGGGTGTTCGATCCTATCATACATTTATGGATGAAAAAGACATTCCCCGGACAAATATCCCGGAATATTCCGTCAGCGAACTGGCGGGCGGCCTCAAGCGCACGCTGGAAGAGGCTTACGGTCACGTGCGCGTGCGCGGGGAGCTCAGCCGTGTGTCGGTGGCAGCGTCCGGCCATATGTATTCCACGCTCAAGGATGCGCAGGCCGCGATCGATGCGGTGTGCTGGCGCGGGACTTTAAGTAAACTGAGCGTAAAGCCCGAGGAAGGGCTGGAGGTTGTGTGCACGGGACGAATCACAACTTACCCGGCGCGGTCGAATTACCAGCTGATTATCGATTTGATGGAACTGGCCGGGGCGGGCGCGCTTCTCAAGTTGCTCGAGGAGCGGAAAAAAAGACTGGCAGCGGAAGGCTTATTCGATGCGGCACGCAAAAAGAAATTGCCGTTTTTACCGGGCGTTATCGGTGTGGTGACATCGCCGACCGGCGCGGTCATCCGTGACATATTGCATCGCCTCGAGGACCGCATGCCAAGACACGTGATTGTATGGCCGGTGCTGGTGCAGGGTGCAGGCGCGGCAGAAGCCGTGGCGGCGGCGGTAAACGGATTCCAGACCATTCACGAACACGGATTACCGCGGCCGGATTTATTGATTGTGGCGCGCGGCGGCGGATCGCTCGAGGACTTGATGCCGTTCAATGAAGAGATCGTTGCACGCGCGGTGGCCGCGTCGTCGATTCCTATTATTTCGGCTGTCGGGCACGAGACGGATACAACTTTGTGCGATTACGCGGCGGATGTGCGTGCGCCAACGCCGACGGGGGCGGCGGAGATGGCTGTGCCGGTGCGGGTGCAATTGCTGGCGCAGGTTCTGGATACGCAACGCAGACTCTATACGGGGCTTTCGCGCCTGATTGATCACGCGCGGCAGAGATTAGAGACGCAGAAGCAGGGATTGAAAGATCCGTCACGGTTGCTCGAGATGAAAATGCAGGCGCTCGATCATGTCGCAGAGCGCCTACGGCTGCGCCGCCCGGAGAAGCAGCTTGAAGAGGCGCAAAAAACACTCGAGCGGTTTGTATACGGACTTGTTAAAACGATGCCACGCATTTTAAGCGACCTGCAGCGTAAAACGGATCACATGGAGCAGGTGTTGCGGGCCTATTCCTTTGAAAATGTACTGGAGCGAGGTTTTGCGGTGGCGCGCGGCGTGGACGGAAAGCTTGTCACCGAAGCAGGGCAGACAAAAGTCGGCGATTTGCTGGAGATTCAATTCAAAAAGCGCGGCTTTGTGCGCGCGCGGGTTGAGAAGAGTAAATAATATGATGTAATTCTGAGCGAAGCGAAGAAACTCATTAATCAAAAGATCCTTCGTCGCTTTGCTCCTCAGGATGACATTATTTGTTTAAGACTTCTGACTCAAAACGCCGCTGTCCTCGAAGCCCTGGATGAGAGTTTCCGAGAGCTCATGCAGGCGGCGGGCGCTATCCAGCGCCTTTTCAACCATTTCTATTACCTCGTCCAGCGGTGTTTCCGGTACAATGTTGGCGTATTCCGGGCTGGTCTTGATTCGTGCGTAGAAATGAATCAGTTCGCTGGAAAGCCGGTCGCCGAGAATATCAATCTTGTCCGTGTTGCGGTCGAACACGGCACGGTCGAGCGCCGGCTGCTTCTGGAGGATGTCGCCCGCGCGTTTATATTTCGGCGGCTTAGCCGTGTCCTTGAGCCCGCGTAATGTTTCTTCGTAGACGACGAGGTAGGCCTCGATCTTAGAGCGGCTGGATTTGATTTCGGAATCCAGCATGATGGCGACGATACGGCGCTCCTTGTCGCGGAGTTTGCGCTCCTTGTTCATCATGTCGACATTGTCGGTCTGGGCGTCGATGATTTTTTGAAATCCGCGCATAATCACGATGCTCAGGAATGTAAATGCACCAATAATACACAGAAACAGGATGAATCCGAAAATCAGGAGAACGGATCCATCGCCGGATGAGGTGTCGCTTTTGGAATCAAGTCCCCAGACGCCGATGCCTTTATTCTGCGCCTGTGTTTCCGCCTGGATATAGGCGTTTTCAAAAACCGTGCCGTAGATCGCAGTGCGCTCAACAGTGGCGTAGCCTTCCTGTATCATGAAGAGGCTGAGATCGATATCGCCGGCATTGACGCATTGCGCCTCAAGTTCACGGTCGTTACGCGCTTTTATCTCGCACTCGACTTTCCGGCCAGCCAGCGCATTGTCGAGGGCGGTACGCGCTTTAAGTTGGAAAAATACGGGTGCGCCGGCTACGGCCTCTGCGCCCCAGAGGCGGATAACCGTGTCGTTTGAAAGAAGAGTTGCGGCATCCGTTGCCCGTGCCAGCGTTGTAAAAACAGCAGGTTCCGACGCCGTTGTTTCCTGGGCGCGCAGCGGAAAAGCCGCAAGCGCGAGAAGCAGGCAGAGGAAAACGGAGACTTTCAGGTTAAACCGGCTTTTTAAAATATTGAAATCAGGCATTCGAAATCATAGCAAAATATAGAGTAGAGGCAAAGAGGCCGGATTTCTGCTAAAATAAGGAGGATTGGGCTTGTCTGGTGCGCCCGGTACATTTATGGATGGGGAATGCGCGTTGAACTGAAAAAATTGCTGGAACAGCTCGGGGTGGGACATGTTCTGTCTCCCTATGAAACGCATCCATGGCTTCATTACGATGAAGCGCAGGGTATGACGTGCAGCGCCGAGGTGCGGATGGGGCCGGGCGGTGATGACATCGAGGCGGAAATCCAGATGCTGAAAGACTCCGGTGATGAAGGTGAGGGCGCGGCTTCCGGTGGCGGGGGTGGACGGCAGCAGATCATGCTCATGCGTGCGTGCCCCGCTCTCAGCAAAGAGTGGTCGCCGGTCGATCTTAAAATCAAGGGCGAGAATTTTGTGAATAAAATGCATGACTGGGAAGGCAAGGGCTGCAATTTTTTCCGCGCATGCATCCAGGCCATACAAATGGGACAGATGCCCAATATTGATGAACTGATCGAAAAAGAGCTGGATGATGATGGCGGCATGGGCGGCGGGCGCCGCGGCAAGATCGGCCGCAAGTCGCCGAAGATCAAACCGGCGCAGTTGCTGGGTCTTAAAAAGATGTAATTGATTTTCGTCCTTTGGCCTGCAAACCCCGCTTTTCTGCGCTTCCGCTGCTCAAATAGATTTAACTATTCTCCGCCGCGGTTCTCGAAAAACGGGTTTTTCGGCTCAAAATCCTTCAATCATAATTTTGATTAAATATTATTGTTCGGCGACGACCATGCCGTATTTCTCGGCGAGGACGCGCAGGCCGCCCTCGACCATTTCGCCCTTGGGGCGGAAATGCCATTTAGGGCCTTCGCGCTCCAGTGTTGCGGCAATAACAGTCGTTTCCTGCTTATCTTCTAGATCCGTATCCATCATATAGCGCAGGATTTCAAAACCTGTATCCGCATTGGCCAAGCGTATAAAGACATTCCGCACCATGCTCAAATTCTGCAGTTTTTCTTCGCCTTTATAGATCGAGAATACGAATTCGAGATGTACGATATCGAACGGTATGGCTTCAAGATTGATTGAAATGCTTTCGTCGTCGCCATCACCGGCGCCGGTGCGGCTGTCGAAATTATGCGTGATGCCGCCGCCGAAGGTTTCGCGGTTGTTGTAAAAAATAAAATCCTCGTTCGTGCGGGTCATACCGTTTTTATCGAGCAGGAAGAGAGTGACATCTATATCTGGGGTCTCAACGTCGAAGGCATTCATATCCCATCCCATGCCGATATGGACCTTACGCATAGCCGGGTCTTTGATGGTAATGTTGATGTCGTCGCCGCGCTTGACGAAATTTTCCGGCAACTCGGCCTCCTTGCCGTCAAAACGCGTGTCCAAAATGTCGCTCATTTAAAGTCCCCGGTTAAAATGTTTATTTCTCGCCGCCCGTCCAGTCGAGACCGAAGCCGAAGGCGCGGTCCATTTCTTCCTGGCCGGGGAAATATTCGGTGTAATTGGTGAGTTTGATGCCTCCGCTGATATTTTCAAGGCCGCCAACGGCGCAGACGGAGAGTTTTTCGTTGTAGGATGTCAGCGATACAGTGAGATCTTTCTCGCCCGGAATATTGAGGATGATACGCGGGTTAACAACGGCCCAGTTCGGCGCGCCCTCGTATATATAAATGTAGACCAGTATACGTTTGATGTCGTTCCAGTGCTTCGGATTGACGGTGATCCATTCGTCAAAGCCCTTTGCATTGCCGGTGCGGTCGTCGCCGGAGAGCTGCATGTAGGGCGGCTTGTCGAGGCTGCCGAATTTATCGCCGAAGGCCTGGATGGCGCCGCGTGTGCCGTCGGTAAGTTCGTAGAGGCAGCCGAGATCGAGATCGACGCCCATCTTCAGAGTTTTTTTAATCAGCTTGCCGACGATGCCGGCTTCCTCAACCTCGACATTACTCCAGGTGGCGGCGACTTTAATCGCTTCATAGCCAAGCTCCCGCGCATTGACGGCGATGCTCTGGCCGGGAAGGGAGAGGTGCGGGGAATTGGCGGGATCAGTGGAGGCTTCCTTGACGCCGGCGGCGCCAAGCGCTTCGCCGTGGCCGGAAAATTTCGCGCGGTCGCGCGTGGCCTCGATCATAGAATTTTCAGACAGGCTGGTGCCCATAGGCGGTGTTTTGCTCATAGATAAATCCTATCATTTCCTGCCGGGCCGTCCAACCTAAAACGGGTCACTTCAGGGCCGTTTGAATTTCTTTCGTTCCGTTTCAATAGTAGCGCGGCAATGACAACCTTCGAGGTGGTCGTTGACGAGGCCTATGGCCTGCATGTGCGCGTACATGGTGGTGGGACCGACAAATTTAAAGCCGCGTTTGCGCAGGTCATTGCTAAGCGCCGTAGATTCCGGTGTAATAGGTATCGATTTTACGGACTTGTAGTCCATACGTTTGGGATGTGCGCTCGGTTCCGGCTCGAATTGCCAGAAATAGGCAGCAAGGGAGCCGAATTCTTCGATTAGTTCGATGGCTTTCCGCGCATTATTGATGGCAGCCTCGATCTTGCCGCGATGGCGGATGATCCCCTCATCTTTGAGCAGGCGCACGACATCTTTCCGTGTGAAACGCGCGACTTTTTCAAAATCGAAATCGGCGAAAGCTTTTCTGAAATGTTCGCGGCGTTTTAAAATCGTGATCCAGCTGAGGCCGGCCTGGAATCCTTCGAGACAAATTTTTTCAAAAAGGCGGCGGTCATCGCTGACCGGCCGCCCCCATTCGGTATCATGATAAAGGATGTAAAGCGGGTCTTTGCCCGGCCACCAGCAGCGGATTTTTTTATCTTCGCCGGTGACCAGGCCCTCGCTCATGCGAGATCGAAAAGCAGGAATTCCGCATCGCCCGAGGCGGTGATATCCAGATTTTGCACGTCGCTGATCTGGATGCCGTCGCCGGCCTCGAGGTGATTGTCGTTCACCGCGATTGCACCCTTCACAACCTGAACGAAGCTGTGACGGCCGCTTTTCAGGGCGTAGGAGATTTTTTTGCCATCCTGCGGGCGGCTGGCAAAAATTTTCGCGTCTTGGTGAATACCGACGGTCTGTTCGCTTTCAACCGGTCCGGCGATTTCAACCAGATCCCCTTGGGAGAAATCAATCTGCTTCTGCTGATAATCCGGCTTCACGTTTTTTTCATCCGGGAACAGCCAGATCTGCAGCAGGTGCACAGGACTATCTTTCGACGGGTTGAATTCCGAATGTTCTATGCCGGTACCGGCCGACATTTTCTGAATTTCGCCTGGGCGAATGACGGAACCTGTGCCCATGGAATCCTTGTGCTCCAGCGCGCCGTCGACGATGTAGGTGATGATCTCCATATTATCGTGCGGGTGAGTGTGGAAACCGCCGGTGGGTGCGACGATGTCTTCGTTGATGACGCGCAAGGACCGGAATCCCATGCGCTCGCGATCGACAAAACGGCCGAAGGAAAATGTATGCCAGCTCTTGAGCCATTCGATGCTGTTAGTGCCGCGCTCTGAACTTCTGTGAACTTTCATAGTCATGATGGATGTCCTTCTTCTAGCGGAACAAGCGATCCAGCCAGTGGCCGAGAGCGTGTCCGCAGGTGCCCGTGGAACTGACAATCATGTAGATCCCGCCCGTATTGGGGCAAGCCCTTTGCGTGTAGGAAACGGCGCGGTCCATGACGACGAGATCGCCGCGGCGGTAATGGCCGCAATCATTATCCATCGAGCCCTGGATGACGAGGGTGATCTCCACATCGCTGTGTGAATCGTGCGGCATTTCAACCGCTGGGGCGGCCTTGATGCATTGTGCGTGGCTTTCGCAATGAATGGGCAGTTCATATTTTTCAATGCCGCGCTGCGTCCTTTGCCAGTGCACCGGTTTCGTCCGACAGGCGGTCAGGCCCAGCAGCGGCGCGAGGAAGGCAAACTCTTCCGGGATTTCCATTTGCGGGCGCGGTTTCGGCTGTTTTCGCTCTTCTTCACCGAGGCGCGCCATGACGTTATCGAGACTGTGTTTATGCATCTGCACGGGTTTGCAGCAGGAATTTATCAGTGCACCGCCGAGCGCTTCGCATAGATGCACCATGCGCCGTGCTTCGGGCGCGAGCATAAGATGTGCGCCGACAATCAGGCGCTGCGCTTCATCGAGCATGCCGGCGGCGTAGGCCAGAAGCAGCGCTTCGTAATTATCCTGTAATACCTGTTCGCGGTTCAGTGCCATAATTTTTTTACTTTCTCATCCTGCCTCAGTTTTTCCAGCGCGAGGCGTATGCGCGATTTCACAGTGCCGAGGGAGAGTTTCATTTCCGTCGCGATCTCACCATGTGATTTATTCTCGAAAAAAGATTTGTAAAGGAGCTCGGCCTGCTCACCGGGGAGTTTGCCCAGCGCAGCCTCCATAGCTTGCGTTTCCTGTGCCTTGTTTACGGTTTCCGCAGGGGAATCGGATTCGTCTTTCTGCTCATCGCCCAGCGCCTCATAATTCACAGTGTTTTGTCTTTTGCGGAAGGCATCGATGCGCTTGTTTCTCGCGATGGTGAAGATCCAAGTGCTGACGCCGGCTTGCGCCGGGTCAAAACTTTCCGCGCGATTCCAGACGGCGAGCATGGTTTCCTGCGCCAGCTCATCGGCTTGGTCTTCCGGCGTGCCGCCCTTCATCAGGTAGGATTTGATGCGCGGCGCAAAATAGTTGAACAGCTGCACGAAACTCTCCCGGTCTTTATGTTCGGCGACGGCGCGCAGCAGGTTTTCAAAAGAACCGGCCGGGCCGGGTTTATCGTCTATCTTGCGCGGTTTTTGCTGCTGCCCGGTCATGGTTCCGGCAATCTACAGCTTCCCCCGCAAAGCCGTAAAGTTAAAAAGCGGCGCGAAGCAACGCCACAGGCGTTGTTCGCTTTTAAAAAAGAGCAAATAAACCTGCGGTTTGCTTTGCCGCAGGAATGCTTCATGGGCTTTATACGTATGAAAAGACAGAGCGGATCACTGCCCCGCACGCTCTTGTCAATAAAGGGGCGTTCATGTATTGATGACAAACATTTTTTAGCCCGCAGGCCAACCATGAAAACACGCTTTCTAATGACTGCCCTTTGCCTCCTCGCCGCTGCCCCGGCGCTGGCCAGCTCGACATCTCCCCGCCTGCTGCAGGTGTATGAGGACTGGGATGCTTACGTGATGATCGAGGGCTCGGACACGGTCTGTTATATGGCCAGCAAGCCGAAATCGAGCAATGGTAAATATGACAAGCGCGGTGATGTTTTCGCCCTGATCACTCACCGCCCGTCGGAAAATTCCCGCAACGTCTTCAGCTATCTGGCCGGCTATATCTACAGGCCGGGGGCGGATGCGGTTATCAAGATCGACGAAACCGAATACCCCCTCTTCACCCAGGATGATATAGGCTGGGCACCGGACGCCGACACCAACAGCAAGATCGCGCAGGCGATGAAGAACGGCAAAACCATGACTGTGCGCGGCACATCCACCAAGGGAACCGAGACGGTGGATACGTTCAGTCTCAAGGGCTCTTCTGCTGCCTATGAGCGCATCGGCAGAGAGTGCAACTAAATCAATAACTTACAGATGTTTTTCGGCCTTTTCCAAGGCGGCTGCGCATGGTACAATAGAACAATGTGCCAACCGGTGGTTCCTCAAGACCGGGTTTTATAAGGGATTTAAAAGTTTAAAGAGTTGAAACGGGCCGCAAAACCATGCTATTCCGGCCTTTGGGATACACTGTGATTGGGGCCAAAAGGCCAAGTTTGTCAAATATCTAAGACGCCACTCAATAAAATTACTGGGCGCAACGAACAAGGGCTGAATTTAATGGTACGCTTTTTGAACGCGCTGAAACGACAGACTGCCCTTCATAAACTCATCAAACTTCGTCAACGTTATGTTTTCACAAAATCCAATCATGTGCGCCTGCGCTATGTTGCGGCCCTGATTGCCGTTACCCCGGCCATGGCCCTGACCATTGCCGCCAATGATTCCTTACGCCATGTGAACTGGATTACAGAGATGCGCAACGTTGAAGTCGCGCTGGACAATAGGGCCCATGCGTCGCCGGATGGTTTGGCTCACGCGCTGGCGGAAGCCGCGCCTGCTGCCGGAGAGTCCGAGAGCTTGGCTGAAGACTTTATTGCCGCCTTGACGCCGGAGTCACAGGATCCGGGTTTTGTCGAGGTTGAAGTGGGCAAGGGCGACACGCTGGGCGGCGTTTTAGAATCCGCCGGTGTCGGCAAGGATGAATCCTACCAGGTCGTGCAGGCCATGAAGGAACACTATAATCCGAAAGACATACGTCCCGGCCAAATGATCCGTGTTGATTACGAGCCGCATGCCGATGCCGCGCCTAAATTTACCAAAATCTCTATGAAACTCAGCCCTTTCGAGGAACTTGAGGTTTTCAAGGATGACGAGAAATTCGTCTCCCGCCTCGAGGAAAAAGAGTTGAAAGAGCGTACCTACGCCAGTAAGGCCGTCATTGAGAATTCGTTGTACGGGTCCGCCAACAAAGCCGGGATTCCGTCCTCGGTCGTCGGTGAGATCATCCGCATCTATTCCCAAAACACAGATTTCCAGCGCGATATCCAGCCCGGCGACAAGATCGAGGTTCTATACGATGTTCTTGAAACCGAAGATGGCATCTTTGCGCGCACAGATAAAGTTCTCTACGCCAACCTGACGGTCAATGGCCGCACCGTTCCTGTTTACCGTTATGAAACGGCGGACGGACGC
This sequence comes from Alphaproteobacteria bacterium, assembly GCA_052387095.1. GTDB lineage: Bacteria > Pseudomonadota > Alphaproteobacteria > Micavibrionales > Micavibrionaceae > JBQTJN01. Next base: position 31,361 of record JBQTJN010000015.1, read on the forward strand.
GTTGATTACTTCCAGCCGGACGGACGCAGCATCCGCAAGGCGCTGATGAAAACACCGATCGATGGTGCGCGCGTCTCATCCGGTTTCGGCATGCGCAAGCACCCGGTGCTGGGCTACAGCAAAATGCATAAAGGGGTCGACTTCGCGGCTTCGCGCGGTACGCCGATTTATGCTGCCGGTAACGGCACGGTTGAATATGCGGGCCGCTTCAGCAGCTACGGCAATTACGTACGCATCCGGCATAACGGCTCGATCAAGACGGCCTATGCGCACATGAACGGTTTCGGCAAGGGTATCCGCGTCGGATCCAAGGTTTCACAGGGTCAGATTATCGGTTATGTCGGCACCACGGGGCGCTCTACCGGCCCGCATTTGCATTATGAAGTCATTTCCGCAGGCCGTCAGATCAATCCGAACAGCATGAACCTGCCGACGGGCGAACAGCTTGCGGGCAAGGATATGAAGAACTTCAAGGACAAGATATCAAGCCTGCAGCAGCAGTATGTATCTTTGAGCGCCGACAACAGATTTGCGACGATGACGGGCCGGAAAAACTCAGTCGTCCGCTGATCCGACTTTCACAAAAAATCTTATCACATACATGATGGCCAGAATCGCGGCCATACCAAACCAGAACAACGCATATTGTTGATGGTTGTTGGGAAGAAGCGGCCGTTCATGTGACGGCAGTGGATAGGCACCGCCCAGATCTTCATCTTCCCTGAAGAGAACATGGCGCTGCATATCCTGGATTTTGTAGAAGGCGGCGTATTCGCCGGGATCCGGGTAATACCATTGGCCCCTGTCGGGGCGGTTGGTGGCGGCAAAGGGGCTGCGCTTGGATAAGGGGCGCACGGTACCCGTGATCGATACCTGTCCTTCGGGGCGGTTGTCTTCCGCGCTCTGATCCCATGCCGCCGGCGCCCAGCCGCGATTGACGAGGATGGTGGAGCCGTCTGAAAGCAGGAGAGGCGTCATGATATCCTTGCCCGGCACATCCTGGCCGTGATTTTTTTCGTAGAGGCGTGGGATCCACGTCACCTGGCGGTCGAAATCATAGCGGCCCGTGAGCGTACCGCGGCGAAGGTCAAAATTTTCCTCCAGATCGTCCGGAGCTATTTTTATGGCGCGTGCGTCTTTTTCATACTCGGCGTCTATGTTTTTGAGCAATCCTGTTTTCCACTGGAGCCGTTCAAGTTGCCAGAAGCCGAGACTGCACATCGCAGCGATAGCGGCGGCGGTGCAAAAAGTGGCGGCAAAAGGAAAGCGGCGCTTCATGTTTTATTTCTAGTCCTGCGGGCGGTGTTTGTACTGAAGTGCGATGATATAGGCTTTGAGCGGCCGTAGTGTCCCCATCGCAATGGTAAGCGCGGCAATGCTCCAGATTACGATGTGAACCCAGAGTGGTGGTTCAAGCGTAACTTCGAACAAGAGCGCGAGCGGCACAAGCAGGAAGCCGAGACTGAAAATCAGGAACACGGCGGGACCGTCGGCGCTGTCGTTTTTGCTTAAATCCAGGCCGCAGACCTCGCATTTGTCGCGCAGGTTAAGCGTAAGGCCGGGTTTATAAAGATCGCCCCGTTTACATTGAGGGCATTTGCATTTCCAGCCGATCTTTAAAATTTCGGCATCGGGAAGCATGTCTTAGTGCCCGACGGGGACAGGGGCGGCGGCAATGCCAAGGCCTGCCGCGATATGCGAATGATCGATTCCGGATGTATTGCCCCACCAGTAGATGGCAATGAACAGGAACAGCCAGACGACGTCAACGAAATGCCAGTACCAAGCGGCGGCTTCGAAACCGAAATGGCGGTCCGGGGTGAAGTGACCTTTCTTCGCGCGTTTCCAGCAGACAAACAGGAACACGGTGCCGACAAAAACATGGAAGCCGTGGAAGCCGGTCGCCATGAAAAAAGCGGATGCGTAGATGCCATCCGTAAAGCCGAAATGTGCGTGCACATATTCATAGACCTGGAAGCACAGGAAGCCTGCGCCCAGTAATACGGTCAGGCCCAGAGCCTGTATGAATTCACGCTGCTGGTTTTTCAAGATGGCGTGGTGCGCCCATGTGACGGTGCAGCCTGAAAGCAGCAGGATCATGGTCATCAGGAACGGCAGGTGGAAAGGCTCTATAATTTCGATGTTTTGCGGCGGCCAGACGAAGCCGATCGCTTCCTTCGGATAAAGCGACGCATCAAAAAACGCCCAGAAGAAGGCGACGAAGAACATAACCTCGGAGGCGATGAACAGCGCCATGCCGAAACGCAGGCCGAATTCGGTGACTTTATTGTGGACGCGCTCAGTGACGCTTTCGGCAATGACATCTTTCCACCAGAAGAACATGACCAGCATAACAGCGGCGAGAGCGGCGATAATGCCGGGCAGACCGGTCAGGATTCCAAGAACCGGTGTTTTATGCATGAACAGAACAGCAGCCGTGGCGAGCAGGCCGGCGGAGATGGCGCCGATCAGCGGCCAGATGCTGGGGCGCACCAGGTGATAAGGGTGAGGTTTGCCGGTGGTTGCGTATTCGATGTGGTCAGCCATGAAAAGGTCCGTTTGAGGAAGGCGTTAGCGGGTTTTACCGTCATCCGTATTGTATGTGTCCTCAAGCCCCTGTTCAAGCGCCTTTGAGCCGGCTTTATAAAAAGTATAGGAAAGCGTGATGGTGTCGACATCGTCCATGTCGGGGTTGTCGGCAAGCGCCGGGTCAATATAAAAAATTACGGGAAGAGCGGCTTGTTCGCCCGGTTGCAGGACCTGTTCCCCGAAGCAGAAACACTCGATCTTGTTGAAATATTTTCCGGCCTTAAGAGGCGTCACGTTATAGACGGCGGTGCCGGTAATTTCCTGTGCGGAGCGATTATAGGCGCTGTAGGCGGTGTAGCCGCGCGCGCCGAGCTTGACATCGATCCGGTTCATTTCGGGTTTGAACACCCAGTTGAGGGCGCGATCCGTGTCGGCGTTGAAACGGACGGCGACGGTGCGATTGAGGATGCGGTCCGGCAGGTTTTCGGCTTCGCGCGTGGTGCCGCCGAATCCCGTGACCTTGCAGAAGAGGCCGTAGAGCGGCACGGCGGCAAAAGACATGCCGATCATGCTGATTACAACCACCGATACTACAAGGCCCGTGCGGATGTTCTTGCGGACCAGCGTGTCATCGTCATTTTTATTCATGGAAGGCGCAATCCATTACGGATTGTAGGGGGTGGACTCTCCGCGCAAAGCATCGCGGCTCATCTCGTAATTATGGCGCGCCTCGTTCATGGGCCCGGCAAAGTTGCGGCGCCGCTCCTCGATCTGGTCGTGGAACTCGAGCGTGTCTTCCCTGTAATTCAACTGGCGGGAATAGATGTCACAATAATCCTGCGGGACTTCGGTTTCGAGGTTGGCTGGGGCCGGCGTTCCGCACTGCACGACTTCTGCGGCGTTTGCCATTTTAACCATCGTGATCGTCCAGACCAGCGCGCAGAAGGCGAAGATCGCGGCTATGATCGCGAGGTTGCGGGAGAATTTGCGTTTATGAACTTGACCAACAGGCATAGAAGTTATTCTACTTCCATTTGCCATTTACGAGCAATAGCTTTCATTTCCCTCTCCATGGAAGACTTTATATGCGGCGGAAGAGGGTTCATCTCCCGGCCATGCATTAAACAGGGATAGAGTGCCAACCATACGGTAACGTAACGTCTATTGTCTTCTTCAAACTGCGCGAGCAAAGTTTCTTGCTGCGCGTTTAAATCAATATTCTCACGTTTGAGGGCATAGAGCGTCTCAATATTGCCGGGTCTTTCAATGCCGGCGGGCGGCGTGCAGGCCATAGCATTGCCAGAAAACAGGACAAAAACACAAAAAATTGTCAGATAAATTTTTTTCTTCAAGAGAGCATCATGACGGTTAAAAATAATGCAAATAAATAAAAAACCGAGTAGCCGAACATCAGACGGGCATGGCGGAGGTCGTCATATCGCAAGACGCGCAGTGCGGATACTATAAAAATTCCGCTGAGAAGCGCGGCAATAAAGGTATAGGCCGTATTTGTGAAACCCATGAACGCCGGGGCGAAGCTGACTGGGAGCAGGAGCAGGGTATAGACCAGCATCTGTATTTTCGTGGCGCGGGCGCCCTTGACGACGCTCATCATCGGGATACCCGCACGTTTATAATCCTCATTGGCGAAAAGTGAGAGTGCCCAGAAATGCGGCGGCGTCCACAGGAAGATGATCATGAACAGCAGGGCAGGGTAGAGCGTGATGTCGCCGGTGACAGCAGCCCAGCCGATCATCGGCGGGAAGGCGCCGGCCGCGCCGCCGATGACAATGTTCTGCGGCGTACGGCGTTTCAGCCAGATCGTGTAGACGAATACATAAAATAAATTTGCAAAAGCGAGCAGCCCGGCGGCGAGCCAGTTCAGCGCGAGGCCCATGATCATGACGGACGCCAGCGAGAGAAGAATGCCGAAGGTGAGCGCCTCTTCGGGGAGCACGCGGCCGGAGGGAAGCGGGCGGTTTTGCGTGCGGCGCATGATCGCATCGATATCACGGTCGTACCACATGTTGATGGCGCCGGCGGCGCCCGCGTTGACGGCGAGGCAGAGCATGGCAACTAAGCTGAGGAACGGGTGCAGCGTGTCAAAGCCCGGCGCAACCCACATGCCGGCAAAACCGGTGAAGACGACGAGGCTCATGACACGGGGTTTCAGCAACGCGATGTAATCGGCGATGGAACCTTCAAGAACAAGGGGAGCAGGAATGGCAGAAGCACTGGAATTCATGCCCCAGAAGTAAAAGAACCGGCGGGGAAATTCAAGAGATTTCCGTGATTTTCAGCAAGGAAGCGGGGGACGGGGCGCGAATGAGGCTGCAAAGGTGGGTTGTTGTATTGCGGAGGCCGAACGCACAGCCGCAGGCTGGCTATTTGTTGCGACATAAGGCTGATCCATGCGGGCACAGACATTGTTAAGAAAGCCGGTAATTTCGGTTTCAAGATGAGGCGCTGCTTCCCAGGCGTTTTGTGCTCCGTCCAGAGCCGCATTATAAATATCTCTTCTTACAGCAGGATCTGATATTTTGTGAAGCGCGACCGCGAGTAAATCATACGCTTTTTGTGTATCCCCTGTTTTCAATGCCGTTTCAATTTTACTTTTGAAGGATTGTCCGGGTTTCAAATTTAAAGAATCAAAAGAAGAAGTTTCCTGTGTGTCCTGTTCTTCCGCTTGTTCTTCAGCGCCTTTTTTGTGGCCCGGGCATTGGCTCAGCGGTTTCATGCAGATAGCGCAATCTATGGTTTTGCCAAGCGGTTTCTGCCGCTCCAGTGTCAACATAGCGAGTTCGTAATCACTGACAGTCGTTTTGGTGTTTGTGAAAGAGGTTTTCAGAACCGAAGTGTCTGATGTCTCAGAAAGATATTCACGTGCAAAAGATGAGTTACTCATTCATTAAAAATAGCACGATTCATTTATAACCCGCAAACTTTTGCGGGTAAGCCTATGTAATTAAACAATTTTCGGCTGAATATCGAACTGGTGAAAAGGCGGCGGCGTGGGCAGCGTCCATTCCAGCGTCATGCATTGCGGCGGCACGTCCCAGTAATTGGGGCCGACGCGGCGGCCTGCCAGCAGCGTGTAGAACACGACGAACATGAACCAGACCGTTGCGCCCGCACTGATGTAAGAGCCTATGGAGGCGACATGATTCCAGCCTTCGAAGCCATCCGGGTAATCGATATAGCGGCGCGGCATGCCCTGCAGGCCAAGGAAGTGCATCGGGAAGAAGGTTATATTGACGCCGATGAAGGTCAGCCAGAAATGGATCTGACCCATCCATTCCGGATACTGGCGGCCGGACATTTTGCCGATCCAGTAATAGAATCCGGCGAAGAGCGCGAAGACCGCGCCAAGTGACAGCACGTAGTGGAAGTGGGCAACGACGTAATAAGTGTCGTGCAGGGCGGTATCCATACCGGCATTGGCCAGCACAACGCCGGTGACGCCGCCGACGGTGAAGAGGAAGATGAAGCCGATCGCCCAGAGCATCGGCGTCGCGAAGCGCATGGAGCCGCCCCACATGGAGGCGATCCAGGAAAAGATTTTCACGCCCGTCGGCACGGCGATGATCAGCGTCGCGATCGTGAAATAGGCGCGCGTATCGACCTCGAGTCCGACGGTGTACATGTGGTGCGCCCAGACGACGAAGCCGACAAAGCCGATGGCAACCATCGCGTAAGCCATGCCGAGATAACCGAAGATGGGTTTACGCGAGAAGGTGGAGACGATCTGGCTGACAATCCCAAATCCCGGCAGAATCATGATGTACACTTCCGGGTGGCCGAAAAACCAGAAGAGATGCTGGAACAATACCGGGTCGCCGCCGCCTTCGGGTTTGAAGAAAGACGTGCCGAAATTGCGGTCGGTCAGCAGCATGGTAATGGCGCCGCCGAGCACGGGCAGCGCAAGAACCAGCAGGAACGCCGTGATCAGCATCGACCAGACAAAAAGCGGCATGCGGTGGAAGGTCATGCCGGGTGCGCGCATATTGAGAATTGTCGTGATGAAATTGGCGGCGCCGAGAATGGAGCTGGCGCCCGCGAGGTGGAGCGAGAAGATTGCCATGTCGACGGCGGCATCGGGGTGGCCGATAATGCCGGAGAGCGGCGGGTAGAGAGTCCAGCCCGTGCCGGCGCCGCCGCCAATGACGGCGGAGAGCAGGAGGAGCAGGAAGGACGGCACCAGCAGCCAGAAGGAAATGTTGTTGAGGCGCGGGAAAGCCATATCAGGCGCGCCGATCATGAGAGGGAGGAACCAGTTGCCGAAACCGCCGATCAGGCCGGGCATGACGACGAAGAAAACCATGATGAGGCCGTGCGCGGTGACGAAGACGTTCCAGAGATGGCCGTTCGGATTGCCGGCGGCATCGTTCATGAGCTGCACGCCGGGTTCCTGCAATTCCATGCGCATGATGACGGAAAAAGCGAGACCTATCAGGCCAGCCATGATCGAGAAGATCAGGTAGAGCGTGCCGATATCCTTGTGATTGGTCGACATGAACCAGCGGACGAAAAATCCAGGCTTGTGATCATCGTGGCTATCGTGGGCGTGGTCTGCGGTATGTGCGGTCATAGTTTCGGCTTTCAGGTTTTAAAAATTATTTTTCGACGTCGCCTTCTGTTGCGGGCTTGATATCCGCGTTGTCGCCGCCGGATGTTTTTTCATTCGATACAGCTTGTTTTGGCGGGCCTTCCGTCGGTGCGGCGCTGGTGGCGGAAGGATCATCCGAGGCCGGCAAGGCTCCCGGCATCGTGCCGCCCTTTTCTGCGACCCAGGCCGCGAATTCTTCTTTGGCAACCGCATGAATTTCAATCGGCATATAGGCATGGTCCTTGCCGCACAGTTCCGAACACTGGCCGTAATAGGTGCCCGGCTTGTTGATGCGGACCCAGGTTTCGTTCAGACGGCCGGGATTGGCATCCATCTTGACGCCGAGCTGAGGTACAGCCCAGGAATGCAGTACGTCGCCGGCAGTGACCAGAACGCGGATATTCGTATCAACCGGGAGGATGACAGGCGCGTCGGTTGAGAGGAGGCGTTTCTGGCCCGCTTCTTTATTGAGCTCTTTTTCCGGCACGAGGTAGGCCATGAAATTCACCCCGCCGTGATCCGGGTATTCATAGCCCCAGTACCATTGATAGCCCGTGACCTTCAGAGTCATTTCCGCATTCGGCGTGCGGTCGGTGTAGTAGAGCAGTTTGAAGGATGGAATAATAATGGCGATCAGGATGATGACCGGTACGAGGGTCCAGATAATTTCCAGCAGCACATTGTGCGTGGTCTGCGATGGCACCGGGTTGGCGCGGCGGTTATAGCGGACGATCACCCAGAGCAGAAGCGCGAAGACAAACAGCGTGATGGCGGAGATGATCCAGAGCATCATGGTGTGAAATTCATGCATGCGTATTGCGGAAGGAGAGGCGGCGTCCTGGAAGTTTATCCCCCAATCCTGGATTTCGGCGAAAGCCGGGCCTGTAAAAAGCATGAAAACCGAAAGGATGGCCGGGGGGAGGAGTTTTTTTACGAGCTGAGTCATGAATCTTCAGGGCGGTTTGTTTGATGTCCGAGCTGTTTTTGTAAGCTTTTTTAAGCCTCTAGCCAAGCCCTCCCCATGAAAATACAGGATAAAACCTGTTATTTTGCATAATAGTGAAATTTATAGTATAGTATCTTATCATTGATTTCAAGGGCGGCAGTGGGGCTGCAAGAGGGGATTGAGATGGCAATTATGCAAGCTATTGGGGTCGGTTTAAAAATTGCAAGCATCGGCCGCAGCACATTAAAAACGCTTGGCGCACCTGAATGGATGCGCTCCGGTTTAGCAGATGCCGTTCACTGGGGATATT
>JBQTJN010000016.1:0-37236 GCA_052387095.1 Alphaproteobacteria bacterium
CGAATAAATTAATAAGCCTTCGCGATCAGGATTTTTTCCCGATCGTCGAGGGGCAGGCAGCGCGTCGTCAGGGAATAATCTGACTTCAGTTTCTCAAAGCCCTCGGCTTCTAAATGTTTATAATCAAGGCGGACAAATCCTGTTCCGCCTTTTTTATAGAATTCCTCGGCGTCCTTGAGGTCGGCGACATCCTGGATATTTGAGTCGCGGAAATTTTTAGCGCGGCTGAAAAGTGCGTCATGCATGGCATCAAGCTCAGCCTGCAATGACAAGACGAATTCATCGATCTTTACGGTTTTCTTTGAATCCTTGCCAAGATCGCGGCGGATAAAGGTGAGTCTTCCCTCCTCCATCTCGCGGCCGCCAATCTCGACACGTACGGGCACGCCTTTTTTAATCGCGCGCCACATTTTGTCGGGTGTGCGGTAGTCGCTGTCGTCCAGTTTTGCGCGGAAGCCGGCGGATTTCAGTTTTTTGACGAAGGCGTGCGAATAATCCATCAGCGCCTGCACATTGCTGTCATCGCGCACAATTGGAATCACTACAACCTGATAAGGCGCGACACGCGGCGGCATGATCATGCCGTCATCATCGCCGTGAGTCATGATCATGGCGCCGATAAGGCGCGTTGAAATACCCCACGATGTCGTATGCGCAAATTCTTCCCTGCCGTCGCGGCCCTGAAATTTAATGCCGCAGCTTTTGGAAAAAGTCTGGCCGAGATCGTGACTGGTGCCCGCCTGCAGCGCCTTGCCGTCCTGCATCATCGCCTCAACGGTGAAGGTGGCAATGGCACCCGGAAAGCGTTCATCCGGTGTTTTTTCACCCTTGATCACGGGAATCGCCAGCGAATTTTCAATAAAATCCGCGTAGGCGTTGAGCATTTTATAGGCATCGTCGCGGGCCCCTTCCGCCGTTTCGAAAGCGTTGTGCCCTTCCTGCCAGAGAAATTCGGATGTGCGCAGGAACATACGCGTGCGCATTTCCCAGCGCATGATGTTGCACCACTGGTTTAATTTCAGCGGCAGGTCGCGGTAGGACTGTACCCAGCGCGCCATGGCATCACCGATAATGGTCTCGGATGTCGGACGAACGACAAGAGGCTCTTCAAGTTTCGAGGACGGCGCGGGAATCAAATCGCCATCCGGCCCCTGTTCCAGCCGGTGATGCGTGACAACGGCGCACTCCTTGGCAAAACCGTCGACATGCCTGGCCTCGCGGCTGAAAAACGAGAGGGGGATCAGGAGCGGGAAATATGCATTCTCAACGCCAAGTTCCTTGATCATACCGTCAAAGATGCGCTGCATGTTTTCCCAGACGGCATAGCCGTAGGGTTTGATGATCATGCAGCCGCGCACGGGGGAATTCTCCGCCATGTCCGCCGCCTTGATGACTTCCTGGTACCAGCCGGGAAAATCATCCTCACGGGTTGGCGTGATAGCTGTCTTTGGCTTTTTCTGGCTTGGGTTGTTCATTGTCTACAGTCTCACAAAGGTAACGGGTATTGGATGATATATCCTGACCGTTATAAAGAACACGGCCGTCTTCGTAAATATCCAGCATTGCTACCGCAGCATCCATCTCCGTATCCGCCGGGAGACCCAGACCGGCGCGTTGCGCGAGGTCGATAGTTACAGGCACCTGCATGGGGTCGAGGGTGGAATTAACAGGGGTATTGATATCCGCCGGCATGACAGCACGCCCCTGTACATCAGCACCGGGCTGGTAAGCCACGCTAGCGTCCGGGCGGTGATGCGGGAGCTTTTGACAGAATTGACGGACGCTGTGGGGTTTTTGCTCATGCAGATAGCAAGCCAAGGCGGGAGCAGAAAAGAAAATTCCAGCGGCAAGAAGTAAAAACAATTTCATGATAAATGATCCTCTTTCGTCATTTTAAAAGCCATCTCGTGGAAGCTGACAATATCCATCTCCACAAACCCGTAGACAATCACCCATATCATAGAAGTGACAGCGGTCGTATATAAGAGTTTTTTTGTGAAATCGAGGTTGGTGGGGAGGCCCTGCGCGTCCCGTTTAAGGCCCCAGGGAAGGACGCAGAAAATAGCCGTCCACCAAATCAGGATGAAAACGATGGCACCTGTGAACCAGTCCATGCGTTTAAACTCTCAGAAGATGCACCGAAACCACGGGCTTTATTCCGATTGTATCGAGGAAAAATCGACGCACGCCGGCGCGCAGATCTTCGGTGACAACATCATCCTTACGGAGATCCCTGGAATTCATATCGTCAATGATATCGAGAATTTCATTATAGAGGTTGTCTTCTATTTTTTGTTCGGCAGAGTTCTCCGGGTCGAGCAGCCCCATTGTGCTGATCTGCGGATCGGCAATCATACGGCTTTTCCCGTCCATGACGATCGTAACATGAACGGCGCCGGTATATTGCAGCTTGCGGCGTTCGCGGATGGAGCTGTGCGCGGCGTCGATCACGCGCTTCTGATCAACCGCCAGCAAGCCGGTTTCGACGTGGTCAATGATCGCCGGTGTTCCGGGCGCAAGCCTTATCACCGCGCCATTGACAGGCACAATGACATCTTTAATACCGCGCGCGCGGGCCAGCGCGGCCTGCGCCTCCAGTTGCGTGCGCTCACCATGTACGGGGATGACAATCTGCGGCTTCACCCAGTCATACATATCGGTAATTTCATCGCGGCACGGGTGACCGGAGACGTGGATTACGTGCACCGTATCGGACGGCGTAACAACGCGAACGCCGGCGGCGGCAAGATCGTTCTTGACGACATTGATATTAACCTCGTTGCCGGGAATGCCGCGGGCGGAGAAAATCACCGTGTCTGTTTTCTTAAGGGAAAAATTGCGGAACTCGCCGCGGGCGATCTTGGCGAGGGCTGAGCGCGCCTCACCCTGCGATCCCGTCAGGATGATGGCGATGTTTTTATCCTTGAGGCTACCGATATCTTCTTCATCGATAAATTCCGGCGCATTTTTCATATAACCGCATTCCACGGCCGCGCCAATCATGCGGTGAAGTGAACGGCCAATGACGCAGACGCGGCGTCCGCATTTTTCAGCGGCACGGGCTATGGATATGATACGGCCTATATTGGATGAAAACAGCGTGATGGCGATGCGGCCCTCGCAATTTCTGAATTCTTCGAGCAAACCCTGCTCAACGCTGGCTTCCGTGCCGGAGCGGCCCGGGACTTCGGCGTTCGTGGAATCGCCGACATAAGCTAGGATGCCCTTTTTGCCAGCATCGCGGAACAACGCCGAATCCACGGGCGCGCCGATTGCGGGCGAAGGGTCGAGATTCCAGTCGCCGCTATGCAGCACACGGCCATATCTGGTTTCAATGACCAGAGAATAGGCTTCGGGGATCGAATGCGTAACGCGGATAAATTCAATGCCGAAACTACCGATTCGGAAAGCACCGCCGCTGCGGATAACCTGTATCGGCGCGTTTTTAATGCCGCGTTCATGGAGTTTTTCGCGCAAGATAATAGCCGTAAACGGGCTGGCGTACAGTGTGCAACCCAGGCACTCCCACAGGTAGGCCACCGCGCCGATATGATCTTCATGCGCGTGCGTGATAATCATGCCCTGCAGGTTGTCACGGTTGTCTTCGAGGAATTTCGGATCCGGCAAGAGCAAATCGATACCGGGATAACGCTCATCCGCGAAGCCTATGCCGCAATCGACCGCGAGAAATTTTCCGTCTGCTGCATAGACATTGAGATTGACGCCGAATTCCTCGGCTCCGCCGAGCGGAATAAAGCAGAGAGCATCTTTGAAAGATTCTTTTTTTCCCTGGGATTTTTTTGCATTTTTATTCACGGGAATAATTTCGCGTTATCGGCGTGAACCTGAATCAAACCTTTAAGCGTCAGGTTATCATCCACGGCTTTAATCATCGGCAGACTTTCGCTGAAGAGCGGCGCCAAGCCGCCCGTGGCTATAATAAACGGCTTCGCATGCATCTCCGCGGTGATGCGGGCAATCAATCCTTCGATCATAGCGGCATAACCCCAGAAAACGCCGGACTGCATAGCGGTCACAGTGCCTTTGCCGATGACGGAGGTGGGTTTCACAATATTGATCTTGGGCAATTTCGAGGCGGCCATATACAGGGCCTGCGACGACAGGTTGACGCCGGGCGCAATCACGCCGCCGATATAGGCTCCGCTTGCATCCATAACATCGAATGTGGTGGCTGTGCCAAAATCAATGACAATAGACGGGTTCCGGTAGCGGGTTTTCACGGCCAGCGCGTTCACAAGGCGGTCCGCACCGACTTCGACCGGGTTATCTATGTTTACAACAATATTTACGATATCGCGGGTGACGAAAACCGGTTCGCGCTCCAGGTATTTTTTGACGAAGCGCGTAAAAGGAAAATCAACGTCCGGCACAACGGAGCTGACAATGACGGCGCCAAGTTTTTTCGGTTTTATGTCGGTCAGCGCCAGCAGGTCAAATAGGAAAGCGGCATATTCATCCGGCGTGCGCGCGGGAATAGTGCGGCAACGCCATGAATGCAAAACATTCCGGCCTTTGCAGACCGCAAAGACCGTGTTCGTATTTCCAATGTCGACCGCTAGGAGCATTTTTACCTTAAATATAAACATCACCCGAGGTGATGATCCTGATTTGGTTATTTCCGGTTTTTAATAGCATGTTTCCATACATATCAATATCGTAAAAAGTGCCCTTTTCGGCTTTTTCACCGATTTTGACCTGCACCGGGTCACCCGGCTTGTGGCCAAGACGTAGCCATTGCGCACGGATCATTTCAAAATCGGGATTGATCCAGCTTTCATAAAGCGTACTAAAATGACTGAGAAATATATCTCGTACCCGGTCGACCGGTATCATGTCCCGGTTATGCTGCCAGAGACAGGTGGCGTGTTCCGCCGCGGCGGTGCGAATATTCATGCCCGTTCCAACAGCTACGTATTCCAGGGAGCTATTATCTTTCAGTTCCGTTTCAAGCAGGATCCCTGCGCATTTTTTGCCATCGATCAGTACGTCATTCGGCCATTTCAGACTGATTGAACCCGGTTCGGAAACAAACCCCTGCAAAGTGTTTGTCACTGCCAAAGCTGTCAGCAACGCAAGCTGCCCGGTATAGCGCGGCTCTGTATGAGGACGCAGTAACAGGGAAAGATAAAGATTGCCAGCTTCCGATATCCACGTGCGCCCGTGGCGGCCGCGGCCTGCGGTTTGCTCCCGTGCCTGTACGGCCGTGCCCTCTTGCGCATTTTCTGCCGCCAGCTGTTTGATCAGGTCCTGCGTGCTGGAAAGCGTTTCATAAGTCTGCAAGGCCCATTCCATTAAGATATCACCCGGGCAGGATGGAGAGTGCCGCAAGTTTCGCCGCGCCAAGCAGGAATGAAGATTTGAAAATGAAAATAATTACAAAAGAAGTGGCGAAAAACAGCACGATGCGCTGCCCGGTCGGGAGATTCGTGTCCAGGGCATCGTTTTCCTCATCAAAGAACATGATTTTGACGAGGCGAAGGTAATAATAAGCTGCAACCACCGATGTAAGAACACCGAGAACGGCCAGAACGAAAAATCCTTGCGCTACCGCGGCTTGAAAAATCACCAGTTTGCCGAAAAAGCCGGCCATAGGCGGGATACCGCTGACTGAAAACAGCAGAATGGCAACCGCATAGGCCATGACGGGATGCGTTTTTGAAAACCCGGCGAGATCGGATATTTTTTCGACCGATGTTTCATAACGGCGCATGAAAAGAACGAAAGCAAAGAGACCGGCCGTCGTAATCATGTAGATGGTCATATATATAAGGACAGCGGCAATACCCTGCGCCGTACCCGCGATCACGCCGATCAGCGCGTAACCCATATTTCCGATGGAGCTATAGGCCAGAAGGCGCTTGATATTATCCTGCACCAGCGCGGCGAAGGCGCCGACGGTCATGGAGAGCAGCGAGATCGCGTAAATCACCTGCTGCCACTGATCCTCGAGCGCGCCGAAGGGACCGGATAAAACGCGGATGATGAGCGCCATGGCGGCGAGCTTCGGCACGATGGCAAAAAATGCCGTCACAGGCGCAGGCGCGCCTTCATAGACGTCCGGTGTCCACATATGGAACGGCACGGCGGAAATTTTGAAAGCCAGTCCGGCGAGAATAAAGACGAGTCCGAAAATCAGGCCGACAGGCGGGGTCGACAGCGAAGAAAGCGTCGCCGTCACCGCGCCGAAATCGAGCGCGCCGGTAAAACCGTAGACCAGCGAAATCCCGAACAGCAGAAAGCCGGATGACAAGGCGCCAAGCGTGAAATATTTGACACCGGCTTCCGCCGAGCGCTTGGAATGGCGGTGGAAGGAGGCCAGCACATAGAGACTGAGCGATTGTAATTCGAGCGCCATATAGAGTGAGAGGAAATTATTGGCCGAAACCATCAGCATCATGCCGATACCTGCGAACAGCACCAGCACGGGGTATTCGAAGCGGGCAATTTTTTCGACTTCAAGGAATTTCGGCGCCAGCGTCAGTGACATGGTCAGGCCGAGCAGGATCAGCATCTTGACCACGCATGCAAAGTTATCGAGGCGGAACATGCCGGAGAGCACGACCGTATTGTCCCAGCTGAACCAGAACAAAATAAAGGCGGCGGCTACGAAAGCAACCATGGCAAGATTTGAAACGAGGCGCGTTGCGCCGTCGCCTTTGAAGGCGCCAAGCATCAGCAGCGCCATGCCGGCAATCGCCAAAAACAGTTCAGGCAGCACTGGCACGAGGTTGAAATCAATCATGGGATCGCCTCATGGTTCGGCCCGGTATTGTAGCGCGCGATCAAAATTTCCACGGACGGCGAGACTTTGCTCATCAGTGTGTTCGGGAAGATGCCGAGCAGGATGACCAGTGCCGCCAATGCGATCAATATGCCAAATTCACGCAGATCGAGATCCGGCATGGCGGCAGCGTCCTTGTTCATCACGGGTCCAAACACAACGCGGCGGTAGAGCAGCAACATATAGGCGGCGCCGAGGATGACACCTGTGGCGGCGAGTGCTGCGACAAAGGTGCTGACCTTGAAGGCGCCAAGCAGGACGAGGAATTCACCGACGAAACCGGTGGTGCCGGGCAGGCCGACGGAGCCGAGCATAAAAATCATGAACAGGGTCGCATAGCGCGGCATGTTTTTGACGATACCGCCATAGCGGGAAATTTCGCGCGTATGCAGGCGGTCATAGACAACGCCGACGCTCAGGAACAGCGCGCCGGAAATCAGGCCGTGGCTGAGCATCTGGAAGACCGCGCCTTCGACGCCTTGCGTTGTCGCTGTAAAAATACCAAGCGTGACAAAACCCATGTGTGCTACAGAAGAATAAGCGATTAGTTTCTTCATATCCTCCTGCACCAGCGCGACGAGTGAGGTGTAGATGATGGCGATGATGCTCAAGGCGTAGACCATCGGCGCGAAATAGAGACTGGCATCAGGCAGTAGCGGCAGCGAGAGCCGCAGGAATCCGTAGCCGCCCATTTTCAGCAGCACACCGGCGAGAATGACGGAACCCGCCGTCGGTGCCTCGACGTGCGCGTCAGGCAACCATGTATGTACCGGCCACATCGGCATTTTGACGGCGAAGCTGGCGAAGAACGCAAGCCAGAGCCATTTCTGGAATTCAAACGGTATGGTCTGCCCACCCATCATGGCGGAGATATCCGTACCCACATTCACTGACATCCACAATATCGCGATCAACATCAGGACAGAGCCGAGCAACGTATAGAGGAAAAACTTGTAAGCGGAATATACACGACGCTCGCCGCCCCAGACGCCGATGATGATGAACATCGGGATCAGCACGGCCTCGAAGAACACGTAGAAAAGAATGGTATTGAGCGCACAAAATGTGCCTATCATGAAGGTTTCGAGCACGAGGAAGGCGATCATGTATTCGCGAACGCGTTTCTCGATGGACTTCCAGGCGGAGAGAATGCAGACCGGCGTCAGCAGGGCCGAAAGTATGACAAACATGACCGATATACCGTCAACGCCCATGTGATAGCGGAGGCCGAGCCCGCTGAACCATTCCTTTTTCTCGACGAATTCGAAACCACCGGAGGCGCCGTCGAATTTCACCAGCATATAGAGCGAGAAAGCAGCAACCAGCAGCGACGTATAGAGCGCGGTGTATTTTGCATTACGCGCCACGCCTTCCGCATCGCCGCGTAATGCCAGGATCAGGAGAACGCCAGCAAGCGGCAGGAAGGTCAGGATTGAAAGGAGCGGAAAATCAACCATCTTACACACCGCCCCCGAACATGAACCATGACAACAAGGCGATGACGGCACCCATCATGACGAATGCGTAGTGATAAATGAACCCACTCTGGAAGCGGCTGAAGAGGCGCGCTGTGATACCCGAGACAACCGCGCTGCCGTCGGGACCAAAACGGTCGATGGTCTGCTGGTCGCCGCGGATCCAGAAAATGCGCCCAAGAATGAAAACGGGTTTTACGAACAGCACATGATAAATCTCGTCGAAATACCATTTGTTGAACGAAAGCTTATAGGGCACCGAAAATTTCGCGGCAATACGCGCGGGCAGTTCCGGGCTGGCGACATACATTTTCCACGCAAGCGCGAGACCGGAGAGGCCCATAAGCAGCGGCAGGTACTTGACCCATAATGGCACGTGGTGCGCGGCCTCGATCGTATCGTTTTCCTCGAGCACGCGCACAGCCTCACCCCAGAAATGCATACGCTCATGGCCGATGAAGTATTCATGAAATCCCATACCGGCAAAAATCGCGCCGAAAGCCAGCAGCACCAGCGGCGCCAGCATGACGAACGGGCTTTCATGGATGTGATCCATCGTTTCAGCGCTCGCGCGCGGTTTACCGTGGAATGTCATGAACAGCAGGCGGCCAGAATAGAATGCGGTCATAAAAGCGGCGGAAATTCCGGCCCAGTACGCAAACGCGCCAAACCATGTGTGGTCGGCAAAAGCGGATTCAAGAACAATATCTTTGGAATAGAAACCGGCGAAGGGTGGAATACCTGCGAGCGCCAGCGTGCCGATCCACATCAGGACGTAGGTGAATTTTATGTGCTTCCAGATGCCGCCCATATTGCGCATGTCCTGTTCATTCGACATAGCGTGGATGACCGAACCTGCGCCAAGGAAGAGCAGCGCCTTGAAAAACGCGTGGGTGACGAGGTGGAACATGGCGGCGCCGTAGGCGGAAACACCGAGCGCAAAAAACATGTAACCAAGCTGGCTCATCGTCGAGTAAGCAATCACGCGTTTGATGTCGAATTGCGTCAGGCCGATGGTGGCGGCGACAAACGCGGTCAATGCGCCGACAACCGTGACAACCATCAGTGCGGCAGGCGCATATTCATAGAGCGGCGAGAAACGCGCGACGAGAAATACGCCGGCGGTAACCATTGTAGCGGCGTGGATGAGGGCGGAGACCGGCGTCGGGCCCTCCATCGCATCGGGCAGCCATGTATGCAGGCCGAGCTGCGCCGATTTGCCGACCGCGCCGATAAAAACCAGCAGGCCGATCAATGTGAGCGCGCGAACTTCATGACCGAAGAAGCTGAACAGTGCGTTGGCCTTGTCCGGCACCTGCGCGAAAATCATGTCGAACTGGATTGAGCCGAACAGAACGAAGCACGCCATGATGCCGAGCGCGAGACCGAAATCGCCGATACGATTGACGATGAAAGCTTTCTGCGCGGCGGCGTTGGCGGAGTCCTTGTAATTCCAGAAACCGATCAGCAGGTAAGACGCGAGGCCCACCCCTTCCCAGCCAAAGAACAGTTGCAGCAGGTTGTCGGCCGTCACCAGCATCAACATGGCGAAGGTGAAAAAGCTCAGATAAGCCATGAAGCGCGCCTTGGCCTCGTCGTGGCTCATATAGCCGATGGAATAAATATGCACGCAGGCCGAGACGATATTGATGACGCACATCATGACGGCGGAGAGTTGGTCGGTGCGCAATGTCCAGCGCACGACAAAATCTCCGGAGATAATCCATGGCGTGATATCGGTGGTGCGCGGGATATCCTGGATATTGACCTGATAGAACAGCAGCAGAGAGGCCAGCGCCGCAAGAACCATGCACATGCAGGTGACGAACAGCGCGCCGCGATCGCCGATGACACGGCCGAAAATCCCGGCGACCAGGAAACCGATGAGAGGAAGGAATACGGCGATGAAATCCATGCGCGTTCCCTACCCTTTCAGCGTTGAAATTTCATCGACGGCGATGGTGCCGCGATTGCGGAAGAAGACAACGAGAATAGCCAGGCCGATCGCAGCTTCGGCGGCGGCGACAGTCAGGATGAACATGGTGAAGACCTGCCCGGCGAGATCGTGCAGGAAGGTCGAGAAGGATACGAAATTGATATTCACGGCCAGCAGCATCAACTCCACCGACATCAATATGACGATGACGTTCTTGCGATTGAGGAAAATGCCGAATACGCCGATGGTGAAGAGCAGCCCGGCGAGGATGAGATAATGTTCGAGCCCGATCTGCATCTTATGCCCCGCTTCCCGGCTTGATATTATGCATTTCAAGAATATCTTCGGGTCGCACGGCCAGTTGCGCGGCGATGCTCTGCTTGCGCACGCCGGGGCGCTGACGATGAGTGAGGACAATCGCGCCGATCATAGCGATCAGCAGTACAAGCCCCGCCAATTGGAAGGGGTAAATATAATCGGTGTAGAGAATGCGTCCCAGGCTTTCGGTGTTGGCGATGTCCGCCGGCACAGGCGCAACGGCGTTGAAACCGTAACCCGCCGCGAACTGCCACGCGCTGTAAATGGTAATCAACTCTCCAAACAACACAGCGCCGATGATCAGGCCGATGGGTACATACTGCATTGCGCCCTTGCGCAGGTCCGCAAAATTAATATCGAGCATCATGACAACGAAAAGGAACAGCACAGCGACAGCGCCGACATAGACAATCACCAGAATGAGGGCGATAAATTCCGCGCCGAGCAGCAGGAAGAGTCCGGCCGCATTGAAAAATGCTAAAATCAGAAAAAGCACGGAATGAACGGGATTGCGGGCCGTAATCACCATCAGGGCGCTTAGCGTCAGAATACAAGCAAAGAGATAAAAAACGATCGCCTCGACAACCATACTTGATGCCCCCAGTTTATTGTCACCCCCGCGAAGGCGGGGGCCTGGCCAATTTTAGTTTATTCAAAGGTTTGCCGGATGCCCGCCTGCGCAAGCATGACGTAAAAGTGAGTAATTTTTAGTCTTTTACACTATCCCTCGCAAGGCCGTTTACAAAATAGCCCCAACTATTTATTTGCCGTTGATTTTTCAATACATAACGGCATTATGGGTGTCGTCTGTCCGACTTATTCCTTAATTATCCCGGGAAATACTATGAAAAACAAAACATACCTGCTCGCCCTGACCCTCCTGCTGGCTTTAGCCGCACCGGCCGCTGCGATCGCAGCCGATGGCGGGCATCTCAGCATTGGTCTAGGCGTTTATGATGTCCTGGACGAAGACGAAGCGGCGGATTTTCGCCTTGAATACCGCCCCGACACAAAAATCTTGTTCGGCCTGAAACCATGGCTCGGCGCTGAAATCACCAGCGACGCCTCGATCTGGACCGGCGGCGGGATTTTGTATGACTGGAATTTCGCCAATAGCTGGTTCCTGACGCCGAGCTTCGGCGCCGGTTTCTACGATGAAGGCGACAGCGGCAAGGATCTCGATTACGCACTCCAATTCCGCAGCCAGCTGGAACTGGGATACCAGTTTGAAAATCAGCACCGCGTTGGTCTTGCGTTCGGCCACCTGTCCAATGCCAGCCTCGGCGACGACAATCCGGGCACGGAAGTGCTGAACGTTTACTGGCATGTACCGCTCGGGACGGATTTTTAGAATTCAATATTAATCGTCATTGCGACCATTAGCGAAGCAATCCAGACTTTTTTAAAAAGTGGATTGCCGCGTCGCGGCGATGCCGCTCCTCGCAATGACGGAGAATGTCTATTTATCTATAAGGCGCATTTGCTAAGAGGTTGGCTGCTATCTGTGCCTCCCAGCGGTCGCCGTTTTCGAGCAGCTTTTCCTTGTTGTAGAATAGCTCTTCCCGGGTTTCGGTTGCGAATTCGAAATTCGGGCCTTCGACAATCGCATCGACCGGGCAGGCTTCCTCGCACAGGCCGCAATAGATGCATTTGGTCATGTCGATATCGTAGCGCGTAGTCCGACGAGAGCCGTCCTCGCGGGCTTCCGATTCAATCGTGATCGCCAGCGCCGGGCAGACGGCTTCGCAGAGCTTGCAGGCAATGCAGCGTTCCTCGCCGTTCGGATAGCGGCGGAGCGCGTGCTCGCCGCGGAAGCGCGGGGAGATCGGGCCCTTTTCATACGGGTAGTTGATGGTGACGCGCGGCTTGAAGAACATGTATTTGAGCGTCAGGGTAAAGCCCTTGACGATCTCGGTGAGCAGCAATGCGTTGGCAATATTTTTCATGTTTCCACTCTAAAACTAATTCGGAAGCGCGTCAAAGGCCAGCAAAATGCCGGACGTCACCACGACCCAGAGCAGCGTAAGAGGCAGGAAGACTTTCCACCCCAGGCGCATCAGCTGGTCGTAGCGGAAGCGCGGCAAAGTCGCGCGGCTCCAGATAAAGAAGAACAGGATCAGGCAGGTTTTCAGGCCAAACCAGATAATGCCGGGCACAAACGCGAGGAAGCTCATGCCGAACGGCGGCAGCCAGCCGCCAAGGAACAGGATGGTCGTCATCGCGCTCATCAAAATCATGTTTGCGTATTCGCCGAGGAAAAAGAGCGCGAAGGCCATCGCAGTGTATTCAACCATGAAGCCGCCGGTGATTTCGCTTTCGCCTTCCGGCAGATCGAAAGGTGCGCGGTTGCATTCGGCGAGAATAGAAATCAGGAACACAATCAGCATCGGGAAGAGCAAAATCTGCATCCAGATCGGGCGTGGCGCGAGCACGATTTCCTGCAAATTCAGCGATCCGGTGCAGAGAAGAACACAAACAATGATCAGGCCCATGGACACTTCATACGAGACCATCTGCGACGCGGAGCGCAGACCGCCGAGGAACGCATAACGCGAATTCGAGGCCCAGCCGGCCATAATGATGCCGTAGACACCCATCGAGGAAATCGCGAAAAGATAAAGAATGCCGACATTGATGTTGGCGAGCACCCAGTCTTTATTGAACGGGATAACCGCCCACGCCATCAGCGAGAGCGAGAATAAAATCACGGGCGCCAGCAGGAACACGATTTTACTGGCCTGTGACGGTATGATAGTTTCCTTGGAGAACAGTTTCACGCCATCGGCAATGGGTTGCAGCAGGCCGAACGGACCGACCGTATTGGGACCCTGACGGCGTTGCATGCCGCCGAGCACCTTGCGTTCCGCATAAGTCAGGTAGGCAACGGCCAGCAGCACACCGACAATGGTGAGGACAATATAAAAAACCGTCCATGCCGTCCAGGAGATCATCTACGCCGCTTCCTTTTTGGTTTTGATGAATTGTGAAAGATCCGGCTTGAAATAATTTGGACCCTTCATGACCTTGCCGTCGCCTTCGCGGCGGATCGGCTTGCCGTCCTCGCCCAGCTTGCTCATGTTGGAGCGGTGCACTTCATCGAACGCGATTTCCTTGAACGGGTGCAGGCCGAAGGAGAGAAACGCGCCGTCCAGCACGTATTGCAGGTCGATCAGCGCGTCGAGCACCTCGACGACATCATTCTGCGCCAACGCTTCTTTTAATTCCTCGAGTTCTTCCGCGATAAGGCCGATCCTCAGCGTATTGGTCTGGGTGTGCGTGATATTCGGTTCACCCTCAACCGGCAGGCCGTAGGTTTCGTGGAATTCTTTCACATGGTCGAGTGTCGATTTTTTCATTCTGCAGCCTCCGCATAATTATCATCACTGAATTGCTCTACGCATTTATGCATGGTTTCGGATGCGCGGCAGATCGCGTTGGCAAGGTAGAAATTTTCGTAAGCCATATCAATCTCGGCCGATGCGACCTTGCCCTTGCCGCCGAACTCACCCCAGACGGCCGGCGTAATCTGATCGGTTTTTTTCAGATCGGGAAATTCGCCGAAAATCCGTTCGCGCAGTTGCATGTGCGTATCATAGCTCATTTTGACGCCGAGCTTGTCAGCCAGCGCGCGCAGGATAGCCCAGTCTTCACGCGCCTCACCCGGCGGGAAGGATGCGCGCCGCGCGCGCTGCACGCGGCCTTCGGTGTTCACATAGAGACCTTCTTTTTCTGTGAAAGCGGCGCCCGGCAAAATAACGTCGGCGCGCGCGGCACCGCGATCGCCATGATGCCCTTGGTAAATCACAAATGTCGTCCAGCCGATCTGCGCCTTGGCGTCGAATTCATCGGCGCCCAGCATATAGAGTGCGCGGACCGCGCCCTTCTTCGTGCCGTCGATAATATCCTGCAACGACCCGCCCTCTTTCACAAAACCGACATCGAGCGCACCGACGCGGGAGGCTGCGCGGTGAAGAATATTGAACCCGTTCCACCCATCTTTGAGCAGGCCGAAGCTTTCGGCAAAACTATGCAGCATCTTGTGCACGGCAGGACCGTCGGGCCGAACGAAGACATTGCTGCCGACGATGAGCATGGGATTGCGCGCGGATTTCAGGCTTTCCGCCCAGGCGCCGCCTAATTCCTGCAGATCTTTCAATTCAGTGCCAAGATGATCGTATGAGTAAGTAAGATCCGCAGCTTCGCCGATGACGCCGATCTTGATTTTTTTATCCAGCCAGACTTTGCGGATACGGGCATTCAGCACGGCGGCCTCAAAGCGCGGGTTGGTGCCTACCAGCAGGATCACATCCGCCTGATCGATGCCGGCAATAGTGGAGTTGAATAAATAACCGGCGCGCAAGCCCGCATCAAAATTCGCGCCGTCGGTGCGGCATTCCATGTTCTGCGAGCCAAGCTCGGTCAATAAATCCTTCAGGGCAACAATCGATTCAATATCGCAAAGATCGCCGACGAGGCCCGCGATTTCATGGCTCTGCATACCTTTCATTTTTTCAGCGATAAAATTCAGGGCGTCGTCCCAAGTTCCTTCCGAAAGTTTTCCGGTTTTGGCGTCGCGGATCCAAGGGCGGTCAAGGCGGCCATGGTTGAGGCCGTCATAAGAAAACCGTGCGCGGTCGTCGATCCATTCCTCGTTAATATCCTCGTGCAGGCGCGGCAAAATTCGCATGACCTCGCGGCCACGCGCATCGACACAGATATTACAACCCAGCGCATCATTCACATCGATGCTCTCGGTCTTGCGCAGCTCCCATGGGCGCGCCTTGAAATTATAGGGCTTGGACAGCAGCGCGCCGACGGGGCAGATGTCGATCAAATTGCCGGACAGCTCTGTTTTCACCATCTGGTCGATGAAGGTGCCGATCTCGACATCCTCGCCGCGGTGGAACTGGCCCATAACGGGCGTGCCCGCGATTTCCTCAGCGAAACGAACGCAGCGCGTGCAATTGATGCAACGGTTCATCGATGTTTTGATCAGCGGACCCAATTCCGGGTCGGGCACGGCGCGCTTGTTTTCATGGAAGCGCGAGCGGTCGAAACCGTAAGCCACGGCCTGGTCCTGCAAATCGCATTCGCCGCCCTGGTCGCAAATCGGGCAGTCGAGCGGGTGATTGATGAGAAGCATCTCCATCACACCCTTGCGCGCCTTTTTTACCATCTCGGATTCGGTTTTGACGACCATGTTGTCGGCGCAGGCCATGGCGCAGGAGGCAACGGGTTTCGGCGGCCCGCCCTCGACCTCGACCAGGCACATGCGGCAATTGGCAGGAACGGAGAGGCGGTCATGATAGCAAAAGCGCGGGATCTCAACGCCGAGCTGCTCAGCAGCCTGGAGAATGCTGGTACCCTTTTCGACCTCGATTTCCAGTCCGTTAATCGTCAGTTTAGGCATGATAAGGTCCTGGGATTATTTTTTGTAAGTTATTGAAGTGTTATCCGGTTTACTGTTTAATCCCGAACACAGCGAATATCAACAGCTTAACAGGGTTTACGAACACTTATATAAATGGCTTACCGCATTGAAGTCCTGGCCCCCGGTGATGACGGGCGGGCCCTTAAAATCGAAAAAGCCCTTGAGTCTAAAGGCAAAAAAGCCTCTGTGCGGATTGCCGACGTCTATACCCTCGAAAAACAACCTCCCAGATCCTTTATAGAAAGCGTCTCCAACCCGGTCACCCAGATTGTGAATTCGAAGCTGGAAGGCTTTGACTGGGCACTGGAAATCGGGTTTCTGCCGGGTGTAACGGATAATGTCGGGCACACCGCGGATGAGTTGCTCCGCCTCGCCGCTGATAACGACAATCACTGCTATTCCTCCCGGCTTTACTTGATCAAGGGAAAGGTTACCCAAGCCGATATCGAGGCGCTGGCCGGCAGCCTGGCCAACCGGCTGATCCAGCGGATCCAGATCAAGGATGCTCGCGAGTTTAAAAAAGACGGCGGCATGGACGCCGTGATTCCCAAGGTTGTACTGGATCATAAAGGTACGGTGGCGGATGAGGTGGATCTGAATGTTGCGGATAGTGAACTGTCCGCGATTGGCAAAGACGGGATTAAAAATGCGGATGGCACGCGGCGCGGACCGCTTGGCATGTCCCTTTTGTACATGAAGGCGGTGCAGGATTATTTCAAAAGCGAAGGCCGCAAGGCAAAAGATATCGAGATCGAGACCATCGCCCAGACATGGTCGGAGCATTGCAAGCATAAAATCTTCGCCTCGCCAATCGATGATGTGAAAGATGGGCTGTACCGCCATTACATCAAGCGCGCAACGAACGAGATCCGCGCAAAACGCGGCAAGGATGATATTTGCGTGTCGGTTTTCTCAGATAATGCCGGCGCGATTATTTTCGATGAGAATTATTTGATCACCGACAAGGTGGAGACACATAACTCTCCGTCGGCGCTCGACCCGTTCGGCGGCGCGATCACCGGCATTGTCGGTGTCAACCGCGATTGCATGGGGTTTGGCCAAGGCGCGAAACCGGTCGTCAACCGTTACGGTTTTTGCCTAGCCGATCCGCGTACCAACCCGGAATATTACCGCGATAATAATCGCACCGACCGCATGCTCTCTCCGGAAACCATCATGAACGGCGTTGTGCGCGGCGTGGAATCGGGCGGAAATTGCTCCGGCATCCCGACGCCGCAGGGTTTTCTTTATTTCGATCCGCGCTTTGTCGGAAAACCTTTGGTGTTTGTCGGCACGATCGGTCTGATCCCGCGTGAAGTGAACAGCAAACCGTCCCACGAGAAAAAAGCGCGACCCGGTGACAAAATCGTCATGACAGGCGGACGTGTGGGCCGCGACGGCATTCACGGCGCAACATTTTCATCCGTAGCGCTTGATGAAGGCTCTCCTGCAACGGCGGTGCAGATTGGCGACCCGATCACGCAGAAGAAAATGTCCGACGCCATCGTCAAAGAAGTCCGCGATTTCGGCTGGTACAGCGCTATCACCGATAATGGGGCGGGCGGATTGTCCTCATCGGTTGGTGAAATGGCCGGGCAGTCGGGCGGGTTTTATGTTGAGCTCGACAAGGTGCCGCTGAAATATCCGGGCATGGCACCGTGGGAAATCTGGATCTCCGAAAGCCAGGAGCGCATGACGATGGCGGTGCCGCTGGAAAATACGGAAAAACTCATAAAATTTTTAGCTAAGCGCGGCGTCGAGGCGACGGTCGTCGGCACCTATACCGACACGGGCCGCGCGCAGATTTCGTGGCAGGGCGAGACCATCATGGATATGAGCATGGATTTCCTGCATGACGGTTTGCCGGAAACACCGCTCAAAACAACCTTCACGCCGGGCGGTGAAGATGAGCCCGCCCTGCCCGAGCCGAAAGATCACGGACAAATGCTGGAGACGATGCTCGGCCGGCTCAATATCTGCTCCCGCGAATTTATTTCCACGCAATATGATCACAACGTGCAGGGCTCCGCCGTTATGGGGCCGCTGCAGGGACCCGGCCGTGTTTATGCGGAAGCAACAGTGACGAAGCCTGCATTAGCATCCGTGCGCGGCGTTGTGCTTTCACAAGGACTTGCGCCGCGTTACAGCGATATTGATACCGGACACATGGCGTCTTATGCCGTGGACATGGCGGTGCGCAATGCCGTGGCAGCCGGCGTTGATTTCAAACACCTCGCGCTTCTCGATAATTTTTGCTGGTGCTCATCGGATGAGCCGGAGCGGCTGGGCCAGTTAAAACGCGCTGTCGAGGCAATTTATAATCTCGCCGTTCTGTATGAAACACCGTTTATTTCCGGCAAAGATTCCATGTTCAATGATTTCAAGGGATTTGACGCCAGCGGCGCGCCCGTGAAAATCTCCGCGCCCCCTACGCTGCTTGTTTCCTCCATTGGCGTCATCCCGCATGTCGAGCAATCGATCAGCCTCGCGCCGAAAGCAGTGGGTGACCTGGTTTACCTGCTCGGCGAAACAAAAAATGAACTGGGTGGATCCGAATATTACGATCAGATGAGCACGCTCGGTCGCAATGTGCCGGTGACGGACGGTCCGGCCAATCTTTACCTCTACAATATTTATACCAGGGCTGCTCGGGAGCGTTTGATTGCGTCCGCCTATGCGGTCGGTCATGGGGGATTGGGAGTAGCGCTGGCGAAAAAAGCTATTGCCGGACAGATGGGACTGGATATCAGGTTTCCGGAAAGGGCGCTCCGCGCCGATACAATGCTCTATTCCGAAAGCGCGGGCCGTATTGTGGTTACGGTCGCGCCGCAAAACAAAAAAGCCTTTGAAAAAATGTTTGGAAAATATCATCACCTGCATGAAATCGGCCATGTCGCGTTCACAGATCGCCTCTCGATCAAAAATGTGCTGGATGTGAAGACCTCAAAGCTGGAAGAGGCGTATAAAGCGCCTTTGAGGAATTACTAATGTCCGCGAAAGCGCTCATACTCGCCGGTTACGGTTTAAACAGCGAAGAAGAGCTTCTCTTCGGGTTCGAGCGCGCGGGCGTTCCCGGCAAAATCATGCATATCAATGACCTGATCGAAGCGCCGAAAACGCTTGACCAATATCAAATCCTCGCCGTTCCCGGCGGGTTTTCCTATGGCGACGATACGGGCTCCGGCAATGCGTTTGCGCAGAAAATGAAATTGGCGCTGTGGGATCATCTGAAAAATTTCGTGGCGCGCGACACGCTCACTATTGGGATCTGCAATGGCTGCCAGATTCTCGCCAATCTCGGCATGACCCCGCCGGCCGGAAAAGATTACGGCGAGCGATTGGTGGCCGTGACACATAATATGACGGCGCGTTATCAATGCCGCTGGATCGATCTCAAGATCGGCAAGAGCAATTCACCGTGGCTGGAGGGGATTGAGTCCATGCATATCCCCGTCGCGCATGGCGAGGGACGCTTCATGATGGAGAAAAAAGTGCTGGAAACGCTGGAGAAGAACAACCAGATCGCGGCAACTTTTGTGAAACCGGGCGGCGCGCAGGCGAAGGGCGAATTCCCCTTTAATCCGAATGGCTCAATAGCCGACATTGCCGCCATGACCGATGCGTCGGGCCGAGTTTTTGCCATCATGCCGCACCCGGAGCGCGGCATGTTCACCTGGCAGCGCGATGATTACGACCGTCTGAAAGATAAAGCGCAACGCGAAGGAAAAATCTTACCCGAAAAAGCCGACGGCATGAGCGTGTTCCACAATGCGGTGCGGTATTTCGGCGCGGCGAAGCAACGGAAAACCGGTTAATTACAGTTTAGATTTTCGGCCTTTCCAGAGGCGCGTGATAAAAATCAGCAGGCAGGCGCCGATAAAACCGGCGAGCAGGTAACCAACCCATCCCAGCAATACAATATCTAAAGCCGCAAAAACGGCATTGCCGATAATCGCGCCGATTAGACCTAGAATTATATTTGCGATCAGGCTCTGGTCGGATTTCATAAATTTTTCCGCGAGCCAGCCGGCGATGCCGCCAATGAGTATGGCTGCAAGCCATCCGATTTGTTGTTCTTCCATGTTAAAATCCTTTCTTAATTAAATATCACGCTGCCAACCTACGATATTCCATGATCCTTCGTTCCATTTCGGGGCGAAAATGACGGATGAGGCCCTGGACAGGCCAGGCGGCAGCATCGCCGAGGGCGCAAATTGTATGTCCCTCGATTTCCTTGGTCACGTCCCAGAGCATGTCGATTTCATCCAGCGTGGCGTGGCCTTGGACCATGCGCATCATGACGCGCCAGAGCCAGCCTGCTCCTTCGCGGCACGGTGTGCACTGGCCGCAGCTTTCATGTTTGTAAAAGGCCGAAAGCCGCGCGATGGCGTAGACGATATCGGTGGATTTATCCATCACGATGACGCCGGCCGTGCCGAGGCCTGTGCCGGCAGCGCGCAGTGAGTCAAAATCCATGTTAATGGTTTCGCAGGTTTCCTTCGGCAGCAGCGGCGTCGATGAGCCGCCGGGAATGACCGCAAGCAAATTATCCCAATCGCCGCGTACGCCACCTGCATGACCTTCAATCAGATCCTTGAGCGGGATGCCCATGACTTCCTCGACATTGCAGGGCTGATTGACATGGCCGGAGATACAGAACAATTTTGTGCCGGCGTTTTTCTCGTTCAAGCCGAGTTTGGCGAACCATTCGCCGCCGCGGCGCAGAATTTCCGGGACGACGGCGATAGTTTCAACGTTATTGACAGTTGTTGGGCAGGAATAAAGCCCCGCCATTGCCGGGAAAGGCGGCTTGTTGCGCGGCTGACCCTTGTTGCCTTCAAGGCTTTCGATCAGCGCGGTTTCCTCGCCGCAGATATAAGCCCCTGCCCCGCTATGAACGATGACATCAAAATCCCAGCCGGATCCAGCGGCGTTTTTGCCGAGCAATCCCTTGGCGTAAGCTTCGTGAATGGCCTGCCAGAGCGTGGAGCCTTCATTATAAAATTCGCCGCGCACATATATATAAGCCGTGTGCGCGCCCATCGCAAAACCGGCAATCAGTGCGCCTTCGAGCAGCTTGTGCGGTTCGTTGCGCAGTATATCGCGGTCTTTACATGTGCCGGGCTCAGACTCATCAGCGTTGATGACAAGATAATGTGGACGGCCGTCGAATGATTTCGGCATAAAGGACCATTTCATCCCCGTAGGAAAACCTGCGCCGCCGCGTCCGCGCAGGCCGGATTTTTTGACCTCTTCGATCACCCACTCGCGGCCTTTTTCGAGAAACTGCCTGGTATTATCCCAGTCGCCACGCTTCATCGCAGCATCGAGCGCATGAGATTCCCAGCCGTAAAGGTTCGTGAAGATCCTGTCTTTGTCATCTAGAAACATTATATACCCGCCTTCCTGGCTTGCGCCGCCAGCGTGGTCGGGCCGGACAATGCCATAGAGGCTTTGCGGTTCTTGATAGAGCCGGCAGCGGGTTTTTTGCCGGAGGCCAGAGACTGTAGAAGTTCCTTCGTACCGGCCTCATCGAGATCTTCGTAGAAATCATCATTGATCTGCATCATCGGCGCATTGACGCAGGCGCCGAGGCATTCCACCTCTACAAGCGTGAATTTTCCATCGGCCGTGGTTTCATTCATATGAATGCCGAGTTCCTTTTCGCAGGCCTGCACGATTTTATCGGAACCACAGAGCCAGCAGGGCGTTGTCGTGCACACCTGTACCAGGTTCACACCGACGGGCGCCATATTGTACATGGAATAAAAGCTGGTGACTTCGTAAACTTTTACCGGCGGCACGCCGATAATCTCCGCGATGTGATCCATCGCCGCGCGCGGGATCCAGCCGCCATAAGGCGGCTTCGCCTTTGCGCCCTCCTCGGCCACCTGGCGCTGCGCGAGATCGAGCAGCGGCATGACCGCGCTCTGCTGGCGTCCCCCGGGATAGCGAGTGACAATTTTGTCCACGGCTTCGAGGCTTTTGAATTCAAAATGCGCGGGCTGGTATGGGGCGTTTAAATCAAACGGTTTTTTCATGTGTTGTTCCGGATATAAGAAGCGATATTCTCGTTAATTCGGGCCCCGAGTTTTGCAATGGCATCCTCGCCGCGCATCATCTGCAGGGCTTTGTGTTCAGCGGGCAGTTTATTATCCGGCTCGCCGCTGACATGGCGGCAGGCAAAAAATATAATGTTATCGGATGAGCCTGGGAAAGGATGCGGCATTTCGTCCAGTTCCTCACAGCCCGCGACCTCGATACCGAGCTCCTCTGCGATTTCACGCGCGGCGGTTTCTTCATAAGTTTCCGCGCCTTCCGGTTTGCCGCCCGGCAGATCCCACCATTCCTCACCCTTCGCTTCTCTTTGCAGGAGCGGGATTTTGCCGTCAATCATGACAATGACTGAAATTTTGGGAGGCCTGGATGTCACCGGTCAATCTCCCCGAACACGATGTCGAGCGATCCGATGATCGTTACAGCATCCGCCAGCATGTGGCCCTTGCTCATGAAATCGAAAGCCTGCAAATGCGCGAAACCCGGCGCGCGGATGCGGCAGCGGTAGGGTTTGTTGGTGCCATCCGCCACCAGGTAAACACCGAATTCGCCCTTCGGCGCCTCGACGGCCGTATAGGTTTCGCCCGCCGGCACGTGATAGCCTTCCGTATATAATTTAAAGTGATGGATCATCGCCTCCATTGAGGCTTTCATCTCGGCGCGCGGCGGCGGCGCCACCTTATAGTCATTCACCATGACCGGCCCTTGCGGCATTTTCGTGAGACACTGTTTCATGATTTTGATCGACTCGCGCATCTCCGCCATGCGCACAAGATAACGCGCGTAGCAATCGCCGGTCTTGCCGACGGGAATGTCAAAATCAAGCTGGTTGTAAACATCATAAGGCTGATTGCGGCGTAGGTCCCACGCCACGCCCGAGGCGCGCAGCATCGGGCCGGTAAAGCCCCAGTCGAGCGCCTGTTCACGCGTGACAACGCCGATATCCACCGTGCGCTGTTTAAAAATGCGGTTGTTGGTCAGCAGAGAGTCGATATCGTCGAGAAATTTCGGCAGGGTTTCACACCAGTCGTGAATATCCTCAGCAAGGCCGGCAGGCATATCGGCATGAACACCGCCGGCGCGAAAATAATTGGCGTGCAGACGCGCGCCGCTGACGCGCTCGTAGAATTCCATGCCCTTCTCACGCTCCTCAAAACCCCAGAGCGACGGCGTAATTGCCCCGACATCGAGCGCAAAGGTCGTGATGTTGAGAATATGGTTGAGCACACGCGTGAGTTCACAATACAGCACGCGGATATATTGGGCGCGCTCGGGCGCGGTTATCTTGAGCAGTTTTTCAATCGCGAGCGCGAAGGCATGCTCCTGGTTCATAGGAGAGACATAATCAAGCCGGTCGAAATACGGCATGGCCTGCATGTAGGTTTTATATTCGATCAATTTTTCGGTGCCGCGGTGCAGGAGCCCGATATGCGGATCGGCCCGTTCGACGATCTCGCCATCCATTTCCAGCACGAGACGTAAGACGCCGTGCGCGGCCGGGTGCTGCGGCCCGAAATTCATGGTGTAGGGGCGGATCTGGGTTTCTTCTGTGATATCAGACAGAATATCCATTTTTTTATCAGCGCTCATGAAAGCCCCTCTAAAGCCGGTGCGGGCACCTTGTTCAAATCTTCCAAAGACATCAGCCTAGATTTTTTCATTCCTATATGTTCGGCATTTGCATGTGCAGAAGATAGATATTTTTTGGCTACATTGTAGGAATTGTATGTACGGCAAAACGCATTGACCGCCAACGCTATATTGCCAAAAATATATGTGCTTATAATCGAATTCGCATTAATAAAATCGTTGCCCTTATAATCCTGAACGACGAAAATTTCTTCGCCAAAATCGCCGATTAAATCCCTGATAAAATTTTCTGCATCCAAAATGCATTGCGCTTCTATGTTAGATACGCCGTTTTTTCTATGGATTGATGTAACGATTTGCAAAAACGGAGTTTGAAATTCGTAATTCTCTCCGGAACTATAACTTCCCATACCTAGGATGTGGTTCAGCCCGTTGACAATAGGCATGTCGTAATCATGCAGTTGAGTTGCGGGAAAACTCTTGGATGTCGTGCACTTATATCCAATATACTCGGGAGAATCCAGGTTGGTCTTTATAATTTTCATTTTGCCTCCCTGGCCCTGCGATAGCCATGCTCCGGTTTTGCCGCCTTCTCGTCGCCGGGCAATTGGACATCGGTCATGCCTTCCCATGGTGAGAGGAAATCGAAATTGCGGAAATCCTGGTTCAGTTTCACCGGTTCATAGACCACGCGCTTGAGTTCATCGTCGTAGCGCACCTCGACATAGCCCGTGAGCGGAAAATCCTTGCGCTGCGGATGCCCTTCGAAACCATAGTCGGTGAGAATGCGGCGCAGATCGGGGTTGCCGTTGAACATCACGCCGTACATGTCCCAGACTTCGCGCTCAAACCAGCCGGCGGTGCTGTAGATTTCCGTCGCGGTCGGCACCAGTGTTTCCTCATTGGCCCTGACGCGCAGGCGGACGCGGCGGTTGCAGTGCAGTGACAGCAGGTTATAAATCACGTCGAAACGATCGGCGCGGTTCGGGTAATCGGCGGCGGTAACATCGATCAGCTGCTCGAAACGGCAGGTGGAATTGTCACGCAGAAATTTCAGGACGTGAACGACATTCTCAACTTTTACATTCATTACCAGTTCATCACCGGCGAAGTCGTAGCTTTCCACGCCCGGCTGGCAGCCCTGCAGGATGTGTTCGGCCAGTTCTTTCAGGGTCTCAACGGGCAATACGTGTATCCTCGCGCTGGATTTTTTTCTGCAACTGGAGAAGCCCGTAAACCAGAGCCTCCGCTGTTGGCGGGCAGCCGGGTACATAAATATCGACCGGCACGATGCGGTCGCAGCCGCGCACAACGGAATAGGAGTAATGGTAATAACCGCCGCCATTGGCGCAGGAGCCCATGGAGATTACCCAGCGCGGCTCCGGCATCTGGTCGTAAACCTTGCGCAGCGCCGGCGCCATCTTGTTGCAGAGCGTGCCGGCAACGATCATGACATCGGACTGTCGTGGGGACGGGCGCGGGATCATGCCGAAGCGGTCGAGATCGTACCGGCTCATATAGGCATGGATCATTTCGACGGCGCAGCACGCCAGGCCAAAGGTCATCGGCCACATCGAACCGGTGCGGGCCCAGTCGAATAGATTGTCGACATTCGTGAGCAAAAATCCTTTTTCCTGCACAGTGCGGGAAAGCGCAGCGGATACGACATCCTGTTCGCATGCGGGCGGCAGCGGTACGCCTGTGCGCAACGCGTAATCAGGAGCGCGTATGGTGTATTTATCGTGGCTCATATTTTTCCTATTCCCAGTCCAGCGCGCCTTTTTTCCACTCGTAGATGAAGCCCACGGTCAGAACACCGAGAAACGCCATCATCGACCAGAATCCGAACACGCCAATATCACCGAGCGTAACCGCCCAGGGAAAAAGAAACGCAATCTCGAGATCGAAAATAATGAACAGGAGTGTCACGAGATAGAAACGCACATCGAATTTGCCGCGCGTATCTTCGAACGCATCGAAGCCGCACTCATAGGCCGAATTCTTTTCCGGGTCCGGATTGTGGGTCGATGTCAGGAGGGATCCGAACACGGCTGCCATCGAAATGCCCAGCGCAATGACCATGAAAATCAGAATGGGAAGATATTCGAGCAGAAGGTCTGTGGGTGCCATTTTTTGATCCTTTTGAGAGCTTTAAAAGCCCGGACATGTTTTATCACCCCTCCCGGCCAAAGGAAACAGGGAATATTACAACTATATCAAGCGCTAAACAGGGAATATGAAGATTATTAACCACCAGATCCCCGCTTTCGCGGGGACGCCATTTTTCTAAATTCACTTCGTTCATTAAGAAAAATAGGCGAATGGCGCGAGCGACGGGACTCGAACCCGCGACCTCCTCCGTGACAGGGAGGCGTTCTAACCAACTGAACTACGCCCGCAAAACCTAAGGTTCCTAGGTTTTTAGTGCTTCGCGGGGGCGAAATCAAGCGAAACCGTAAACCCCTGCCCTATAAGCTGGTTTTAGGGCATTATAGCGGCGCAAGCCTCCCGGTTTCCGGCATTGCCGCCCGGTTGGGACTTGTAGTCATCCCCGCCCGTGTGAATGACCAAAGCAGAACCATCGGCATCCAACAGGGATTCGTCATCGCCCGGATTCAAGCTGACATCGTCATTGAGAATTTCCACTTCGGCATTGCCTTTTTCATCCACCTTTATATTCGGCATGTCGCCGGCATGATGTTTTTCATGAGCAAAACCGTGCCCATCGCTGTCCGGGTTAAAATGTTCGCCAGCATTCTCGAAACTATGTCCGGGGGAGCAATCCCCCTTTTCATGAAGATGAATAGCATGCCAGCCCGGCACGAGATTTTTCAAATTGAGACGGACCAACAACCCGGAGGCAGTCTGGCTTAGCGTGCCCTTGCCCGCATCCTGCCCAGATGCGTTTTTGAAGGAAATGGTTTTGGATGGCAACTGTATAGCCGAATCGGCGGCAAATGCCACAGTGCCTATCAAGATCGATAGTGATGCTACGCTTAATAGGAAATTGTTCATGGCGCCTTCTAATTCTTCCAATTGACCAATGACCGGCTTCAGGCTTTTGTTCCCCAGGTTCAAAGCATGCTTAAAGTCTCCATAAGAGTAATTCAGAGGAAGAGATTGGGGATAGATCCTGTAAACGCTTGATACACCAGTTTTTTCACATACAATGAATAGGTCTGAAACTCTTATAAGGGACTTCACGAATGAACATGCAAATTGTCAACCTTATTGCCCTCATCCTACTTTTGGTCGGGGGAATTAACTGGGGCCTCGTCGGCCTTATTAATCTCGATCTCGTGGCTGCCATTTTCGGCCCGGGTTCAGGGTTAGCACGGATTGTCTACATACTTATCGGCGTAGCTTCCGTTTATTCCATTATACTTCTCAAGCCGATGCTCAAGTTCCCGCCCAGGTAGATTTCTCTCTTAAAGAAAACGCCCGGCTTTTCTTGAGCCGGGCGTTTTTGATTCTAGCGGCGGCGATCCCAATCACGGTCACCGTCATGGCGATCCCAGTCGCGGTCGCGATCACGGTCTCTCCTGTTCCACTGACTATATGCATTGTTGCGGTGGCGGTGGCGATGATGATCATCATCACCGAAATTCAGATAGAAACTCAGACCTGAATTGCGTGGCGGATAGGCATAGGGATAGTAGTTAAGCGGACGTCCGTAAGAAGGCCTGTAATAATTTCTGCGGCCATGCTTGAAATGGACCGGCTCGTGCGAAACAAGTATTACATTGGGATTGCGCGCATAGAATTCGACGAACGGGTCAACCGTTCCGCGCGTTTCCGTGATCATCCAGTCGCCATCGGGTTGCAGGCAGGCCTGGCCGTAGCCGGATTCATGGCGGCCGCCGACCATAATTTTCTTGGTATATTCCCGGCAGTAAGGCGCAGCTTGCGCGCCTTGCGGGGCAAAGAGCAGCGGCGCAAGAACGGCGCCGGCCGCGATGAGCATTTTAAGTTTCATGATGTGTGTCCTCGCCATAGAATTAAGTTCGTATCTTAATTACGAGAGGGTGAGAAAAAACCTTCGGGGGGTTAGTAACCGCCAGCCGGACGGAAGAAATACTCGCGCTTGAAGGCCACGTCGTTGACGATATAGGTGTCATCGCCGGCAGATGCCACGACTTCGCGGTCATATTTTTCGGCATTCGGGTTGCGTTTGCTCAGCGGCACATCGCGCGACATCAGGGTCGTCTGGCGGAAATGACCGTGGGGATCATAGACAATGACGCGCCGGCGGGATGTGTCGGAGCAGACGGCATCCGCCGGGCACCAGCCATAATTGTCGGCTTTGGCCGGAGGGCCGTATAAAGTTAAAAGGATAATTGCTATAACGAATATGTGTTTCATGGCCTCTTATATCTCATAAAAGACCGCATATAAACAAGGAATATGAATTTAATTAAAATAAATCAATAGTTTAACTATTTTTTTACAGGTGGTGGTTTTTTCCCAATAGGAGGCATTTTCATGATCAGATCCTTTCACTCAAGTCCTAGGATCATTCTAACAAAAAACTAGCCTGATGGCGAATTTAGTCTCTAAACGTCTGAATCTTTAGCCTTTTTCAGACTGTTTCTTGGCAATCTCGCGCGCATTCGGGCTCAAATGCTTTTTGCGCAGGCGCAGGGATTTGGGCGTAAGTTCTACCAGTTCATCCTCGTTAATATAAGACATCATATCCTCCATCGTCATACGCTTCGGCGGGACCAGAGTCACAGCCTCATCGGCGCCGGAGGCGCGGACGTTGGTCAGCTGCTTGCCCTTGAGCACATTGATGTCGAGATCATTGTCGCGGGAATTTTCGCCGACGATCATGCCCTGGTAAACCTTATCGCCATGGCCGATGAACATCGTGCCGCGGTCCTGCAGCTTCCAGATCGCGTACGCCACCGCCTCACCCTTGTCGGTTGAAACTAGCGCGCCGTTGCGGCGGCCCTGGATGTCACCTTTATAAGGTCCGTAATGGCTGAAGATACGGTTGAACAGGCCCGTACCGCGCGTGTCCGTGAGGAATTGCGATTGATAGCCGATCAGGCCGCGCGACGGCGCATCGAATGTCAGGCGCGTCTTGCCGGCACCGGAAGGGCGCATATCTTTCATCTCGGCCTTGCGGCTGCTCATTTGTTCCATAACGCTGCCGGAATATGCATCGTCGACATCGATGATGACTTCTTCGTACGGCTCCTGCGTCTGGCCGTGAT
Organism: Alphaproteobacteria bacterium; assembly: GCA_052387095.1. Taxonomy (GTDB): domain Bacteria; phylum Pseudomonadota; class Alphaproteobacteria; order Micavibrionales; family Micavibrionaceae; genus JBQTJN01. The sequence continues at coordinate 28,826 of JBQTJN010000016.1, forward strand.
CATCGGTTTTCAAAACGACGCGGGGGCGGGAAACGGATAACTCAAATCCTTCCCGGCGCATGGTTTCCAGCAGAACGCCAAGCTGCAATTCACCCCGGCCCGCGAGTTCAATCGCGTCCTTGTTGGCGTTTTCAGAGACGCGGATGGCGACATTGGTTTCGGCCTCGGCGAATAAACGGTCGCGGATCATTGTGGATGTGAGTTTTTTGCCTTCGGTCCCCGCCAGCGGGGAATCATTGACGGTAATCGTCACGGCAATGGTGGGCGGATCTACAGGCTGCGTATCAATCGGCAATATCACCGACGGATCGCAGATGGTATTGGCGACGGAGACGGTTTTCATGCCGGCGACGCAGATAATATCACCCGCCTGCGCCGTTTCAACCGGCACGCGTTCGATGCCATCAAAAGACAAAAGCTTCGTCAGGCGGAAAGATTCCACCTTGTTGCCCTGCAGGTCGAGAGCATTCACCGTCATATTGACCTTGGCCGTGCCGCTATAGACTTTGCCGGTCAGGACGCGGCCGAGATACGGATCCGCTTCGAGCAGCGTGGTCAGCATCGTGAAGGGCGCGTCGAGTTCGACATTTGGCACCGGCACATGCTTGAGAATGAGATTGAGGAGCGGGTGCAGGTTTTCCTGAGGCTCGCCGATATGTTCGACGCACCAGCCTTCGCGGCCAGAGGCATAGAGCACGGGGAAATCCAGTTGTTCGTCCGTTGCATCGAGAGCCGAGAAGAGGTCGAACACTTCGTTCAGCACCGCATCGGGACGCGCATCCGAACGGTCGATTTTATTGATGAACACGATGGGGCGCAGGCCCTGGCGCAGAGCTTTGCCCAGCACGAATTTGGTTTGCGGCAGCGGACCTTCGGCAGCATCGATCAGCAGGATCACGCCGTCGGTCATGTTGAGAACGCGTTCCACCTCGCCGCCGAAATCGGCGTGGCCGGGTGTGTCGATTATGTTGATGCGGTTGCCTTCCCACTGAATGGATGTGCATTTCGCAAGAATGGTAATACCGCGCTCTTTCTCAAGATCGTTGGAATCCATGACGCGCTCGGCCACAAGCTGGTTCTCGCGGAACGAGCCGGTCTGGCGCAGGATGGAATCGATCAGCGTCGTTTTGCCGTGGTCGACGTGAGCGATAATGGCGATGTTACGTATCTTCTGGTTCTGCATTTTCTCTCCATCGTCATCCTGAGCGAAGCACCGAAGGTGCGAAGTCGAAGGATCTTCATAAGATGAAGGGCTAAGATCCCTCACATACGTTCAGGATGACGGTTGTTAGTTTGGGGGGTTGTACATTAAAATCCGGCAAAATAACAGTTTTTTATGGTAGAAAAGGGCATGACACGCAGGATCCCTAAAAAGTCAGTAGAAACCGAGTTTGATTCGCCCGCTTCGGCTGCGTTTATCGAGGATATTCGGGCCCTCGATGAAAGCCGCATTACGGCCGATCTGAAGGCCATCGTCCAGGAATCCGAGGATATGCGCATGAACTATATGCGCAGCGTACAAGGACGGCGCTTCATGACCATTACATTCGGCATGCTGGCGGGCCTTGCAGCAGCAGGCGGCTTCGGCTGGTTTTTCCTCATGCAATACGACCTTGAGCGTGCCCTGCTCTGTCTTGTGCCTGCATTCGTCGTGCCGCTGTTGCTGCATTTCTGGAGCGAACGGCCCATTAAACGTTACCGCCGGGATTTCAAAACCGAGTTTATGCCGCGCCTTGCGCAGGCGCTGGGCGGTTTCCGGTTTCATTCGCAGCGCGGTGTCAGTGCGAAAATTTTAGCTCATACCGGCATTGTGCCGCCGCATGAACCGTACAAGGCCGAAGATTGCTTCCTCGGCGTTTACAAGGGCGTGAAAGTTATTTTTTCCGAGGCGCGGCTTTTTACCCGCAAAAGCCGTGAGCCTGTTTTCCGCGGATTGTTTGTTTTGCTGGAACTGCCGCAATCGGTTTTCGAAGGGCACACGATTATTACCGCGGATCACCAGATGGTGAAGCAATGGAGCCTGACGCGCTGGCGAAATCTTTCGCCTGTCAAAATTGAATCCGCGAACCCCGCATGGAACCGCTTTACGGTGTATGCGGACAAGCCCGATATTGCCAAAATTCTTTGCGGCGAGAAATTGCTGAAGGAATTATCCGAAGCCTGCGATGCCTTCGGCGGCGCAATGGCCAGCGCGGCATTTTTCGGCGGCAAATATATGTTCATGATGGTGCCTGAGAAAAAAGACATGTTCGAGGCCTGCGAGATCCATGTGCCGGTGACGGTGCGTTCTTACGCAGCTGATTTCAGGCGCGAGATTATCCGCCTGCTGGAAATCATCGATATTTTTGATATTTATAGATCCGGCACCAATTAACATACCGTCATTGCGAGAGAATGAAATGAGCGAAGCAATCCAGAGACCACATTTAAGAACTGGATTGCTTCGTCGGCCTTCAGCCTCCTCGCAATAGCGATTGTAATTAGGCAGCCAGCGCGCGCGGCTTTGCCGTGAACGGCAGGTTCAGAGATTCCGCCACGCCCTGGTGAGTTATTTCACCGTAGGCGATATTCAGACCCGGGAGGAAATTCGGATCTTCCTGCAGCGCCTTCTTCCAGCCCTTGCCCGCCAGGTTCAGTGCATAAGGCAGGACAGCCTGGTTCAGCGCCAGTGCCGATGTCAGCGCCACCGCGCCCGGCATATTCGCCACGCAATAATGGATAATTCCATCAACAACGTAGGTCGGCTGGTCGTGCGTCGTCGCTTTCGATGTTTCGAAGCATCCGCCCTGGTCAATCGCGATATCGACGAGCACTGCGCCCGGCATCATGGTTTTCAGCTGCGCTCTTGAAATCAGCATCGGGGCCGAAGCACCGGGGATCAGGACTGCGCCGATGACAAGATCAGCAGCCTTGATGCTGTATTCAATTTCCGAAGCGTTTGAATGCACGACATTGGCGCGGCCGCGGAAATAATCATCGAGATAACGCATGCGTGCGGCAGATTGTTCGAGAATTGTGACATTCGCGCCGAGACCCGTTGCCATCTGCGCGGCATTGAAGCCGGCAACGCCGCCGCCGATAATAACAACCTTGGCCGGGCGGACGCCGGGCACGCCGGAAATCAGGCGGCCTGTGCCGCCCATGTGTTTTTGCAGGTAATAAGCGCCAACCTGAACAGAAAGACGACCGGCGATTTCGCTCATCGGTGCCAGCAGCGGCAGGGATCTGCCATCCGGTCCATTGACGGTTTCGTAGGCGATGGCAACGCATTTGGAATCCCTCAGGCCTTTTGCCTGGTCCGGATCGGCGGCGAGATGAAGATAGGTGAACAGGATCTGACCTTCGCGCAGCATCTTGCATTCGACCGGCTGCGGTTCCTTGACCTTGATGATCATGTCCGCCCAGTCAAAAACTTCCCTGGCGGTTTTGGCGATCTTCGCGCCCGCATCAATGTAATGAGAGTCCGTGAAATTGATGCCGGCGCCGGCGCCCGTTTCGACCAGCACCTCGTGGCCCTTGCGTGTGAATTCTTTCACGCTCGCCGGCACGAGGCCGACGCGGTATTCAAGTTTCTTGATTTCCCTGGGAACGCCTATTTTCATGAAATCTCCTTGTTTTCCCGGGCATTATTCACCCGGGGACGATTTAGGCAAGAAATTTCTTGCTTATGTAACCTTTTTAAAATATTATTCATAATAAATAGAGTATTCATGCCTTACCAATTAACAGTAATTTCTAAAAAGACATACCTCGAATATCCCGGCCCCGCCTTGGAAAGGGTTGAAGGGGATACACCGCTGTCCGCTCTTTATAAATATCTGTCGCGCCCTGAATTTGGTTACCGGGAAACCAGAGAAAAAGCTTCTGATGGCAAAATTGAATATGGCAAATTTTTAATCAAGACAGATTTGCGCACGGCAGCTTCTGCTAAAACAGCAGCCTGCGAATATATAGCGTTACATTTATCTTAGCCCCGCCATCAGGATATATTTCAGCTCCAGATATTCATCCAGCCCGTATTTCGAGCCTTCGCGGCCCGTGCCAGATTGCTTGATGCCACCAAACGGCGCAACTTCGCTCGAGAGAATACCGGTGTTCACGGCCACCATCCCGTATTCCAGCGCCTCCGCCACGCGCCAGACGCGGGAGAGATTATTGGCGTAGAAATAGGATGCCAGGCCGTAAATTGTATCGTTAGCGAGTCTAATTACTTCCGCTTCATCCTTGAATTTGAACAAGGGCGCGACAGGGCCGAAGGTTTCCTCGCAGGAAATCATCATGTCCGGCGTAACATCGGCGAGCACAGTGGGCTCGAAGAATGTATGACCCAGCGCGTGCGGCTTGCCGCCCACCAGGATTTTCGCGCCGCCATCGACGGCGTTCTTCACATGCTCCTGCACTTTTTCGAGCGCGTCCGTGTCGATCAGCGGGCCGATATGTACACCGCTTTCCGCGCCGTTGCCGACCTTCATCGTTTTCACTTTTTCGGTGAGTTTTTTCGAGAATTCATCATAGACGCTGTCCTGCACGTAGATGCGGTTGGCGCAAACGCAGGTCTGACCGGCATTCCGGTATTTGCATTGAAGCGCGCCTTCGGCGGCCTTATCGATATCGGCATCGTCAAAAACAATGAACGGCGCGTTGCCGCCGAGTTCGAGCGAGAGTTTTTTTATGCCATCGGCACATTGTTTCATCAGGGTGCGCCCGACTTCGGTTGAGCCGGTGAAAGACAATTTACGCACGACCGGGTTTTCACACAATTCCTTGCCGATCTCGCGCGAGCTTTTCGACGGGATGACGTTGAAGACGCCCTTCGGCACGCCCGCCTCTTCCGCCAGCACAGCGAGCGCCAAGGCCGAGAGCGGTGTGTAGGCAGCAGGCTTGCAGATAATCGGGCAACCGGCGGCCAATGCGGGTCCTACTTTGCGTGTAATCATGGCGGAGGGAAAATTCCACGGCGTGATGGAAGCGCAGACACCGACCGGCTGCTTGATGACAATCATGCGAGCATTTGGAATATTGCTGGGTATGACGTCGCCATATGCGCGCTTGCCCTCTTCCGCGAACCATTCGAAGAAGGCGGCGGCATAGAGTGTTTCGCCCCTGGATTCCGCCAGCGGCTTACCCTGCTCCGCCGTCATGATGGTGGCGAGGTCATCGGCGTTATCAACCATGAGCGTCGCCCATTTATTGAGAATTTTCGCGCGGTCTTTAGCAGTTTTTTTCGACCATTCCGGGAGCGATTTTTCAGCAGCTTCGATGGCTACTTTCGTTTCCCCGACGCCGAGATCGGCGACATTGGCGATCACTTCGTCCGTGGCCGGGTTCTTAACCTCGAACGTCTTGCCGGATTTCGCATTGACCCACGCGCCATCAATATAGGCCCTGGTTTGCAGGAGAGATTTATTTTTCAAAGATAAAGTCATGAAGCTGCTTTCATTTGCGGTTTTGCAAAACGTGTTTGTATGTAATTTTCAACCAGGGCCTGGAATTCTTCGGCGATATTATCACCGCGCAATGTGTGGCTTTTCTTGCCGTCGGTGAAAACCGGCGCAACAGGACTCTCGCCGGTGCCGGGCAGGCTGATGCCGATATCGGCATGCTTGCTTTCGCCGGGTCCGTTAACGATGCAGCCCATGACCGCGACCTTCAGCGCTTCGGAGCCCGGATACTGCTCCTTCCAGACCGGCATTTGTTCCTGAAGATAGGTCTCGATTTTTTGCGCCAGTTCCTGGAATGTCGTGCTGGTGGTGCGACCGCAGCCCGGACACGCGCTGACCTCGGGCGCGAAGGTGCGCAGACCCAGTGATTGCAAAATATCCTGGCAGACTTTCACCTCGATCGTGCGGTCGCCGTTGGGCTCCGGGGTGAGCGAGGCGCGGATGGTATCGCCGATACCTTCATAGAGCAAAATTCCTTCCGCGAGCGCGGTGGCGACAATGCCTTTCGAACCCATGCCGGCTTCGGTTAAACCCAGATGCAGCGCGTAATCGGAACGGCGCGCCAGCTCGCGGTAGACGGCGATCAAATTCGGTACGCGGCTGACCTTGGCCGAGAGAATGATCCGGTCCCGGCGCAGGCCGATGCTTTCCGCTTTTGCCGCGCTGATCAGCGCTGATTGCACCAGCGCCTCGCGGATCACCGCATCAAGGGGCAGCGGAGCGGAGCGCGCCGCGTTTTCATCCATCAAGCGCGCCGAGAGGTCCTGATCGAGAGAACCCCAGTTGACGCCGATGCGTACAGGCTTGTTATATTCGATCGCTTTTTCAATCATGATTTCGAATTGCTTGTCGCGTTTGGCACCGAAGCCGACATTGCCGGGATTGATGCGGTATTTATCCAGGCTGCGCGCCAGTTCCGGAAATTCAGTGAGCAGGGTGTGGCCGTTATAGTGAAAGCAACCAACCAGCGGCACATCGAGCCCTTCGCGGTCCAGCATCTCGCGGATGGCAGGCACGCCCCTTGCCGCTGCCTCATTGTTGACCGTGACACGGACGATTTCGGAGCCGGCCAGGAACAGCTGTTTGATCTGCACATAGCTGGAGAGCACATCGGCGGTGTCGGTGTTGGTCATGCTCTGAACGACAACAGGCGCCCCGCCTCCAGCCGTCACATTGCGGATGCGTACGGCGTGGGTTGTATGGCGTTTATCGTGGGAAATATCCATGCTCTTTTCTAAAGAAAAGCCGGCGCGGGGTCAAATAGCTTTAAGCTGCCAGCTTAAGAACGGAGCCTTCATCCATTTTGTCTGCAAAATAGGTCTTATTCCGGCCCTGCCAATTCAAAATATTCGTCCGCTTTTGCGCTTCATAATTTGACATTGCCGCACGAGTAAATTTTCTCATAAGACTTGATAGGAATCCCGCCTGCTTTTCAGAGGCCGTATTATAGACGGGCGTGATAGAAAGCGATTCATCATATGTGCGTTTACCAAAAAAACCGGACTGATAATAATTTTTCTTGTCAGCTTCGGTTTTCGCAATCTTCCGGCCTTCACTGAGATCGAGAGTTTGAACTTTTTTCGAGAATATTTCTTTGAAATGTTCGAGCAATGAAATGGATTCCGGCTCCTGCGTAGCATTGCTGAGTGGGTTTATGAGACCTTCATGATCCATTGGCGCGCGGATTAACAAGTCTCTCAATGCATTTGCTTTTCTCGTAAAAAAGCCCAACTCTTTGTCAAGTGGAGGCGGCTCCCCGCCCACAATAGAAGCCTTGACTTTTTCCTTGGTTGTTTTTGTCTTCGGCTTCGGGGATTTCACATCATTCGCACGCTGCGGCGTGCATTGCACAACCACATCGCCGGGAAGTTTCTTTATCGTAGCATCTCCTATGATTTTTGCCTTAGGAAAGGTCTTGCGAATTCTTTCGGCCACATATGCATGACGAGAAATTGACGTCCTGCTGCCATTGAATGCCGGTTTGAAAACAATAACATTTTCCGTGCATTGATTTTTATGTTTCTGAAGGAAATTTTCCAGTTCCCTCTCAAGATCGGGCGTTAAATTCTCATTCCTGGTGTCTTTGGCGTTCCAACGGAGAACCAGCTCGCTCGTTTTATTATTAACGGGCGCTCTTTTTTGTTTCTGTGCCGGGCGCGTTTCGGCGTTGGAGGTTTTTTTCTTCGAAACACTATTTTTATTGATCGAAACAGTTGATGATTTCTGCACTTTTGTAGCAGGAGATAATTTTTCATTTCCTTCCCGGAAGAGGAAAATGCCGCGCTGCTTGTCGTGTTCAGTTGTATATTGCACGCCAGGATTCTTTTTGGTCGAAGGCGCTATTTTTATCTCAATGCCCAGCTCACGGCCAATTGATTTCATTACGCGGATCGTGGCCCCGCGCCGCTCATCTGCATCATTCCATGGTGTGCGGTTTCCGAAATAACTTACGACTTGATATTCACCACTGCCGTTTTCACGCAAAAGTTTCTCAAAGCTGGCCCGCATATCTTTATGTACAAATTCAGACTTATAACCAAAATTTCCAAGCAAGGATTTTTGGATGTCTTTCGGCGGCAGATGCGTTCCATCATCGGACTGTAAAATTTCAGGCGTGGTTTTCACCTGTAGCGGCGGTGGCGTTGGACTGGGCATGGGTGTCGAAGACGGCGGTTTCTGAACGTGAACGATGTCTATTTCATCAGATTTTATTTCCGCGTCCGAAGATTGCCACCACTTGGCAAACCCGAGGATTGATCCGCCGATTAAAACAAAAATACTCAATGCGGCGGCCATAGGCTTAAGGTGCGGGCGCATTTCTTTAGAAATCGTAGAAGGCGTTGCTTTTGCGAAATTTGAAGACGCACTCACATGCGGCTTAATATTCAATTCATAAAAGGATGGCTTTTTTTCTATCGATTTAACAGCATACTTATCTTTCACTGTCTTCTGTGTGGCTAGATAGGAATC
>JBQTJN010000017.1:0-8106 GCA_052387095.1 Alphaproteobacteria bacterium
AACAACCACGGCACCGCGCACCCATGCCTGGTTCAATCCATCAATCAAAAACAGAAAGATTGCAGATCAATATCTTAGAAAGATTTAAAAAATGTGTTGACGGGAGCGCAACTAGAGACCGACCATAGCGTCGAGGAGTGCGAAGACGGTCACACAAACCGCATATGGATGGGGTTATCACGCCCCGCTTCGGCATTGTACCGAAACTGTCAATAAACCATACGGGGGAAGTCTTAAAACTTCAATGATTTACAGTATCTGATGATAAACCGCTTTGTGCGCTGATTTTAAAAGTAACGCGGAATCGACTCATTTTACGAATCACATTAATATTTGAGTTTCCACGCCTAGCCTGCGCCTGTGCCTGAATCTTTAATCAAGCTGCGGAGGCCATCATGGCACCAGACACCTCATAAATCCTACAGGATGAAAAAAGCCCCGATTGCAGTCGGGGCTCTTGGACTTTGTTCCTGTAGTTTAACAGGAGAAAACGATTGCTTGCTAGGCTTTAGATCTCGGTTCGAGTCCGGGCAGGAACGCCGCGTATCAGGACAGGGTATTTCACGGCCTGCCCTGCATGCGCATTGAGGTCGATGAAATGCACAGCTTCGTCGGGCGACGCGCCAAGAACGCCAGGCCCGGCAGACCGGAGGGTGCGTATTGGATCTGGACGGCGCTGTGTTCCGATACCAAAATCATTCCCGTCTGGCGTGTCGGACCGCGCAATGCCCGCATCGCGCAGGAATTTATCGTTGATCTCGCGCCGCGTCTGAAAAACCGCGTGCAACTGACATCCGACGGCCTGACCAAATACCCCGACGCCATTGAATATGCCTTTGGCCCCGACATTGATTACGGCATGGTGACCAAGCAATATGACGGGCGGGGCCGCTATATTGGGGCGGTCAGAGGGAAGAAAATCGGCAATCCCGACCCGGCGCTGATCGGCACCAGCTATATCGAGCGGTCGAACCTGACCCTGCGGATGGGTTGCCGACGCTTTGCCCGCCGGACGAACGCCCATTCAAAAACGCTGGAAAACCACCGTCATGCGCTGGCGCTACATTTCATGTATTACAATTTTGCGAGGGTCCACGGCACCTTGCGGGTGGCGCCCGCTATGGAAGCCGGGGTTTCGGACAGACTCTGGTCCCTTGAGGATATAGCCCGATTAGCATAATCTATTCAAAATGAGTCAGTACCTATCTTTTCGCCTGACCTTGCATGGGCGTGCCAATCCCCTTATAACATTTCCCATGTCAAACCCGGCGAAGGTCATGAATTCACACGGCAAATCCAGCTATTCCTACGAAGAAATCCTTGATTGCGGCCACGGGCGGTTATTCGGGCCGGGCAATGCCCGCCTGCCGCTTCCGCCGATGCTCATGTTCGACCGCATTATAGCTGTTTCCGCAAATGGCGGGGAGCACGGCAAAGGCTTTATCGAGGCAGAATTCGATATCAAGCCGGATCTGTGGTTTTTCGCCTGCCATTTTAAATCCGACCCGGTGATGCCGGGATGTCTCGGTCTCGATGCGCTGTGGCAACTGCTTGGGTTTTATCTCGGCTGGACGGGGGCAAAGGGATCGGGCCGCGCGCTCGGCCTCAGGGAATTGAAATTAACCGGCCAAGTTCTACCTGAAGTAAAGCTGGTAAAATACCGAGTCGATCTCAAGCGCCTCATTAACCGCAAGCTGGTGCTCGGCATAGGCGACGGCAAGATGTATGCCGACGGCAAGCTGATTTACGAGGCCGCAGATCTTAAAGTCGGGTTGTTCGATAACCCGAGAGCGCTATGATTTTTATTGTCCCCTCACCCTCCCGCTTCGCGGGTCCCACCCTCTCCCCTCGGGAGAGGGTGTCCGAGCGCATGCGAGGACGGGTGAGGGGCGAAGATCCCTCGGCTTTGCCTCGGGATGACGTAGTAGGAAATTAATCATGAGCCAAAATTTACGCCGCGTTGTTGTTACCGGGATGGGCATTGTGTCGTGCATCGGCAATAATGTTAAAGAGGTTGTGCAATCGCTCAAAGCCGGTAAATCCGGTATTTCTTTCGCGCCCGAATATGCACAGATGGGTTTTCGCAGTCAGGTGCACGGCAAGCCGAATATCAATCTCGAAGACTTTATTGATCGCCGCCTGTTGCGCTTCATGGGTGACGGCGCTGCATTCAATCATATCGCTATGGAGCAGGCGATTAAGGATTCCGGTCTTTCTGAAAACCAGGTGAGTAACGAGCGCACGGGGATCATCATGGGTTCCGGCGGTCCGTCGACGAAAAACCAGGTCGAAGCCGCGGATATCGCCCGCGAGAAGGGGCCTAAACGCGTGGGGCCGTTCATGGTGCCGCGCTGCATGTCCTCCACCAACTCGGCGACGATTGCCACAAATTTCAAGATCAGGGGCGTGAATTATTCGATTTCTTCAGCCTGCTCGACCTCGGCGCACTGCATCGGCAACGCGGCGGAGCAAATTCAGCTCGGCAAGCAGGATGTTGTTTTCGCCGGCGGCGGCGAGGAACTGGACTGGACATTAGCCGTGCTGTTCGATGCGATGGGTGCGATGTCGTCCAAGTATAACGAGACTCCGGAGCGGGCATCCCGCGCCTATGATAAAAACCGCGACGGGTTTGTGATTTCCGGCGGCGGCGGTGTGATTGTGCTGGAAGATTACGAGCATGCCAAGGCGCGCGGTGCGAAAATTTACGGTGAACTGACCGGCTACGGCGCTACATCCGATGGGGCCGATATGGTTTCGCCTTCTGGTGAAGGCGCTGTGCGCTGCATGAAACAGGCGCTGAAAACCATCCCCAAAGACAAGCCGGGGACCTATATCAATACGCACGGCACCAGCACACCGGCGGGCGATATTGTCGAGATCAATGCAATCCGCGAGGTGTTCGGCGACAAGATCCCGCCGCTGAGTTCGACCAAATCGATGACCGGGCATTCTTTAGGCGCGACGGGTGTGCAGGAATCCATTTATGCGCTGCTTATGATGCAGGAAAATTTCATCGCGCCGAGCATTAATATCGAAGAGCTGGACGAGGGCGCGGTCGGTATGCCGATTGCGCGGGGGCGGATCGATAATGTCACGCACCAGACGGTGATTTCAAACAGCTTTGGTTTCGGCGGTACGAATTGCACACTCGCTTTTTCACGGGTGGAGGATTAAATGGTTCACCACCTGATGAAGGGGAAAAAAGGCCTCGTAATGGGCGTGGCCAATGATCACTCCATTGCCTGGGGGATGGCCAAAACGCTGCATGATCACGGCGCGGAGATCGCATTCACCTATCAGGGCGATGCGTTCGGCAAGCGCGTGAAACCGCTGGCGGAGAGCGTGGGCTCGAAAATCCTGCTACCTTGCGATGTGCAGAAGGAAGAAGATCTCGATACGGTGTTCGCGGCGCTCAAGAAAGAATGGGGCGGGCTCGACTTCATTATCCACGCGATTGCCTATTCCAACAAGGATGAGCTGCAGGGACGTTATGTCGATACGACGCTGAACAATTTCCTACAGACGATGCATATTTCCTGCTATTCCTTCACTTCAGTCATGCGCCGGGCGCGCGGGATGATGAACGCGGGCGGATCGGCAGTGACGCTATCCTATTACGGCGCGGAGAAGGTGATGCCGAGTTATAACGTCATGGGTGTGGCGAAAGCCGCGCTTGAGGCGTCGGTGCGCTATCTCGCGGCGGATTTAGGCCCGGAAGGGATCCGCGTCAATGCGATTTCAGCCGGACCGATGCGCACCCTGGCCGGCGCCGTGATTGGCGGGGCGCGCAAGACGTTTAAATATAATGCGCTGAGCGCACCCTTGCGCCGGTCGGTTGAGCTGGGGGAACTGGGCGGGGCGGGACTATATTTACTCTCAGATCTTTCGAGTGCCGTCACGGGCGAAGTGCATTACGTGGATTGCGGGTTCAACGCGATCGGCATGCCGCCGCATGAAAGCCTGGATGAGATGTGTAAGAACGGGAATGGGAATGGGAATGGCGGTTAGTGAGGCTTTAAGGTCTGGCGAATTCATCTGCTGAAGCTTCCAGTGCTTTTAAATCCATTGTGCGCTCTTTTTACTTCTGATTTGATTTCAGAAAATAGAAGAAATAACATTTTATGTCAACAGTAATTAATGCATTAAAATCAAAGCATCTTTCAAAACATCCGGCGCATCGGAGAAGAAGCCGTACACGTCCTGGTCGCGCAGGACAGCGGCGCGTTCCCCATCATTGATCGTATAGGCCAGTAACGGCTTGCCGAATTCCAGCAGCATCCGGATTTCATCGTGGGTGCAGTTATTGCCGTTGAAGTTGATGGCGGAAACTTTCAGATACTCGATCAGACCGCGCCAATTCTCCGGCCAGTCTTCGGATTTCGGCAGCACAAAGCCGCGGTGCCAGTCCTCGGCCAGTTCGAGGCAGGTTTCCAGACTGACATGCTGGAAGCTGGAGAGCAGGAGACGGTCGTGATCGTCCCATATCTGCGAGAGCATATCGAGCGCAACCTCTGCCGTTTCCTTTTCGCGGCCGGGGCAGGGCTTGATTTCGAGGTTCAAACCAAGATCCCGTTCCAGCAGGACTTCGACGGCTTCTTCAAGCGTCGGGATTTTAACGCCGGTGAAACTATCGCCGAACCAACTGCCGGCGTCGAGTTCTTTAATGTCGGCGTACAGGATGTCGCAAACATTCCCGCTCACGCCGGTCGTGCGCTTCAGCGTTTCGTCGTGGAAGATGACCGGTACCTGGTCCTTCGTGAGTTTGACGTCAAGCTCGACCCATTCAATACCCATATCGGCAGCGGTGTGCAGGCCTTCGAGCGTGTTTTCCGGGGCGTAGGCGGCGCAGCCACGGTGACCGATGATAACGGGGAGTTTCAAAGACATATCATCTTCCTTCTCCGTCATTGCAAGGAGTACGAAGTCCGACGTATCAATCCAGCCTTTTTAAAAACTGGATCGCCACGCTCATTTCATTCGCTCGCGATGACGATACTATAGTTTAGCGGCGGCCGCTGCCTTCGCGGCGCGGGCCGCGGTCACGTCCGCCGCGGTCGCCACGATCTTCGCGGGGCTCTTTCGGCTTCTCTTCAAAATGAATTGGCTCACCGGTTTCCTGGTCGACGCGCTTCATAGACAGTTTCACCTTGCCGCGGTCATCCATGCCGAGCACAATGACCTTCACCATGTCGCCTTCGTTAACGACATCGCTTGTCTGGGCAACGCGTTGCGCGGAGAGTTCGGAAATATGAACAAGGCCGTCCTTGGCACCCATGAAATTTACGAATGCACCGAACTCCATGGTTTTAACGACCTTACCGCTATAGACCTTGTTGATTTCAGGCTCTTCCGTGATTCCCTTAATCATGTCGACGGCTTTGTGGATTGCATCCGCATTGACGGCGGAGACTTTAATCGTGCCGTCATCTTCGATATCCACCTTGGCGCCGCTGACTTCGCAGATTTCACGAATGACCTTGCCGCCGGTGCCGATAACCTCGCGGATTTTATCCGTCGGGATCTGGAGGGTGACGATCTGCGGTGCGAACTGGCTAAGCTCGCCGCGCGCTTCCGTCAGAGCCTTGTTCATTTCGCCAAGAATGTGCAGGCGGCCCACGCGGGCCTGTTCAACAGCCGTGCGCATGATTTCTTCCGTGATCGAAGTGATCTTGATGTCCATCTGCAGGGCGGTTATGCCTTTTTCCGTACCGGCCACCTTGAAATCCATGTCGCCGAGGTGATCTTCATCGCCCAGGATATCGGAAAGAACCGCAAAATCCTTGCCATCCTTGATCAGGCCCATGGCGATACCGGCCACGGGACGGATCAGGGGCACGCCGGCATCCATCAGCGCCAGCGATGTGCCGCAAACGGTTGCCATTGAAGATGAACCATTGCTTTCCGTGATCTCGGAAACGACGCGCATCGTGTAGGGGAAATCTTCCGGCTTTGGCAGGAGCGGGCGGATCGCGCGCCATGCCAGTTTGCCGTGACCGATTTCGCGGCGGCCCGGAGGACCCATACGGCCGGCTTCGCCGACAGAGTATGGAGGGAAGTTATAGTGCAGCAGAAAGCGTTCCTTGTACTCGCCTTCCAGGGCGTCGATGATCTGCTCATCCTGGCCGGTGCCGAGGGTGGTGATGACCAGCGCCTGCGTTTCGCCGCGTGTAAAGAGAGCGGAGCCATGTGTGCGCGGCAGGATGCCGGCTTCGGCAACGATCTGGCGGACAGTTTTGGTGTCGCGTTCGTCAATACGCTTGCCTGTTTTCAGGATGGCGCTCCGGACGATGTCGGCTTCAAGTTCCTTGAATTTCGCACCGACCGTCTGCTTGTTGATGCCGGCTTCTTCGTTAATGAATTCCGCGACGGCTTTTTCCTTGGTAGTATCGATCGCGTTACGGCGCTGAAGTTTGTCACGAATGTCGTAGGCCTTGCGGACTTCTGGTTCGTATTTGGAAGATAGGTCTTTCGCGAGCTTCTTGATGTGCTCAGGCGTAACCGGCACGTCCCAGGCATCCTTTGCGGCCATTTCGGCGAGCGCGATGATACCATCAATAACGGGCGCGAAGGCTTTCTGGCCTGCGGTAACTGCGCCGAGCATAATTTCTTCCGAAAGTTCTTTCGCTTCGGATTCAACCATCAGGACGCCTTCGACAGTTCCGGCGACAACAAGGTCGAGATCAAGGTCGTTAATTTCATTCATCGGCGGGTTGATAATGTATTGACCGTCGCGGTAAGAAACACGCGCGCCTGCGATCGGACCCATGAAAGGAATACCGGAAATCGTGAGGGCTGCAGAGCAACCGATCATGGCGATAATGTCGGGGTCGTTTTCAAGATCATGCGAGATGACGGTGGCAATGATCTGAACTTCGTTGAGAAATTCCTTCGGGAAGAGGGGGCGGATTGGGCGGTCGATCAGACGGCTGGTCAGCGTTTCCTTTTCGGAAGGACGCGCCTCGCGCTTGAAGAAACCGCCAGGAATTTTGCCGGCAGCATATGTTTTTTCCTGATAGTGAACGGAAAGCGGGAAGAAGTCCTGGCCGTCCTTGATGGATTTTGCGGCTGTTACGCAGCAGAGAACGGATGTTTCACCCATTGTTGCAAGAACAGCGCCGTCGGCCTGTCTCGCGATTTTTCCAGTTTCGAGCGTGAGCTTGTTTCCGGCGAAGTCGATTTCTTTTCTGTATATCTTGAACATGTATATTTCTTTCTATGTGTAGTATGAGCCCGGAACGCGTTCGCGGCCGGGGCTTCGGTTTCATTTCATGTGCGGAGAGATTTGGTGTCGGTGGACAGTGGAAAATATGCCCGATGAGGTCCGGATATGCTCGACAGTCAACCGGCAACACAAAACCTGCCAGCTTTTAACGGCCTATACATCGCATTAAAGGAGGGGAAAGTCAAAAAGATACTAAGCCTCAAGATCAAAAGCCTGGCATGCATCCTCCCGCTTAAGTTTTTTCTTTAATTTACGTGGAATACGGGGCTTATCGCGCTTTTCAGGCTTGCCTCTTTTGACGCTTGCTTTTGCAAACTCCGGGGCTGTTGCTTCAGGCGATTGAGTTGGATTGGGTGTTTTTACCGGACTGAAATCAAAATACAGATGGTCTTTGACTCCATCTTTTCGATGCGGGTCGTAAAAAAGATCCCTATTTGGTGTTGTATGAATTTCTCCCGTATATGGGTCACGCAAATCGTAAACCTTGTCTTTCTGCCAATCTTGCACGGCTGCAATCGCGGCGTTAATTAATCTAAAAAGCATGTTTTAGCCCTGAATAATTTTTATGAAAATAATGCATTTTTTATGCTTATGTCAATATATATTGCGAGGCTTGCTTTCGGGGTTTGATCGGTTTAGGTAAGGCCTTGAAATGACCCATTATCTCGTTCTTCTCCGCCATGGCCAGAGCCAGTGGAACCTAGAAAACCGCTTCACGGGGTTCAAGGATGTACCCTTATCTGAGGCGGGAATCGCCGAGGCCAGCGAAGCTGGCCGGAAACTCGCCGGAACCCGCCAAAGGTTCGACCAGGTCTTTTACAGCACCCATGAGCGGGGCAACAAAACCCCCGAGCAGGGGCGGGTGGCGACAGGGCAGGCGGAGC
>JBQTJN010000018.1:0-86044 GCA_052387095.1 Alphaproteobacteria bacterium
CCCCGCCCGACATGGCGACCACGACCCGGGTCTCGCCCGGTTTTTTATCGATCCCTAAGGTATTCATGAGGCTTTATATAAAATTTACGGGGTTAAAAAGCAAATTTGCCGTAAAAAGACGCTTGCATATCAGATAATACCCATGTATTAGTTTTCATATTAATAAAAAGTATTAAACGGGCTGCGTAAAACATAATGACCATGACTGATCTTGCCGTCTTGTCTAATGCGCCTCTATCAGGGATTTCAAAGTCATGCTGAGCGCGCTCATCGCCGACACCGCTTCTGGAGTAAATATTGAGAATCATATTATTTATGAGCATGCAGGGGTCATTGCGATTAATAAACCCTCGCGCACGATATCAACAGGAAATTCTTATAATTCCATTTCCGAACTGATCAAGGCTTTCCGGGCTGCCTCATTTGTGCCGCAAGTTGCACATCGTCTGGATGTAAATACAACCGGGGTCTTTTTAATCGCCTGTGAAAGAGAAGCATTGAGCGGTTTGAAAGCTCAATTTAAAGATCGGACGATCAAAAAAGAATATTGGGCTCTGCTTGACGGTGTACCTGAAAATAAGAGCGGTAGAATTGATAGCCCCATACCTTGTTATGAGGAAGGTTCACATCAAGTTGTGCTGGAATATAAAAAGGCTGTAACAAACTATTATACGCTGCAAACTAATGATCTGGGCATGAGTTTTGTTCGCTTTCAACCTTATACCGGCCGAACACATCAATTGAGGATTCATTCCGCTGATTGTTTAAAGGCGCCGATCATAGGTGATCGCGACTACCACAAAAATTTCTATCATGGTTTGAATGGAAGGAATGGGAACCGGATGATTTCCCATTATACAAAGGCGGCATTGCCCATGGAACTGGTACAGCAGATGGACGGGCAGATGCTGCATGCACGGAGCATAAAATTCATTCACCCGCTCACAGGTAAAAAAGTGTTTATAGAGGCGCCTTTACCTGCAAACCGCGAAAATATCTGGAAAGGTTTGAATTTTGATCCGTCTTTTAAACAGAATAATCTAGCTATTGAACGGAACGATCTGCCCATCGAACAAAACGATCCGGTTATTCAACGGAAAGAGCCTGTCAAGATGATCAATGGCAGTGAAAATGTGAGGAAATGGCGGGAAGCTGTTAAGCAGGCCATGCAAGATACGCAGCCGGAAATTTGTAAAACCGCTCAAGCCATGACAAATTCCATAGTGGAAGAATTCAGCGGGGCGCGGCATTTGAAAAGAAGGGATGTTAAGGCCGCTCTCGAGCGCTATTATCCTGAGACCACTGATCGCGCGAAGGCTTTGGAATATCTGCTCGCTGGTTTCTGATTTTTACCACCCCGTCTCCGTCCCCGGCATGGCAACAACCAACCCGTCCAGCGCATTCGTGATTTTCACCTGGCATCCGAGCCGCGAGGTTTCGCGGATATCGAACGCGCCATCGAGAATATCTTTTTCCTCTTCGCTCTGCTCGTTATCCTCGGCCTCGACGCGTTTCACCCAGTCCGGGTGAATGTAGCAGTGACAGGTGGCACAGGCCATTGATCCGCCGCACACGCCCTCGATCCCTTCAAAGCCGCGGTCTTTCGCGATCTGCATGACCGACCAGTTTTCGGAGGCTTCCACCGTCTCGGTGGATCCGTCTTTAAGCAAAAAAGTAATTTCAGGCATGGGTTTTGGCTTTCGTTTGAATGCGGGCGCTGATTTTTGACCATATTTCGAGGAAGCGGTCAATATCGCCGGGCTTCGTATTCCATCCCATCGAAACACGCAGCGCGGCGCGTGCAATATCGTCGCCATATCCCATCGCGTGGAGAACGCTGCTGGCCTTGACAGTGCCGCTCGAGCAGGCTGAGCCGTTGCTGACACAGACGCCTTCGAGATCAAGCGCCATCAGCAAAGTTTCAGCCGATGCGCCAGGCAGACTGAAGAAACACGTACCGGCGACGCGTGGAGAATTTTGCGCATGGATGACAACTTCGGGTGAAATTTTGTGAATCTCTTTTTCCAGACGGTCACGCAAGATCGATAATTCCTGGAACTCTTTTAAATCTTCCCGCGCCTCTTCCGCTGCCGCCCCAAAGCCCGCGATGCCGGCGGCGTTTTCCGTGCCTGCGCGCGTCTTTTTCTCCTGGCCGCCCCCCTCTAACAGGACGGGTGCGATGCCGCACAGACCCAGCGCCAGCGCGCCGACGCCTTGCGGGCCGCCTATTTTATGGGCGGACAGGGTGAGGAAATCAATCCCGTCCGGCGCCATGTCGATCGCGATTTTGCCCGCCGCCTGCACCGCATCGCAATGAAACAGCGCGCCGTGATTATGCGCCAGGGCCGCAATATCGCGCACGGGCTGTATTGCGCCGGTTTCATTATTCACATACATCACGGCAACAAGTCCGGTCTTTTGAACTTTAAGCATTTTTTCCAGCGCGCCGAGATCAACAACACCGTCCTTTGTCACCGGGATTTTTTCGGACTCCAGCAGAACCGCGCTCACGGAAGGATGCTCGATGGCAGAGATGAGCACACGCTCGCCGCTGAAAAATTTCAGAACCGTATTGTTGCCTTCCGTGGCGCCACTGTTGAAAATAACCTGCGCCGCGTTTGCGTTTACAAGCGCCGCGACTTTAAGGCGCGCATCCTCCACAATTTTACGCGCCGCGCGCCCAAAGCCGTGCACTGACGACGCGTTGTGAGGCGCGTCCATCGCGCGCAGGACAGCATCCCGCGCGCCCGCGCGCATCGGAACAGTGGCGTTATAATCGAGATAAATTTTCTGAACCATGGTCCTGCTTATAGCATTGGATTTTAGAAAAAACGAAGCACAGTTTTTCATAAGAGAAAGTGCAGGCGAATATACTGTTTTTACCCTTGTGCATAAGACTCAGGAAAGTTCTATTATGCACAATAAAATCAAGTGCTTGTAATTATTTTATAGACACAGTGACCGGGCTTGTTATACAAAAGCGCAGGTGGTGTTTTTCAAAAAATTCATCACTGCCTTTTTATTACAAATCATACGGAAGGAATTCCATGCCTGAAGTTATTTTCAACGGCCCCTCCGGCCGTCTCGAAGGCCGCTACTCCCACTCCAAGACAAAGAATGCCCCGCTCGCGCTGATCCTTCATCCAAGCCCCGAACACGGCGGTACGATGAATAACAAAATCACCTACATGATGTTCCAGGGGTTTGTCGCTCGCGGTTTCTCCGCGTTGCGTTTCAACTTTCGCGGTGTCGGAAGATCGCAGGGGATTTTCGATCGCGGTGAAGGCGAGCTTAGCGATGCGGCATCCGCACTCGACTGGATGCAGGAAATAAATCCGAATGCGCCTTATGTCTGGATCGCCGGCTTTTCTTTCGGTGCCTGGATCGGCATGCAGGTGCTGATGCGCCGCCCCGAGATCAAGGGTTTTATTTCAGTGGCTCCTCCGGCAAGCACCGTGGATTTCAGCTTCCTCGCACCCTGCCCGACATCGGGCCTGATTGTTCATGGTACGAAGGATGATGTGGTTCCTGAGGCCTCTGTCGCCGAATTTGTCGGCAAGCTGCACCAGCAAAAAGGCATCAGGATCGACTACCGCAAAATCGAAGGCGCCAACCATTTCTTCCACAATCACACGGATCTGCTCATTGATCACATGCATGATCACCTGAACCGCCTCGATTACGGCGGCCGGATGGTCGGCGGCGCGCCTGCGCCGGTGCTCGAAGCGCCTGTGAAAAAGAAACGGGTCTCCGCCCGCTGAAAATAAATTAATTCACGTCATTGCGAGGAGGGACGTAGTCCCGACGTGGCAATCCAGTTTTAAAAAGTCTGGATCGCCACGCTCATTCCATTCGCTCGCGATGACGATAGTAAACTAAAGTTATAAATTTTTAAGCGTCTTTTTCACTGCATTGACATGGTCCGGCACTTTCACCCCCCGCCAGGCCTGCGCGATCTTACCGTCCTTGTCGATCAGGAAGGTTGAGCGGTCGATACCCATATATTTTTTGCCGTACATGCTTTTTTCCATCCATACACCGTAATCCTCACAGGTATGGCCCTCCTCATCCGACGCCAGCGGAAAATTAAGGCTGTATTTATCACGGAACTTATCGTGCGACTTGACGCTGTCTTTTGAAATGCCGATCACCTGCGCGTTTAATGTGCCGAAATCAGCCAGCGCATCCCGAAAATCGCAAGATTCCTGTGTACAACCCGGCGTGTCATTCTTGGGATAAAAATAAAGAACGACAGTCTGCCCTTTAAATTGCGCTAGGGAAATCTCGCCGCCGCCATCCCGGGGCAATATAAAATCGGGGGCCTTATTGCCGGTTTCCGCTGGGCTCATGAAATAAAATCCTTATATCCATAGTATTAAAGCCACGGGTGGCCAAAGCCAGGGGCCTGATGTAGAAATAGATAGAGCCTTTCCGGGGTAAAATCAAAGCGGAGTTTATTTGATCAGGCATTCAAAAATAATCGGCCGCCACGCGCTTTTCGTAACTGTTGAGGTGCTGGCAGTTGTCGCGGTTCTACTTGCCTGTGCGGGCGGCATGGTGGCTTCACGCCTGCGCACCGGGCCAATGGATGTCAGCTTTGCCCGCGGCTATATCGAAAGCGCGCTTCAGAATAAGGAGCGCGGCACCTACGCAACCATCAGCAGTGCGAAGCTGGAATGGCCGGACCTGCAGGGTCCGCTCATCCTCGATGTTCAGGAGATGAAATTTTTTAACCGTGGCGGCCGCGTCATCATGTCGATGGAGGACGCAACCCTTAAACTTTCGCGCGGCGCTCTGCTGATCGGTCGCATCGCGCCGGTCGGTCTTGTTCTCGATAAGCCGGAGGTACGCCTTGTCCGCCGGGAGAGTGGTGGTCTCAGCATAGGTTTCGGCGCCCGCAGGCCCTCCTCGCCCGATGAAAAAGCGACGCCCACGGAAGAGCAGAAAGCCTTTACGGCCCGTATTCTGCAATATGTAGCGCGTCCCGGCCATGTGGCCGATAAAAATGAGCCGCTGGCAACGCTTGAAACATTTGAAATCCATGAGGCTCATATTCGCGTCGAGGACCGCAAGACCGGCACGTCGTTCCAGCTCCCGTCCGCCGACTTTATTTTCAAGGCGCGGGAAGAGGGCCTGACCGCCAGCTTTTATGAATCCTTCCGCCCCGTCGGGATGCAGGCCTCATTTGTAAAAGCCGATCTGCTCATCCCCTGGGATGCAAAAAATGTCTATTTCAAAACGGTCATTCAGAATTTCGATGCCAACCGCTTGGCGGGCGGGAAGGTGGATGACAGTATCCAGGGCCCGCGCCAGAGCGCGTTCATCAGCGCAGAACTGGTCGCGATTTTTGACGGAGATTTGAATCCGCAGCATATGCGTCTTCTGGCGAAATCGCAAAGTGGGCATTTCATGTTGCCCGGCTATTACAGTCAGGCGCTGCCTTACCGGGATTTGTCGATCAAAGCGCTTTATAACGGTGCTCAAAAAAAACTCAAAGTCACGGATTCGCAGGCGACGGTTCGCGGCGTGATCCTTAAAATGAATGCTGAACTCACCCGCAAGGACGATGTGATTTCCGGCCCCGTCATGGCTTCGATCAATGAATTGGCGCAGGAGAAAATAAAACCACTCTGGCCGGACCTTTTGAAGAAGGAAAAAGCCCGCCGCTGGATCACGGAAAAAATCTCCGGCGTGACCTATAAAAATCTTTACGGCGCGGTGAAACTTTCCCTGGAAAAAGGCGAGGAAGGCTGGGATACGAATATCAGCGACGTTCACGCCGGGTTTGATTTTGAAAATATGAATGTCGATTATCGCCCGTCCATGATCCCGGTCAGTAACGGGCGCGGCAAAGGCGTATTTGACCTGCAAAAAGATACGTTGCGGGTCGAAGTTGCGAGCGCGAAAATTGGCGGCCTGCAATCCGGCAAAAGCATTTTCGAGATCGGCAACCTGGTCAAGGAAGGCCCCGGCACAGTGGCGCTTGATTTGAATATAAACGGCCCTCTCGCTGCCGGCCTCGATTATTTATCGAAAGAGCCTATCGAACTGAAGAATGATTTTGACAGGGCGCGTATGCAGGGTGACATCGATGTCAATGTTAAGCTCAATTTGCCGACCACGGAGGATCTGCCGGTCGAAGACGTCAAGGTCGAAGGGACGGGAAAAATCAGCAATGCGCTGATCCCCGGGGTAATGAACCGCTTCGACGTCACGGGCGGACCGTTTGCGATTACGGTGAAGGATAATGAATTTACCTTGAAGGGTTCCGGAAAAATCGAGGGAGAGGATATTACGCTCGATTACCGTGAATTCCTGCACAGCGAGGGCAAGCCTTATACAAGCAGAATCACGGCGCAGCTGCAGGCCGGTGCCGCTCTTCAGAATAAACTCGGTATGGATTTAACTGATTTTGTGCAGGGCGCGTTGCCGGTCGATATGAATTATACGCAGTATGCGAACGATACGTCGCAAGCCGATCTGAAAATAAATCTGACGCCTGTGCAGTTAATCATCGCGCCATTCAATTACAGGAAGGAAGCGGACATTAAGGCGAATGCAAGCCTGACGGCAAAAATAGAGCAGGGCATCCTGAAGGGAGTTTCCGGTTTCAAAATCAACGCCCCCGGCTTTACGCTGGATGAAACAAAGCTTTCATTCTCACAGAAAACGGCAGAAACAAAACTGGCCCGCGCGGAAATCGGACATTTTAAAATCGGCGACAGCCAGGGGCGGCTGGATGTCAGCACCGACAACGCTACCGGCGGTTATAAAGTGACAATGAACGCCGATTATTTCAACCTCCGCCCTTACATCGAGGATAAAAAATCGGAGCCCGGTCCGCATCCGCCGCTTGATCTGAGCCTGAAAGTCCAGCGCGCCGGTATGTCGAACGATATCATTTTCGGCCCGACCTCCATTGCGCTGGAGCGTAACGCACTCGGCAATTTCAATCGCTTTGAATTTTCATCCGACACCGGCAGGGGCCTGGTCGAGATCGCCTACAAACCCGATGGCGAAGGCCGCCGCTCTTTCAACATGACGGCCGCCGATGCGGGCGCCGCGCTACGCGCCTTTGATGTCTATGAAAACATGCGCGGCGGGGCCTTGAAAATCGAGGCCATGCCGATCAGCGGGCCGCAGGATCGTAACCTTGCCGGCCGCGCCGAGATCCGCGATTTTACGATTGTACACGCGCCGACACTCGCGCGGCTTCTCGGCGCCTTGTCGCTGCCCGGCGTGCTCTCGCTCCTGAATGATGAAGGCCTGTCTTTCAGCAAGCTGCAGGCGGATACCAGGTGGGTCTTCCGCGAACCGGACAGCCTGATCACATTTAAAGACGGGCGCACATCGGGCAATGCCGTCGGATTCACATTTGATGGCAGCTTTGATCTTGCCACCGATACAATCGATGTTGAGGGCACGATCGTCCCGTTATCCGAGGTGAATAAAATTATTTCCAAAATCCCGCTGGTCGGCGATATTTTAACAGGCGGCAGCAGTTCCGTATTCGCTGCGACCTACACAATCCGCGGGCCCTCTGAAAACCCGGATGTCATGGTCAATCCGCTAGCCGTGCTGGCACCCGGCATCCTCCGCCGCATTCTGTTTGAGTAGTGGTCTGCGCCTCATGGCAATGACATTGCCGCCGAGAATAAGCGCAACGCCGATAAAGGCCTGCGGCGTCCAGCTATAATTTTCGAAGAGTGTCGAGATGATAAGCGCTACAACCGGGAACAAAACCGCGGAGTAGGCCGCGCGATCGGCGCCGATCCGCTGCATCAGCGTAAAATAACAACCGAAGGCAATCACCGATCCGAACAGCGACAGGTAAAGAATCGACGTGATATAGGGTATAGACGTATCAAACGTAAGCTCCGCATCGCCGGCCAGCGCGAAGAGCAGCGAAAAACACGCGCCGTAAAACATGCCGTACATATTCGTGATGACGACGGGCATGCCCAGCCGGTTATTGCGGAAGGACATGATATTGCCGATCGAGGCGATATAGGTGGCAGCGAGGGAAATCAGCACGCCTTGCAATATCTTATCGCCGAGATAGAAATTGCCGATCTCCGGCCAGAACACGAAACCGATACCGAGCAGGCCGAGCGCGCTGGCGATCATAAATGTGCTATCAAGCGGGATCTTCAGGAAAATTCTCTGGTTCAGCGCATTCATCAGTGTGATGGTGGAGAAACACACCGCAACCAGGCCGGTTGTCAGCATCGAAACGCCGAGATAGGACAGGTAATAATTCAGGCAGAATACGAAAAATCCCTGCAACCCGATAGAGCGGTGATCTGCAAGTGTGAGTTTCGTCTTTTTCAAATGCCCGCGCGCTGCGCAAAATAAGAATAACATTATCGCGGCGATGAAAAAACGGTAGCTGACAGACAGGAAGGGGTCGATGGTGCCGAGCTGGAATTTAATGACAAACCACGTCGAGCCCCAGATCAGGACGGCAGCGGCATAAAGAAGGACGTTTTGCATTTAACCCTGGAGCCGCACGAGCGCGTGTTTCTTTTTGCCGGCGGAGAGTTTTATATGGCCATTGGTAAAGTCGCTTTCAAGAGGTTTTTGCTCAGGAAGATCGATTTTCCGGTCGTTGAGCTTGGCGCCGCCCTGGCTGATCAGCCGCCGCGCTTCGCTTTTGGAGGCGGCGAGACCCGTTTCAACGAACAAATCGACAACAAGCGCCGATAACAATCTCTTACGGTCAATCTCTATGCTCGGCAGATCATCGCCGACGCCGCCTTGTTCAAAAACGTGTCGAGCGGTATCGCCGGCCTCACGCGCGGCTTTCTCACCATGACAGAGTTTCGTCGCTTCAAAAGCCAGGATCTTTTTAGCCTCGTTAATCTCCTGCCCCTGCAGTTTCTCCAGCCTGGCAATCTCCGCCATCGGCAGTATCGTAAAAAATTTCAGGAAACGCCCGACATCGGCGTCCTCTGTGTTGCGCCAGTACTGGTAATAATCGTAAGGCGAAAGCATATCGGCATTCAGCCACACGGCACCATCCGCCGTCTTGCCCATCTTGGCACCGGACGATGTTGCCAGTAGCGGGCAGGTCAGCGCAAACAACTGCGCCCGCTCTTTTCTATGCCCAAGGTCTACGCCGTTGATGATATTGCCCCACTGGTCCGATCCGCCCATCTGCAGGATCGTGCCGTGACGGCGGTGCAGTTCAACGAAATCATAACCCTGCATGATCATGTAATTGAATTCCAGAAACGTTAGCGGCGACTCGCGCTCAAGCCGCAGCTTCACGGAATCAAACGACAACATCCGGTTGATCGTGAAATGCGTGCCGTAATCGCGCAGGAAATCGAGATAGCCCAGCTTGCCCAGCCAGTCATTATTATTGACCATGAGCGCATCGGTTTTTCCGCTACCGTATTTCAGGAACTTTGCAAAAACGTCCTGGATGCCGGAAATATTTTTTGCAATCGATGCATCGTCGAGCAGCTTGCGCGCCTCGTCCCTGAAAGACGGATCCCCGACCTTGCTGGTGCCGCCGCCCATCAGGGTGATCGGCTTATGTCCCGTTTGATGGAACCAGTACAGCATCATAATGGAGAGCAGGTTGCCGACATGCAGGCTGGTTGCGGTGGCATCATACCCGACATAAGCGGACTGGGGCCCCTCGGCCAGTTTTTCGTCGAGGGCAGCCGCATTGCTGCACTGGTATATGAAACCGCGCTGGTCTAGGATATTCAGGAATTCGGATTTGTATTTGGGCATGACACATTAATTTATACGTATGACAAAACGGAAAGTCTATAGGGCCATAGGCCTGATGTCCGGCACCTCGCTGGACGGCATCGATGCGGCGCTCATCCGCACCGACGGCCATGATTTTGTCGAAACCGGCGAATTCGTCAGCGTTCCTTATAAGGATGAACTGCGCGCCGCCCTCCGGTGTTGCCTTGGCAAAAAAAGCGACGAAAGCGGCAAACTGGTGCATATCGAAAATGAAATGACCGCCGCCCATGCCGATGCTGTGAAAATGCTTCTCAAAAGAGCAAAACTCAAACCGGGAAATATCGATGTGATCGGTTTTCATGGTCAGACGATTTTTCACGACCCGGATAACCGTTTCACCTGGCAGATCGGCGACGGTGAAATTCTTGCCGCGCTCACGGGTATTGATGTTGTAAATAATTTTCGTGCCGCAGATGTCCAAGCGGGCGGGCAGGGCGCGCCGATCATGCCGCTCTATCACAGTGCGCGCGCATCTGAACTGAAAAAGCCGCTGGCCATACTCAATATCGGCGGCGTGGCGAATGTGACCTATATCGGCGCAAATGAAATTCTTGCCTTCGATACTGGTCCAGGCAACGCGCTGCTTAATGACTGGGTGAAAAGCCACACCGGCCACGACTATGATGAAAACGGCGCACTGGCCGCGCAGGGACGCGTGGACGAAGTGCTGGTGACAGCATGGCTGGCGCACCCTTATTTTGCAAAAAAGCCGCCGAAATCACTCGACCGTGACGCATGGGATCTCTCGAAATTGCAGGGCGAGCGTGCCGAGGACGGTGCCGCCACGCTCTCGGCCTTCACCGTGCTGACAGTCAAACATGCGCTCGCGCATTTGCCGGCGTCGCCGCAGAGCTGGTATGTCACCGGTGGTGGCCGTCATAACGGCGTTTTGATGAAGGGACTGCAACAGGCGCTGCAGGCCCCCGTTCACCCGGTTGAAAAACTTGGCTGGAACGGCGACGCGCTCGAGGCGGAAGGCTTTGCGTGGCTCGCGGTGCGCAGTTCGCTCGGCGAACCTTTGAGCCTTCCCTCGACAACCGGCGTACTGAAACCCATGACCGGCGGAACCCTGCACAGCGCATGACGAAAATTATTACGCCCACAGACAATGCGATTAAGCAGGCCGCGCAGATTTTAAAATCTGGCGGGCTGGTCGGCATGCCGACGGAAACGGTCTACGGGTTGGCGGCGAACGCGCTTGACGGCAAGGGGGTGGCGCGGGTTTTCGAAGTGAAGGGCAGGCCCGCTTTCAACCCGCTCATTTTGCATTGCGCCTCAATGGAAATGGCTGAAAATTATGCGGAATTCAATGAAACCGCGCGTATCCTCGCTCATCATTTCTGGCCCGGCCCGCTGACGATCATCATGCCGCGCAAAAAAAGCTGCGCCGTGTCCGAACTGGTGAGTGCGGGGCTGGACACACTCGCCGTGCGCGTGCCCGATCACCCGGTCGCCCTGAAACTGATCGAGGTTGCAGGCGTTCCGCTCGCTGCACCCAGCGCCAATCGCTCCGGAAGTTTAAGCCCCACCACGCCCGCGCATGTCTCGGAAGCGCTCGGCAACGATGTCGACATTATACTGGCGGCCGGCGCCTGCGCCGTGGGCCTCGAATCCACGGTTCTACATTTAAGCGAACAGGGTCCCGTCATTGTCCGTGCCGGCGCCATCACGGCGGAAGATATTGAAACCGCCACCGGCCTCAAAACAGTTTACGACACAGGCGACAAGGACAAACCGCTCTCGCCCGGCCAACTGCTCAAACATTACGCACCGGCAATTCCGCTGCGCATGAATGCGGTCGATGTCGCGCCCGGCGAAGGGTTGCTCGCCTTCGGCTCGATCAAATTCATGGGCGTGCGCGGCGCCGGGGCGGCCAAAGATCTGCCGCCAACCATGTTCAGAAACCTGAGCGAAAACAGCGACCTGCATGAGGCCGCCGCCAATTTATTTGCCATGATCCGCCAGCTCGATAATCCGGCCCACACGGGAATTGCAGTAATGTCAGTGCCAAATCAAGGGCTTGGCATTGCCATCAATGACCGCCTGCACCGCGCCTCATCTTGAAAAACGCCCCGTTTTTCAATAGAACTATCCCATGGAAGCGCTGAAATATTGTCTGTCCTGGTTAACCTGGCCCGGCTTGCTGCTGATCTGCATCGGCCTCACCGCCTATGGCTTCAGCGTCGACATGCCGATTCTTTATTTCAACATATCCTACGCACTCCTGATCGCCGCGCTGTTCTGGCTGGAAAAATTCATGCCGTTTGAACGCGCGTGGCAAAATCCCGACGGCCAGATTTTCCCCGATCTCGCTCACACTTTTTCCAGCAAGGGCACCGTACAACTGATCCTGCTCTTCAGCAGCGTCATCGGTCTCAGCGAGTTCATGAAGCCCGTCGCCGAACACCAGGTCTATGGTATCTGGCCGCGCGGCTGGCCGCTTTTTATCCAGGTCGTTATGGGCATGGTCATAGCCGAATTCCCGCTCTACTGGGCACACCGTTTCGGCCATCGCCGCCCGCTCTGGCGTTTCCACATGGTGCATCACAGCGTGACAAAACTCTGGATTGTTAATACTGGCCGCTTCCATTTCATGGACAGCCTCATAAAAATCGTCATGAGCCTCGCGGTGCTGATCGCGTTCGGCGCCCCCCAGGAAGTCATTCAGTGGCTCACCGCCATCACGGCTTTTATCGGCTTGCTGACGCATTGCAATGTCGAGATGCGCTTCGGCCCGCTTTCATGGTGGTTTAACACACCGGAGCTTCACCGCTGGCACCACAGCCGCGATGTCCGCGAGGGCAACAAGAATTACGGTGAAAATATCATGGCATGGGATCATATATTCGGTAGTTTCTTCAATGAAAAGCGCCGCCCGCCCGCTAATATCGGCATCAAGGAATTCATGCCGCCGCACTTCACGCACCAGATTATATGGCCGTTCCTTACCCGGGAGCAGAAAATCGCCATCCGTATCCGCCATTATAATTACTAGGCGCCTGTTTGAATTTTTCCCGCTTATAAGTCACAATCATTTTATGTCTGAGCAATCCGCACGCGCCGTCGGTCTTATCATTCCCGGTTTCTTCGGTTTCAATCCGGAAACCAGCCGCACCAACACGTTCCAGAACCACGCCCCGCACTCCCGAGACATTCATGATAAGGCCGTGGCGGAACTCCAGGCCGCGTATGAAGTTTACAGGCAGGCCAATGTCGATGTGCGCGTCTTCCAGAGCCAGGATGTCACGTTGCCAGATGCAATTTTCCCCAATTCAGTGATTACTTTTACCGGTGCTGACCTGCCGTTCGGCGATCCGGCCAGGCATTACGCGCTTCTCTGCCCGATGCTGGAAGAGAGCCGCCAGCGCGAACGTAATCCTTATGCGACATTCCTGAAAGAGGATCTGGGGTATGAACTGATTACGGAAGGGATTTTTAAAAAACCGATCGAATGGTATGAACGCCAGCCCTTGGAGAAGCGTAAGGCGCTCGAGGGCACAGGCTCGCTCGCGCTTGACCGTATTAATAAAATTGTTTACTGCGCTCTCTCGCCGCGCTCGGACAAAGGCCTCGCGAAACAACTCTGCAAAGCCGTCGGTTACAGGCTTGTCACTTTCAACACCGATCATGATATCTATCACACAGATCTCGTCATATTCATCGGCACTGGTTATGCCTGTATCTGCAGCGCGATCATCAAATTCCGCCATCGCAAAAAAGTTCTGAGGGCGCTGCAAAAAAGCGGCCTTGCAATTTATGATTTCGATCTGGAGCAGTTCTGTGCCTTTTGCCTGAATTCCCGCGAAATCCGGGGTAAAAACGGCCGCAAATATGTCTTCATGTCCGCTGGCGCTTACAATGCATTCGGTGAAAAAAACCGCGCCGGATTAAAATCGCACGGCGTGGAAATTCTGCATGCGCCAATTCCGACAATTGAAATGTATGGCGGTGGTTCCGGCTGCTGTATCACGCAGGAACTGCACGGCCTGAACGATTAAGCGGCTTTTTTCAGCAGCCCTTCGCGGCGCAGGAGCGCATCCGGGTCCGGGTCACGCTCTCTAAAACGTTTATACAGAATTTTCGGATGTTCGCTGCCGCCCTTGGAAAGAATCTCGCTGCGATAACGCGCCGC
This sequence comes from Alphaproteobacteria bacterium, assembly GCA_052387095.1. Classification (GTDB taxonomy): domain Bacteria; phylum Pseudomonadota; class Alphaproteobacteria; order Micavibrionales; family Micavibrionaceae; genus JBQTJN01. The sequence goes on from JBQTJN010000018.1 coordinate 13,898, forward strand.
GACCTCCTGGTTGTAAAGTCCGCGCTCGAGAAACAGCTCGAACGTATCCGCATCCAGGACTTCCGCCCATTTATAGCTGTAATATCCCGCGCCGTAGCCGCCCGCAAAAATATGGCTGAACGATGTCGAGATCGGTCCCGCCATGCGCGGGAACATTGTCAGGCCTTTGAGCTGCTCCTCCTCGAAGGCCGCGACATCCTTGATCTGGCTTATATCTTTTGTGTACCAGGCCATATCCAGCGTGCCAAGGGCGACCTGACGCAGGCCCGCCCACGCGCCCATGAAGTTCTTGGCCGCGACAAGTTTATCGATCAACTCATTCGGAATTTTCGCGCCTGTCGGGTAATGATCGGCCAGCAGGTCGAGCGTCTCTTTCTCGTAGCACCAGTTTTCCTGCAGCTGCGATGGTAGCTCGACAAAATCCCACAAGACGTTTGTTCCGGACAGCGAGCGGTACGTTACATCCGACAATAGCCCGTGAATGGCGTGCCCCATTTCGTGGAACAAAGTTGTCACCTCGTCATGCTGGAGGAGGGACGGTTTGTCCGGCGTCGGTTTGGTGAAATTGCAGACGATCGCGATCAGCGGGCGCTCCACCTTACCGCGGTAAAGTCCCTGAGTGCGAAAGGCTGTCATCCACGCGCCGTCCTTTTTGCCTTCTCGCGGATAAAAATCAGCGTAAAGCGTGCCGACGAAACTCCCGTCTTTTATGTTTTTCACATCGAACGCCTGCACATCCTTGTGCCATGTTGGATAGGCCTTGCTGGGTTCAAACGAGATATTGAACAATTTGCTGAAATGCTCGAAACATCCTTTAAGCACTTTTTCCAGCGGGAAATAAGGCCGCAGATCTTCCGACGAAAAATGAAACAGGTTTTCTTTCAGTTTCTCGCTGTAATAACCCACGTCCCACGGCTTCATATCATTGAGTCCATCGCGCTTTTGCGCAAATTCCAGTAGGGCGCTCAGATCTTCATCCGCACCTTTCTTATAGGCGCCCTTCAATTTGTCCAGAAAAGAAAAAACCGCATCCGGCTTTTCTGCCATACGCTCTTCAAGTGTATAAGCGGCATAATTCTTATATCCAAGAAGTTGTGAACGCTCCTGCTTGAGACGGGCGATTTTCAAAATATTTTCACTGTTATCGAACGCATCCTGCCACGCCCGGCTTGCATAACCGCGCCATATTTTTTCACGCAGGTCGCGGCGGTCGGCATACTGCATAAAGGGCACATAACTCGGCATATCCAGCGTGAATAGCCAGCCTTTATAACCTTTCTCTTCCGCCATAAAACGCGCCATGTCGATGGTCCCCTGCGGCAACCCCGCCAGGTCAGCCTCATTTTCAGTCCGCAACTCGAACGCCTCTGCCGATTTCTTGACGTTATTCATGAAATCGGGCGACAGCACCGACAGTTGCGCGCTGATCTCACGCATGCGGCCTTTGCCACTTTTATCAAGAAGCGCGCCGCCGCGCACGAAATCCTTGTAGGTCTCATCCAGCAGGGTTATTTGTTCGGCCGTCAGGTTCAGCGCATCCTTACGGTCGTAAACCGTTTTGATGCGCTTGAACAAAGCCTCATCCATAATAATGTCGCTGGAAAAATTCGCACCGATCGGCCCGATGGTTTCCGCCAGCGCCTGTAACTCATCACCTCCCATAGCCGAAAGCATATTGTAAAAAACCGAAGTCACCGTACCAAGACTTTCTGACGCACTTTCAAGAGCGGCTATGCTGTTTTCAAAATCGGGGGTATGCTTGCCAGCCTTGATCGCTTCGATGTTCGCCCGTGCCTCCGCGATTGCTTTTTCAACCGCCGGCAGATAATGATTGAGTTTGATTTTATCGAAAGCCGGCGCCTGATTGGGCAGGGTTGAAGGCCGGAGAAGCGGGTTGTCGGTCATGGAATCAGTCATACATAGGCCTCATTAGAAACACCTGAGTAAAATATATGGATCAAAATGCCGGGCGCGCCAAGGTCTAAACAGTTCGATGACGTCTATTTTTCGCCCCTGGACGGGCTGGCCGAGACGCGCCATGTCTTTCTGGATAGTAATAACCTGCCGGAAAACTGGCAGGGCAGGCAGGATTTCACGATTTTTGAAACCGGCTTCGGCACGGGCCTGAATTTTCTCGCGACGGCAAAACTGTTTGCGGATACCTCCCTTGGCCATCTGCATTTTATATCGGTGGAAAAATTTCCTCTGAAAAAACCGGAAATTGAAAATGCGCTTGTCCATTGGAAAGATGAGTTTGCTAATCTGTGGGATCTATTCCTGGCTGCCTATCCATCTAACCTCACAGGCACTCAGACTGTAAATATAACCGACTTCATTCGCCTGACCTTAATTTTTGACGATATGAATGATGCGATGAACCAGGTGAATGAAAAAATCGATTGCTGGTTCCTCGACGGCTTCAAGCCTGCCACCAATCCGGATATGTGGACCGAAACCCTGTTTCAGAATATGGCGCGATTAAGCAAATGCGGCGCCACTTTTGCCACCTTCACTGCTGTAGGTTTTGTCAAGCGTGGGCTGCAGGCTGCCGGCTTTGAAGTAAACCGTGTGCGTGGCTTCGGTACGAAATGGCATATGTTGTCGGGGTGCTTCCCATGAAAAAAATCGCGATCATCGGCGGCGGCCTTGCGGGCACGGCCTGCGCTTATGTTTTGAAACAGCGCGGCTTTGAACCTGTGATTTATGAATCATCGTCCACGCTTGCGCCTGGAGCATCGGGGAACGAAATGGGGCTCTGCAACCCGCGTCTCTCTGCTGAACAAAATACCGACAACGCATATTTCATGGCGGCATTCGATCTGGCGCTGGAAACATTCCCGCAATTGGAAGATATAGGCTGGAGCCCAGACGGTTCATTACATCTCCTGACCAATGAAAAACGGCAGCAGCGCTTTAAAAAGGCCGCGCCGCACTGGGGCGGGCGGGCACGACTTGTGAACCGGGAAGAAGCCTCGCAGATTGCCGGTGTTCCCGTGGAATATGACGCCCTTTACCTGCCTCGCGCCGGAACCGTATCGCCGCGCAAACTCTGCGCCGCTTACGCCAAGGATATAGAAGTGGTTTATAGCACGCCCATTGAAAATCTTGCTGACATCAAAGCCGATTTCATCATTCTGGCCTGCGGTATGCAGGTAAAAAATTTTCACGAATCCGTGCATCTTGATCTGAAGCCCGTACGCGGACAGGTAACGGAAATCGCCGCCCTGCCGCAATCATCAGCTCTGAAATGCAATCTCTGCTTTAGCGGCTACATCACGCCCGTGCAGGCCGGCACGCACATGATCGGCGCGACCTTTCAACGCTGGCTCGATCACAGCGATATTCTGCCCGAAGATGATGCGCGTAATCTCGAGCTACTTTTCGCCGCCGTGCCCGCGCTCACTGGGAAGTATACAGTCACGGGCCACCGCGCCGCCGTGCGCACGACATCGCCCGATCATAGGCCAGTCGTGAGTGCTTTGACGGACCATATATATGTCTCGACCGCGCACGGCTCACACGGCATATTAAGTTCGCTGATGGCTGCCCATAAGATTGCCCATATGATTTCCACCTTTTCTTAGGACCTGATTGCGCTTAGAATTCCCCGCATGTTCGACTGGATTTCCCCGCTGCTCGCTCTGCTAACCGTGCTGATCCTGATTCCGCCTGCATGCGTTCTGGCTTTAAAAGCCGGCTATGTCGATGAGCCGGGCGGGCGCAAGCAGCACGCCGTTCCCGTGCCGCCCGTCGGCGGCATTATTATCTTCCCGGTTTTTATCGTGGCTTCTCTGTTCGCCGGTTTCGATGACGCACTGCATTTATATTTTTACATCGCGCTCGCCATGATCGTCAGCATCGGCGCTATTGATGACCGCATTCATGTCCCGGCCTGGATTAAATTTTTCATCCAGATCGCTGCCGCCGGTCTGCTCGTTTGGGCCGGGCCGGGCCATATCGACCAACTTGACAATATATTCGGCCTCGGCGATCTCGGCCTCTCTTATATGTCGGTGCCCTTTTCAATGGCCGCCATTGTGCTGCTGATCAACGCGATGAACCTGATGGACGGACTGGACGGTCTTGCTGCCGGTATGGGCGTGATTATCGTGTTCTGGCTGATTGTTGCGGCCACCGCGGCCGGAGAGCCGCAGGCCGCGCAGTCGGTCGCCATTCTTGCCGCCGTCCTGACCGGCTTTTTATTTTATAATATGCGTAACCCATGGCGCCGCCGCGCCGTCGTATTTCTCGGTGATGCCGGCAGCCTCGGCCTGGGCCTTTGCATCGCCTGCTTCTGTATTGATCTCGCGCAGGAACCCGCCGCCGTATTGAAACCGATTTCCGTGGCATGGATTCTCGCGCTTCCCATCATCGATGTCTGCGCGCAATTCTACCGCCGCGTCCGTGAAGGACGTCATCCGTTCGATCCCGACCGCGGGCATTTTCACCATCATCCCATCCATGCCGGATTTTCCGTACGGCAGACGGTCGGGCTCATTTTTATGCTCATGTTGATTTTTGGCGCGATCGGCGTTTTGGGGTATCGATTCGGCGTGCCGCAGTGGCTTCTCACCACGGGCTGGATCGTACTGCTGTTTGCTCATATGCACTATGCGCGTGTGCCGCAACATTACATAAATTTGTTTACCCCTTTTACAAAGCCCGACCCTGTGGATAATTGAGCACACCGGTCGCTCGTGATTTGCGCCGAATTTGTCAAACGAATAGATTCGGAGTACATTTCAAAACTCCAGGCGGGGACCGTCATTTCCATGAAACCCATTTATCTCCTGACTTGCACGGCCCTGGCCGCTTTGTCCCTGGCTTCCTGTTCTCCCGATCGCGGTACCAATTATGAGCCGGGCGGTTCTTCACAGGCCCTGTTGGAATCAGAAGGTTCATGGACGATTGTCGAGGAACAGACGGAAACACCGCCCGATCAAATGCACATGAATGCGCGCAGCCAGGTCAACCCGTCGCAGGAAGTGGCCGATGCCGATCAATATACCGAACATTTCCAGCCGGCTGATTTGAACGAGGATACGCGCTACCGCGTCCTGCGCCTTGAAAAGCGCGTCGATGGAATCGACAATAATTTTAAACAACTCCTGCCGCCGCTGAAAAAGCTGATTGTGCCGGGCGATGAGCTGGGTACAGCGATCAACGACATAGAGGCGCGCCAGGATATGCAGGATCTTACGCCCAAAATCACCGAGAAAATCGTAAAAACCGATTACATCAGCACACCGCCGGCAAAATCCATGAATACCGCGCCCGTCATTATGCAGATGCCGACTGCGCAGAAACCCGTTGCCACAGCAGCACCGACGCCCATGCCGGCCATTGCGGGCGGAACCAGCATCATGAACATACGTAGCGGTGAACATGCCGGCAAAACACGTCTCGTGCTTGATGCAAACGGCCCTGTAACTTATAAATACGATGTCGATAATAACGAAAAGCTGCTGCTCATTGAATTGACAAATGTTGTGTTGTCCGCGCCGATGCAGAAAGGTTTCGGAAATTCGGCTTTTCTGAAATCCTACACGGCTCAGGCGAATGGCTCGAATGTCACCCTCGCGATCGAACTGAAGCAGGGTGTAAAGGTCCTCTCTGCCGCCGCGCTGCCGCCGGGGCCCGAAAATACTAATCACCGGGTGTTTTTCGATATTGGCGCCCCGTAAGGCTTTAAACCGCGTGTTTTCCTTCTATTTCTGAATATGCTAGGAGTACATGATCCCCCGCGAAGGGTTATGCAATTTTATGGCGTATAAGCCTATATGAACTTCTATGAAAGGAACAAATAAGATGAAAAAAATCCTGATGTTATCTTTGGCCGGCGTTGTTTTGAGCGCCCCTGCTTTTGCCGAGCACGAGGCCGGTGCATCCCACAAGGGTGGAGGCAACTGGTTTGAAAAAATCGACACGAACAGCGACGGCTCGATTTCGAAAGAGGAGTTCTTTGCGCCGCACGAAGCGCGCTTCGTGGAAAGCGATGCTGATAAGGACGGCAAGGTTACACGTGAAGAAGCTGAAGCCCAGAAGCAGAAGTGGAAAGCGGAAATGGATAAAAAACGCGAAGAGCGCCGCAAGATGAAAGAGGCTGAAAAAGCTAAGGGCGACGTGAAAACGGAAACCGAAGCAAAAACGGAAACGAAGGCCGAGTAATTTTAGCACTCAAGTAAAGCAATGGTCCTGTCCGGACAAGAGAGCGACGAAATCCTGATGGAACGCGTGCAGCGCGGCGACCAGCAGGCTTTTGCCGCCCTTGTCCGGCGCCATACTAAGATGTTTTTTGCTGCTGCCTTCCGTATGTCGGGCAACCGGCAGGAGGCGGAAGATTGCGTGCAGGCCGCCTTTATCAAGCTTTGGGAAAAACCACAAAGCTGGGATGCTTCCAGAGGCGTAAAATTTACCACCTGGTTTTACCGCGTGGTCACGAATCTGGCGATTGACGGTACGCGCCGCAGAAAGAAAAACGTCAGCGCCGATGTCCTGGATTATATGCCGGACGGCCAGGAAAGTGCCCTGGACATGCTGGTGAACAAGGAAACTAAGATGGCGCTGGAAACTGCAATCCAGAGCCTGCCCGAGCGTCAGAAGGCGGCGCTGAATTTATGTTTTTACGAAGGCCTGAGCAATCAGGAAGCGGCGGATATTCTCGGTGTCGGCATCAAGGCACTGGAATCGCTGCTGATGCGGGCCAAATCCAACATGCGCGAAACAATGGCGCATAAAAATATTATCGATTTTGAAGAAAGGAGGCACACACATGCCTGATTCATTTGACTCACTTCTCACGCAGCGGAGCATTCCGCAGGCGCGTACCAATCTCGCGGAGCAGATTATACAGACTGCGCTTTATAAGAAACCGGTCGAAACATTCAGCGTCCGGGATTTCTGGCGTGCTTTTGCCGACCTCTTCGCCCTGCCGCAGCCGGCGCTGGTATTTGCCTGCGTCCTTATAGTTGGCTTGACGCTGGGTGTCACATATACGCAGGACGTTCAGACCGCCGATCTCGCCGATCGTGAACTTGCGGTATTCCTGACGGCCAATAACGGTTTCAGCGGAGGTTCATTATGAGCAAGACAAAAAAGGCCATCTTCACGGCCTCGATTATCCTGAATATCCTGTTGCTCGGTATCATCGGCGGCATGGCCTACAAAAAACACCACAGCCCTCACTGGCAGTCTTTCAAGGAAAGTCTCTCGCCGGAAACGCAGGCCTTGGTGCAGGAGCATTTCGACCAGGGCCGCGCCGATATCCGGCCGCTTCTCTCCGAACTGATGAAAGAGCGGGAGCAGATGGTTGCGACCATGAGCACGGAACCATTCGACGCGTCGAAATTCGACAACTCCGTGCGTCATGTTCAGGATATTCAGAGAGTCATCAGTGACAAAAAGGCGCAATCGATGAGAGAGCTGATGACAAAAGTCCCGCATGATGAACGCGTGAAGCTTGCGGATAATATGGCGCGATTCTTTACCTGGGATCGCGGCGGCTCAAAACGCCAGGGCAAGGCTGGCCCGGTTGAGCGCGTCCCTTGAAAAACCCCCGTCATTGCGAGAAGGCGCAAAGCGCCGACGCGGCAATCCAGAATGGTTCTTGTGGCCCCTGGATTGCCGCGCTCACGGTGTTCGCTCGCAATGACGTTAATCTTGTTTGACCCGGTCCGTATAAGATTTATGCCGTGCCCGTAATTTATTCGCGCGTTCCGGCGTCAGAGCCCCGGCGCAATGGGGGCAGGACACGCCCTTTTCATAGGATGGATGTTCTATCTCAGCCGCCGATAGCGGCTCACGGCAGCCGTGGCAGACTTTGAACGTGCCTTCCTCGAGGCCATGCCCGACGCTGACGCGCTGGTCGAACACGAAACATTCGCCGTCCCACAGGCTTTGTCCGGCCGGAATGGTTTCCAGGTACTTCAGAATGCCGCCCTTGAGATGGTAGACATTTTCAAAACCCACCCCCTTCATATAAGCCGAAGCTTTTTCGCAACGTATGCCGCCGGTGCAGAACATCGCGACCTTTTTATGTTTCGCGGGATCCATGTTTTTTTCCACCCAGCCCGGGAATGCGCTGAACGTATTGAGCGCCGGGTCTTTCGCGCCCTTGAAAATGCCGATCTCGGTTTCATAAGTATTGCGCGTATCGATCAGCGTCACATCCGGGTCGCCGATCAGCGCATTCCAGTCCGCCGCCTCGACGTAAGTCCCGCAAACTACGTTCGGATCCGCATCAGGACGGCGCATCGTAATAATTTCTTTTTTCGGCCGCACCTTGAAACGGTTGAAGGGCTTTTTCGAGGCGTGCGAATATTTCAGCTCGCCCTGTGTAATGCCAAGCTCCGCATCCAGCATTTCAACCATGCGCGCCAGCTCTTCCGGCGAACCGCCGATCGCACCGTTCACCCCTTCGGGCGCCAGCAATATTGTGCCGCACATCGTCTCCATCGGATCGCCAAGCGCGCGGATGCGCTGACGAAGACCGGGGACATCGGTGATCGTAACGAACCGGTAAAAGGCGGCGACTTTATAAGCAGAACTGTTCATGGGCCTATATAAGGGATTTGAGCCCGGTTTGGCAATAAAACCGATAAAACACGGTTCGCGACTGCCTTTTAAAGTTTTGTTTTAAATGGATTTTCATCATTTCCTTTATTTCGTTCGACGATTTTTTTCTTTTGCTCATTATGTCTCCTTAACAGTTTGTTCGCCGGTTTTTTTTAATCCCGTCATTGCGGGGGAGGAGCGGCACGCGACGAAGCAATCCAGAGCCATTATACGGGCCCCGTGATTGATTCGCTCATTCCATTCGCTCGCAATGACGATTTATATTTTAGAAAAAAATCCAATTCCTGTCAAGTAAAATATTCATATTATTATATCAAACCGAACGTCTCTAGGCCGTCGTCGCCACCGAAAGCGGCTGGTAGAGATTGGCAAATTTGATCTTGTGAGCCTGGAAAGCGTCCCAGATCGCGAACATGACCTGCCCCTTCACATTGGTCACCCCGTTCTCGGCATCCTGGATCCAGAAGCGTAAGGAGAAATCGACCGTATCCTCGCCGAGGCCCGTGACCCAGCATACCGCTTCGCGGTCTGAAACCACGCGCTCTGCTTTGAGCGCGGCTTCGGTAGCGATCTCGATAACTTTAACCGGTGATACTTTGTCATGCACGGCAAACCTGACTTCCAGGCGTATGAATTTATTCCCGTGCGACCAGTTGACGATACGCTGCGTAATAAAATCCTCGTTAGGAATGAGATAGGATTTATTATCCCGCGTATAGATTTCGGTATAGCGCGCCGCCATGCGGTTGACGAGACCGAACGTTCCGTTTTCCAGCTCGATAATATCACCCGGGTTGATCGACTTGTCGGTCAGCAGCAAAATGCCGCTGAACAGGTTGGAAGCGACTTTCTGCAGGCCGAAGCCGACGCCGAGACCGACCGCTCCCGAGAAAACCGCGAAGATCGAGAGATCAACGCCCGAACTGGCCACGCCGATGAGAATGGCAAACACCACCAGGGCGATGCGCAAAATTTTGATAATAAGAACCTTGGAGGACTGGCTTAAGGACCGCGTGCGCATGATCCGCCGCTCCAGGAATCCGGACATGAACAGTGCCATATAAAGCAGGATGAACAGCGAGAGCATGGCCTTGATGATGACAAGCGCCGAGAAACGGAACTGGCCGATATTAAATCCGACCGCGTCCAGTGTGGTTCCCGTTTCATCAAGAATGCCGAAGATACTGAGCGTGGCGATGGCAAGGATGAGCAGGGCAAAGATATTGCGCAGGGCCGCATTTTCGATGAATTGCAGGACCATGCGGATGGCGATCCATGTCATAAGGATTTTCATCGCCGCTTCGCACAGCGCAAAGCTGACAGCCGGGTAGAGGGAATGCACAACCTGCGTCAGCATGAACATAACGCAGAGCGCGATGATATAAATAAGCAGGCGCTTTAAATTGAGCAGGATCTTCCGCAGATAAAGCGGCAGCTCCAACCTGTCGATGGCCTGCACCAGCGGCACTTTCACGGCGCGGTATAGGATGAAGCCCGTCAATAACGATGCGGCGATAATGATAGACTGGATCAGTGCGCCGGAATCCATAGTATGACCGCGCAGCCACTCCATGCTTTCATGCAGAAAACGCCCGTCGCTGATTTCAGATATATCCATGAAGAATCAGGCCTTGAGACAGTTCAGTGCGCCATCAAGATAGCTCTGCTCAAAATCGACATCGAAATCGGACGGGTGCGCCATCAGGCGGAAGAAAATCGGTCCGCAGATAATATCGACCGCCATTTTTGTGTCGATAGTATCGGAAAACTCGCCTTCTTTCTGACCCTGGTCGATGCTGAAGGCCATCGCGTCGATCAGGGGCCCGAGGAAAGAGCTTTCAAAAATTTCCTGCGATTTGCGGTCGCCCTGCGCTTCGCTGAATAATTGTGCAATGGTCTCGCCGCTTTTGCCCTGCAGGATGCGGATCAGCTTTTTCAGCTGCATGAGAATGGCTTCCTCGTTATTTTCTGCCTTAGCCATCGGTGCCTGCAGGCCCGGCTGGTTGACAAGCGCTTCCATAACGACGGCGGCCTTGTTCGGCCACCAGCGATAGATCGTTGTTTTGCCGACCCGCGCTTTTTTGGCAATCGCCTCAATGCTGAGTTCCTGCACGGACTTGTGCATGAGGATGCTATTGGTCGCGCGCAGGATCGCTGCGCGGGAGCGTTCGCTGCGGGGGCGCCCTTTTTTAAAGGTGTGAATATTCTGCGCCAATGCTTCGCTCATGAAATTTCCTTTCAAAACATTTTCGTATATGTGCGTATCGTATTTGAAGAAGGCGACTGTCGGGCGATTCTGCTTCTACCGCAATATCCATTTATGCAAGCCATCCACAGGGATAGGTTAAATCTTTTTTAATTCAAGGGCTTGTGCCGGTGGATAAATCTAGAACGATGGCGCCTGGAATGTCAGCGGCGCGGGGTCCAGCACTTCGATACGGCCCTGCCTGAATTCAAGAACGGCAAGACCGCGCTCCGCGCGTCCGTCCGGGCGGAAGCGGAATATACCATCCACGCCGGAGAAGCCATTCGGGTTGGTAATCGAATCGCGGTCATAGGCCGGTTTGTCTCCCGTTTCATAACCGCGCTGCGCCAGTATGGCGGCCAGAGCCGTCGCATCATAGGACAAGGTCGCAAGGCGCGGCGGGGCGGCGCCATAAGCTTCGCGGAAACGGTTTTCAAAGGTCACGCGCAAAGCGGGGGCGGGACCGGCGAACCATGCGCCCTCAAGTGCACCCGATGCGGCCAGCGCCGGGTCGTCGAACAGCCCGGTGCCAAGGCGCTGCAGCTTCGCACCGTTTTGGGAAAGAGCCTGCGCGATCGCAATCGCCTGTGTGCCGCCGGCGGGGATTAACACGCCTTGCGCGCCCGCAGCAGTTTTCACGAACTGCTCAGCCGCCTGTTTTGCCGCGCCGGGCGTTGCGGCGAAACGTTGCGTGGCTGTAACACTAACGCCGCGTTGTGCGGCCGCATTCTGAAAGGCTGTGGCAACAATATTGCCGTAGTCCCCGGCCGGTACGATCACGCCGATGTTTTTGATATTTTTACCGGCGGCATAATGCGTAATACGCCCCATCTGGTCGAAGGGCAGAAAGCCCATAATGAATGTGTTGTCGCTCGTCAGCGTCCAGTCGGTTGAAAACGCGATCATGTTGACGCCTGCCGCCTGTGTCACCTCTTTGGCTGCACGCACATCGGCAGCGAAGACCGGCCCGAGGATCAGGCTGGCGCCCTGGCGGATCGCATCCTGCGCCGCCTCGCCAGCGCCGTGTGCCGTATCGCGCGGCACCAGTTCAAAATTCGCAGTGCCCATATCAAACAGCGCCATCTGCGCCGATTTGAGCATCGCATTTCCCAAAGCCGCGTTCTCACCGCTTAAGGGAAGCAGCAGACCGACCTTGACCGGTGGCATTTCATGGATCGGCTCCGCCGGCAGGTCGGAAGGCGACAAAATTGCATCAATATTCCCCGCCTGAGAGGGCGCGCTTCCTCCTGAGGAACAACCGGCGAGCGCAAAAATGCAAAAAAACGCGAACAGAAGTGAAACGAGCTTCATTCTTGCCATGGCTTTGGATACTCTTCCTGTGATGATGCCCGCAAATCCTACAGAAAAACAAGGCGCCTGGCTACTCCCGGCGCGCGGGAAAAAATCCCTGAAAGCCGGGCTTTACCTGGTCTCCACACCCGTTGGCAATCTGGGGGATATAACCTTGCGCGCGCTGGATACATTGGCTTCCTGCGACATGGTCGCCTGCGAGGACACAAGGGTCAGTGGCCGGCTCCTCCAGCATTACGGCATTAAAAAACCGCTCCTCTCTTATAATGACCATAACGCCGGCCGGCAGCGCGGGACGCTCCTGGATAAAATCGCCGCCGGCGAAAAAATCGCGCTCATCAGCGACGCCGGCACGCCCCTCGTCTCGGATCCCGGGTTTAAACTGGCGCGCGAATGCGCCGCGCGCGGTCTGTATGTTACAAGTATTCCAGGCGCCAGTTCCATTTTGCCCGCGCTGCAACTTTCCGGTTTTGGTTCTGACAGTTTTTGCTTCGGCGGTTTTCTTCCAGCCAAATCCGGCGAACGTAAAAAGACCTTGCAGGGCTGGAGCTACATTCCCGCCACGCTGGTTTTTTTTGAAACCGCGCCGCGGCTTGTAAAATCCCTGCGCGATATTCATGAAGTCTGCGGCAACCGCGGTGTGGCCGTCGTGCGCGAAATCACCAAGCTTTACGAGGAAACGCGCAAGGGCACCGCTGCCGAACTGATTGAATTCTACGAACGCGAAGGCCTGCCGAAAGGTGAAATGGTTTTTGTGTTGGACCGTGCGCACGATGAAACCTGGGATGACGCCGCCGTCGAAAAATCTTTGCGCAAGGCGCTCAAAACCATGGGTGTGAAAGAAGCCGCGCATTCTGTCGCCACCGCCGCGGGCCGTTCCACAAAAGATTTATATGCGCGCGCGCTTGAACTGAAATCATGAAAGCGGAAAAAATAAAAATCTACGAACAAGGATTGCAGGCGGAAAGCCGCGCGGCACTTTATCTGCAGATGAAAGGCTACCGGATTATCGCGCGCCGTTACAAAACACCTGTCGGTGAAATCGACCTGATCGCGCGGCGCGGAAAAACCTTGGCCGCTATTGAGGTCAAAACAAGGCGTGCGCAAAGTGATGCGCTGGAATCAGTTACGGCAAAAAACCAGGCCCGTGTAGCCCGTGCGCTGGAATATTTCCTGAAGCATCATACGCGTTATGCCGGCTATACCATTCGCTTCGACGCACTTATATATTCGCCCCCTTTGGGCTTTCAGCATCTGGACAATGCCTGGCTTACGGAGGCATAATAACCCTGTCCTTACACGTGATTCTCACCTGGTAAACATATGTCCCGCCTGATTCTTTTATTAATGATCCCATTTACGCTGGGCGCGTGCGTTGCGCCGATCGCGCTGGGGGTGGGCGCGGCGGCCGGTATTGCCGCGACCTCCGAGGGCGGGGTGGAGGGCTCCATCACCGATGTGCGCATCGAGGCTACGATCAATGATCTCTGGTTCCGGCACGATGTTGAAATGTTCCGCAAACTGAATCTCACGGTCGATCAGGGCCGCGTTCTCCTCACCGGCGTTGTGCAAAAAACATCGCATCGCGTCGAGGCCGTGCGCCTCGCCTGGAAGGCGATAGGCGTGAAGCAGGTCATCAATGAAATCAAGGTCGCCGAAACCGGCGGCGTCACCGGCTTCGGCCGCGACACATGGATCACAACGCGCCTGCGGGCAGCTCTGACGCTCGATCGCGCCGTGCGCGCCATCAACTACACGATCGATACGGTGCAGGGCACGGTTTACATCATGGGCGTCGCGCGCAACCAGGCGGAACTGAACCGCGTCATCGAAACCGCGCGCACGATTCCCGATGTCAAGCAGGTCGTCAGCTACGTGAAAATGTCCAGCGAGGCCGTGCAATCCTCGGCACCTGTCTATGAGGAACAGCCGCAAGGGGCAGGATCTGCGAACAACGCGCCCCTGCCGATTCAGCCGCAAAGCGATAATTACGGCGCGCCCGCATCGCAGGAAACATGGCAGGGCGGCGGCTCGGGATCGCTGGTGCCGCCTCCGGTCGAGAGTGCGCCTTTGAATTAAGGGTCAGAACCTATAAACTATGAATTCCGAAGACTATTTAAAACACATATCATCGCTCGCCGATGAAGAGATTGATCTCGCGCGCGCGGCGCTGGCTCTTGCGGCGCTCGCCGAGGACACGGTCTCGGTTGAGCGCTACGAAAATCACCTGAAAAAAATAGGCGAGGATGTCGCCGCGCATTATGAGCGCCTGACCATGGAAGAAGGAGAAGAAAATGCCATACTCCAGCTTGAGGCGCTGAAGGCCGTGCTGGCCGCTCAGCATGAATATGCAGGTGACACGCAAACCTATGATGATTTACGTAACGCCAGTCTAATCCAGGTCATCGATCGGCGCAGGGGACTCCCCGTAACGCTGGCCATTCTCTATATTCATGCGGGCCGGGCCTTGAACTGGGATATCAACAGCCTGGATTTCCCCGGGCATTTTCTCTGCCGTATTCAGAAAGATGGTCGGCGCCTGATTTTTGATCCTTTCAACGGTGCGCAAATCTTGCAGGCATCTGACTTACGCGCGTTGCTTAAAAAAGTGAAAGGGCAGGGCGCGGAGCTCAGCGCGGACTATTTTGAGCCCGCTTCCAGCCGTTCCATTCTCCTGCGTCTTCAGAACAACATTAAGTATCGCCAGATCGAAGCAGAAGATTACGTAAATGCACTCAAAACTGTCGAGCGCATGCGTCTGGTCGATTCGGGCGAATACAGGCTGCTTCTGGATGCAGGAGTTCTCTATGCCCGTACCGGCCAGCCCATGGCGGCGGCCGCTATTCTTGAGGATTATATAGCCCGCATTCCGCAAGGGCGTGATCGCCAGGAGGCCGAGCGCCTCCTGCGTGATATAAGGCAGACATTGAACTAGAATTGATCAAAGGTTTTAAGCGGTTTTTGCGTATAGTTAAAAACCTGTGTGGAATTCTTTTCCGCCTTGCAACGTTAGGGGGAAGAGCATAAAACTATGGGGCAATCCGGCCCCCCGAATCGTTTCAGGGTCCGGTCCCGTATTTTAAAAATTTACAGAAATTTTCTTAAGGAGAAAAATAATGTTCCCTCGCTTTTTAATGATTTTCGCAGTGCTGTTTATGGTCAGCGCTTGTTCTTCGGATGACGCCACGACCATGGAAGATCAGGCTGGCTATCAGCAGGGCGAGATGACAGGTGGCCCGGGCGGAGCCCAGGGCGGCGTATATGATGAGACAACATCATCGACAACCGTACCCGGCAGCGCGCAGGACTTCATCACGAATGTCGGCGATCGCGTTCTCTTCGGTTATGACCGTTACGACCTTTCTCCTGAAGGTCAACAGATCCTGGATCGTCAGGCCGCTTGGCTGAATCAGTATCCGAACCTCAACATCACTGTTGAAGGTCACGCAGATGAGCGCGGCACGCGCGAATACAATCTGGCACTCGGTGAGCGCCGCGCCAACTCCACGAAAAACTACCTCGTGGCGCGCGGTGTTGCAGCCGGCCGCCTTAATACGGTCAGCTACGGCAAGGAACGCCCGGCTGTAACAGGTTCGAATGAATCCTCGTGGGCCGAAAACCGCCGCACTGTAACGGCTGTTGAATAGAGATCGATCTTGAAGAGATGACCCTCTTGAAAAAAATCAATCCCAGAAAGGCCCGGCTTGCGCTGGGCCTTTCTCTTGTTTGCACCGGTGCTTTGATCGCTCCGGCGCTCGCGCAGAATTATGATCCTTATGACGCCGGCCAGTCTCAGGTGTTCTCGGCGGGTGATGCGGCCAGCGCCGAGGTGCGCATCCAGCAGTTCGAAAGCCAGATCAGCGTACTGACCGGCAAGATCGAGGAACAGGATTACAAACTCAAACAGCTGCAGGATCAGCTTGAAAAACTCACCGGCGATCTTGCCATGCGCGTCGGCGATCTTGAAAAAGGCGGCGGTGGTGGTTACGGAGCAACGCCGCCCTCAACGCCTCCCGCGGACCGTGGCATCCTGGATAATACCGACAGCACATCCATGAACTCCGGCGGCGGTTACCAGTGGGATTCCACGCGCCCCGGTGAAAGCCGTATTTCAGAACCGCTTGGTACGCTCACGGAATCCGGTAGCGGTGACAGTGCGGCCGTTCAGTATGAAAACGCCTTTGCTGCGTTGAAAAGCGGTGATTACGCGGCTGCGGAAGGCGGTTTTAAATCTTTCATCGCCGCCAATCCTACCCATGTCCTGGCCGGCAACGCGAAATACTGGCTTGGAGAAACCTATTATGTGCGCGGCGATTTCGAAAACGCCGCACGCATTTTCGCCGAAGCGTTCCAGCAATATCCCAAAAGTTCAAAAGCACCCGACAACCTCCTGAAACTCGGTATGTCGCTCGCGAGTCTTAATAAGAAAGACGACGCCTGTATTGCTTTGGGACAGATCGAAGCGCAATACGCCAGCGGCGCAGGCCCTGTCCTGAACCGCGCCAAACAGGAAATGTCGCGCCTTGGCTGCTGAGCCTCTCACGCTCGGGGAATTTGCGGATCTTCTTGAAAAATCCTGCTCGGAAATCAGCGGCGAAAGCGATGTTGCCGTGGGTCTTTCCGGCGGACCTGACAGTTTTATTCTCACGAAATTCTTAAGCGGCTGGGCGGCGGCAAAACGCGGCACATATATTCACGCGCTCACCGTCGATCACGGCCTTCGTCCGGAATCCGCGCGGGAAGTTGATTGCATCGCGCGCACCGTGGAAGGCTGGCCGTCCTTAACGCATGCCGTCCTGAAGTGGGAAGGTGAAAAACCCGAAACCCGTATCCAGGAAGAGGCGCGCACGGCCCGCTATCGCCTGATTGGCGATTATTGCCGCTCTAAAAACATCCGCTACCTGATCCTTGCGCATCACCAGAACGACCAAATGGAAACATTCCTGTTCCGCCTCGCCAAGGGCAGTGGTCTGGACGGTCTCACCGTCATGAAGCCGGTGCAGGCGCATAAAAGCGGCCTGACCATCCTGCGCCCGTTGCTGGGCCTGACCAAGGACCGCCTCGTCGCTGCCTGCGAGGCGCAAGGCCTCGCCTATATCAATGATCCCAGCAATGCGTCGGAAAATTTCTTCCGCGCGAGGCTTAGAAAATTTATCCCGTTTCTTGAAAGCGAAGGCTTTACCGCCAAGCGCCTCGCCGTCACCAGTGATCGACTTGAGCGTGCGCGCCACGCACTCCATCACGTGGCGGCAAAGATTTTTAAAGACATTGTTATAGAACAGACTCCGCAATCCATCGCTTATCGCTTTGAACCTTTGGAAGACTGGCCGGACGAGATTGGCCTGCGCGTCTTGATCAAGGCGATCGAAACCCTGCGGGTGGATTCGGATTATCTGCCGCGCCGGGAAAAGATCGAGACGCTGTTCACCGATCTGTGCGGCGAGGCATTTTTCAGGAAAAGAACCCTCGGCGGGTTGGTTTTTTCACGGGATGATGCTAAAAAACATGTCATAATAGAAGTTGAGACCATTCAGAAATAATCCGGTCCGAAACCCCGTTTTTAAAACGGGATCTATTGGATAGAACATATGGACCCCGGCTTTCGCCGGGGTTGCGGAATAGAGTGACAAAGACTTGCTTATAGGCAGGTTTGCGTTAATTTAAGTGCATAGAACTTGGAGAGGAAACATCCGTGGGTAATTTCGGGAAGAATATGCTGTTTTGGCTGGCGGTCGCGGTGCTGCTGATGTTCCTGTTCAATGCCTTCGGCCCCGCCGCGCGTAATCAACTTGCCGCGCCCCAAAATAATCTGCCTTACAGTGAATTCATGGCGCAGGCCAAAGACGGCCGCATTTCCAACGTCACCATCCAGGGACAAGTGCTGAACGGCAATTACACAAGTTCCGGCGAAAGTTTCGCCACCATGGTTCCGCCCAATGAAAATGTCGTCGAGCGCTTGCAAGGTACTGGTGTACAGATTACGGCGGAAAAGGAAATGCCGGAGAAAATCAGTTTCTTCAGCATCCTTCTCTCGCTTCTGCCCGCCATCTTGATTATCGGCGTCTGGATATTCTTCATGCGCCAGATGAACGGCAAAGGCTCCGGCGGCGCTATGGGCTTCGGAAAATCCCGCGCGCGCCTGCTCACCGAAAAACACGGCCGTGTCACCTTCGAGGATGTCGCCGGTATTGAAGAAGCGAAACAGGAGCTTGAGGAAATCGTCGAGTTCCTGAAAGACCCGCAGAAATTCCAGCGCCTCGGTGGAAAAATTCCAAAAGGCGCGTTGCTGGTCGGCTCGCCCGGAACCGGTAAAACTCTCATCGCACGCGCGGTCGCCGGCGAGGCCAATGAGCCGTTCTTCACCATTTCCGGCTCTGATTTCGTCGAGATGTTCGTCGGCGTCGGCGCCAGCCGCGTCCGCGACATGTTTGAACAGGGCAAGAAAAACGCGCCCTGCATTATATTCATCGACGAGATCGATGCAGTGGGACGTCACCGCGGCGCCGGTCTCGGCGGCGGCAATGACGAGCGCGAACAGACACTCAACCAGTTGCTCGTCGAAATGGATGGCTTTGAATCCAATGAGGGCGTGATTATCCTGGCTGCCACCAACCGCCCGGACGTGCTCGACCCTGCACTGCTACGTCCCGGCCGCTTTGACCGCCAGGTGATCGTGCCTCTGCCCGACATCAAGGGCCGCGAAAAAATCCTCAAAGTGCATATGCGCAAAATCCCGCTCGGCGGGAATGTCGATGCGCATGTGATCGCCCGCGGCACGCCCGGATTTTCGGGCGCCGATCTGGCCAACCTCGTCAATGAAGCCGCCTTGCTCGCCGCGCGCCGCGGCAAGCGCGTCGTCAGCATGAATGAGCTCGAGGAAGCCAAGGACAAGGTCATGATGGGCGCCGAGCGCAAATCCATGGTCATGTCCGAGGATGAGAAAAAACTCACCGCCTATCATGAGGCCGGCCACGCCATCATGGCGCTGAATGAACCGGCGTCCGATCCGATCCACAAGGCGACAATCGTTCCCCGCGGCCGCGCACTCGGCCTTGTCATGCGCCTGCCCGAACGCGACCGCCTCTCTGTCTCCGTCGAAAAATTACATGCCGATCTCGCTGTTGCCATGGGCGGCCGCGTCGCAGAGGAAATTATTTTCGGCGCCGAGAAAGTTACCACCGGCGCGTCCAGCGATATCAGCATGGCCACCGACATGGCGCGCCGCATGGTCACGGAGTGGGGCATGTC
Organism: Alphaproteobacteria bacterium; assembly: GCA_052387095.1. Lineage (GTDB taxonomy): Bacteria > Pseudomonadota > Alphaproteobacteria > Micavibrionales > Micavibrionaceae > JBQTJN01. The sequence goes on from JBQTJN010000018.1 coordinate 33,276, forward strand.
CGACAAACTCGGCCCCCTGCGTTACGCGTCAAATCAGGAAGAGGTCTTCCTCGGCCATTCCGTCACGCAGACAAAAACCATGTCCGATGAAACCGCGGGAATCGTCGATTCCGAAATTCGCAAGATCGTCGAGAAAGCCTATGAACGCGCCCGCATAGTATTGAATGAGCGTCTCGACGACCTGCACAAGGTCGCCAAGGCGCTGCTTGAATACGAAATGCTCTCCGGGGACGACATCAAGGCGCTGCTGCGCGGCGAAACTCTGCTCCGCGACGAGCCGGAGGAGCCCCTTGATACGCGCGCCAAATCCGTGGTCCCCAGCACCGGCGGCCTGCCGCAGGGTGCCTGAACTATGCAAACATTTGACATAATATAAAAAATTCATTATAGTTTCCGTGATCAAACTGGGGCGAAAATGAATTCTTTGCTGTTACGTTTATCGACAAAAAAATCTTTCTGGCATGCGGTTGATGCCGGCATGGGAATTTTGCAAAAAATCCGCATTTATAATCCTGAACCGCCGCCGCTGCAGGTGACGTCTTATAAACTTCCTTCTGCGAACTGGCTCGCACATTATAGTCCTTTAAAAATTGCCATAGCTTCCGATTTTCATGTCGGATGTCCGCTGGTTGATCTTGAATATCTCGAGAAAGTCGTCGAACGGATAAACAAAATAGGCGCAGATATTATTCTGATGCCCGGCGACTTTTTAAATTCACCTTACGGTTACAACGGTGCATATGTAGAGCCGGAAAAAATCGCGCATGTTTTATCTTCTCTTAAAGCGCCAGGCGGTGTTTTTGGGACGCTAGGCAATCATGACTGGTATGAAGATCCCCAAGGCATGTGGAATTCTTTGGGAGCTGCTGGTATAAAAATGTTAGAAAATCAATCAGTAAAAATAGAATGGAACGGCATGCAATTCTGGATTGCCGGTGTCGACGATTATGGAACCGGACATTCAGATCTTACGGCAACTTTTTCTAATGTCACAGACGACCTACCTATTATTGCTATGTGCCACAATCCTTTCAGCATTTATGATATGCCGCAAAATCCTGTTATAACCTTTGCGGGCCACACACATGGGGGCCAATATAAAATCCCTCTGATCAGTAAAATCCCTTTTTTGAAGCTTCCGATTCAGGATTGTCCTGACAAGGACATGACTTACGGAATGATGGAAAGGCAAGGCCGTCACCTATGTGTGAATAGCGGCATAGGAACCAGCCTCTATTCTGCCCGTAATGTTGCCCCGGAAATCGTGGAATTTACGCTTCTTCCCGGCTAAACGCTTAAATTCTTTGCCATTTTAATCTCCGCAGTCTAAAAATACCCCCATGAAACGCAAATATTTCGGCACGGACGGGATCCGCGGTCCCGCCAACCAGTTCCCGATGACGGCGGCCATGGCGCTCAAGGTCGCCATGGCCTCTGCCGTGGCCTTGCGCGAAGTGCGTAAGCAGGCCGGCACGGACCGCGTCGTTATCGGCAAGGATACGCGGCTTTCCGGCTATATGTTCGAGGAGGCCATGTGCGCCGGCTTCGTCGCGTGCGGAATGGATGTCATTCTTGTAGGGCCGATCCCGACACCCGGCATCGCGCTGCTCACAAAATCCCTGCGCGCCGATCTCGGCGTGATGATTTCCGCCTCGCATAATCCCTATTACGATAACGGCATAAAATTATTCGGCGCCGACGGCTGCAAGCTCGGTGACGATGTTGAGCGCCTGATCGAAGAAAAAATCGATTCTCACCTGAACCCGCATCTCGCCGCGCCGGAAAATCTAGGCAAGGCCAGCCGCCTCGATGATGCGCTGGGGCGCTACATCGAACATGTCAAAAGCTCTTTTCCTAAAGGGCAGACGCTTGATGGCCTGAAAATTGTCGTCGATTGCGCTCACGGCGCCGCTTACAAGGTCGCGCCCAAAGTTCTCTGGGAGCTCGAGGCCGAAGTCATTTCCATCGGCGTGACCCCGGACGGCAAAAATATCAATGACAGCTATGGCGCCACCGCGCCGCAGAACCTGCAAAAAGCCGTGCTGGAGCACAAGGCCGATATCGGTATTGCCCTGGATGGCGACGCCGACCGCCTCATCATGGTCGATGAAAAAGGCCAGCGCATTGACGGGGACCAGTTGATGGCGGCGCTCGCGCTCTCCATGAAAAAATCCGGCACCTTGAAAAATAACGGCATTGTTGCGACTGTCATGTCCAACCTTGGTTTTGAAAATCTAATGGAGAAAAATAAAATTTCCCTGACCCGCGCCGCTGTCGGCGACCGCTATGTTGTCGAGGCGATGCGTGAAGGGAATTATAATCTCGGCGGCGAGCAGTCCGGCCACATTATATTATCGGATTACGGTACAACCGGTGACGGCCTGCTGGCAGCATTACGCATTCTCTCGATCCTGCAGGAAAGCGGCCAGCCCGCGAGCAAGACTCTGCGCCTGTTTGAGCCTTATCCACAGGTGCTGAAAAACGTGCGCTTCACCGGCAAAAGCCCGCTACAGGATGATTCCATGCAGAAAGAAATCAAAAGCGCGGAAACGCGCCTCAAGGGCGGGCGCGTGCTGGTGCGCGCCTCCGGCACGGAAAGCCTGATCCGCGTTATGGCCGAAGGCCCCGATTCCTCTCTCGTTGAAAATGTGGTAGATGATCTCTGTGCCGTTCTCCAGAAAAAATAGGAAAGCCGAAGCGCCGATGACACAGGATAATAACAGCGCGGCTCTGCTCCCCTCAGGTTTTGTCGATTTGCTGCCGCCCGAAGCCGAGCGCGAATTCAGCGCAATCACGACATTGATGCAGATCTTTTCCTCACTCGGCTACGCCCGCGTCAAGCCGCCGCTGCTGGAATTCGAGGACAGCCTGTTTGCTTTCGGCCCCGGCGCGTCTCTGGCAAGCGAAACGTTCCGCCTTATGGACCCGCTTTCGCACCGCATGATGGGCCTTCGTTCCGACATCACCACGCAAATCGCACGCATTGCCTGTTCGCGCCTTGGACATGAACCGCGCCCGTTGCGCCTGACTTACGCCAATGATGTTCTGCGCACCAAAGGCGGGCAGCACCGCACGGAACGGCAATTTTGCCAGGTCGGGTGTGAAATTGTCGGTCCTGAAGATGCGGCTAGAGACATAGAATCCTGCGTCATTGCGCTCATGGGTCTGAAGGCGCTCGGCCTTCAGACTATCACCATCGATCTCGCCTATCCTTTGATGATGCGGCAGATTTTCGATCACTACGATGTGGACATGCAGGTCCGCGAACACATCAGCGATGCGCTGCAGCGTCATGATGCTGGCGCCCTAGATAGACTGGATCGCCGTTTAGGTGAAATTCTCAAAGGTCTGCTGGATGCTTCGGGCTCGTTTGAAACTGTTCTTGCTGCAATAAAAAAACTCTCTTTGCCGCGGGAGGCGAGAGAAAGTATTGAAAAACTCTTCGCGATCGCAAACGGTGTGCGTCAGGCAATCGAGGAATTGGGGTTTGACGCTATCTCGATCACGCTCGATCCTGTCGAGACGCGCGGCTTCCAGTATAAAACCGGTTTCGGCTTCACGCTCTTTGCAAAAAACGTCTCCGGCGCTCTGGGACGCGGCGGGCGCTATACGATCGATTTCGCCGGGACAGCGGAAAGCGCGACAGGCTTCACGCTTTACATGGATACGGTGGCTAAAATTATCCCGCCTGCCCCCGCACAAAATATAATCTACGTAAAAGACAGCGAAAGCTGGGCCGTTGTCGCTGACTTACGCAGGCAGGGCTGGACTGTTTTAAGAGGCGGAGCCGCTGAGCGAGCCGCTGCCACTCACGAATATAAAAACGGAAAACCTGAAAAGATAGGCAAATAATCATGGCAAATGTCGCAGTCATCGGGTCGCAATGGGGCGATGAAGGCAAAGGCAAGATCGTTGACTGGCTCTCCAGCCGCGCGGATGTCGTCGTGCGTTTCCAGGGCGGCCACAATGCCGGCCACACGCTCGTCATCGACGGCGTCACCTACAAACTTCATTTACTGCCTTCCGGAATTTTGCGAGACGGGAAACTCTCGGTCATCGGCAACGGCGTCGTCATCGATCCATGGGCGCTGATGCAGGAAATTGAAAAAATCCGCAAGCAGGGTGTTAATGTCTCGCCGGAAAAACTGATGATCGCTGAAAATGCGCCGCTGATTCTGCCCGTCCACGCCATGCTCGACCAGGCGATGGAAAAGGCCCGCGGCGGCAAGGCCATCGGCACCACGGGCCGCGGTATCGGCCCCGCTTATGAAGATAAAATCGCCCGCCGTGCCATCCGCGTCTGTGATCTCGCTTACCCGGATTTGCTTAGGGAAAAGCTGGAAAAAATGATGTTCCATCACAACGCGCTGCTCAAAGGCCTCGGCGCGGAAACGATTCAAGAACAGGACATGTTCGACAAACTGATGAGCGTACGCGACCAGATTATGCCCTTCGTTGGCGTCACGTGGAAAGTGCTTGATGAAGCGCGCGCCGCGGGTAAGAAAATTCTCTTCGAAGGTGCGCAAGGCATGATGCTCGATGTTGATCACGGCACATATCCTTACGTGACATCCTCGAATATGGCGGCGGCGCAGGCGGCCATCGGCTCCGGCATGGGGCCCGATGCGGTCGGCTACGTGCTCGGCATCACCAAGGCTTACACCACGCGCGTCGGGTCCGGTCCATTCCCGACGGAGCAGGATAATGAGGTCGGCGAATATCTCGGCCGCCGCGGCCATGAGTTCGGCACCACCACAGGACGCAAGCGCCGTTGTGGCTGGTTCGACGCGGCATTAGTCCGGCAGACCATAAAGATCGGCGGCATCAAGGGCATTGCTTTGACCAAGCTCGATGTCCTCGATGGGCTCGATGAAATCAAAATTGGCGTCGGCTATGAGCTCGCCGGCAAGGTCATTGACTACATCCCGGCCGCGCAGGGCGCGCAGGCGGCCCTGAAACCCGTCTATAAAACCGTGGAAGGGTGGAAAGACAGTACCCGTGGCGCCCGCAGCTGGGCCGATTTACCGGCAGCAGCGGTCAAATATGTCCGCCGTATCGAGGAGTTAATCGGGGCCCCCGTGACACTTCTTTCAACCAGCGCGGTGCGGGTCGATTCCATCATGATGCATGACCCTTTCCTTTAACATTTAATATACATAATTAATCATATTTTCATATATCTATCCTAGACTGGATAGGTGGTCAGGTAATTGCCGGGCGTTGAAAAAGCGGAAATGAGCCGCTTTTTTTGTGCCTGCAAAATAGGGATAATTTGATTAAAATGTTGCGTAAGTTGCTGAAAATCTGGGTACGGGATAAAGAAGCTTCGACAGCGATCGAATTCAGTCTCCTGTTCATCCCCTACATGATGCTGACACTGGCCATTATCGAACTGGCCATGATGTATACTGCGGCCAGCCTGCTCGAAGGCGCTACGAATTCTGCTGCGCGCCTGATCAAGACCGGCCAGGTGCAGCAGTCGCAGACCATGCAGCCGGAAGAGATGTTCGCTGCTGCGATCTGTGAATATGCCGATGTTTTAATCCAGTGTGATGAAATTGTAATGGAAGTCATTCCTCTCACCAGTTTTACCGATTATTCGGAACTTGAGCCGCAATACGACGAAGACGGCAACATGGTTTCACAAGGCTTTGATGCCGGCGGATCGGATGACCGCGTCCTGATTCGCACCTCTTACCGCTATGAGATGATCACTCCGCTGATCGGCGAGCTTCTGGCCGGCCCCAGCGGCAAACGCACATTTATTTCGACGCTTGTACTGCAAAGCGAACCTTATGAATTTGAAGAAAGTTGACATGCTGACAGCATTGAAAAGATTTCTGCGGGAATGGAAAGACTCCAGGGACGGGGTTGCCGCGCTCGAAGCAACGATGATTTTTCCCGTCCTGCTGATCCTGCTGCTCGGCACATACGATATGGGCAACGGCATTATCGCCAATCAGAAAACAATCCGCGCCTCACAGGTCGCCGCCGATCTCGTGACGCGCAAGCGCAGTATTGATGATACCGGCCTTGATGAGGCCATCGAGGCCAGCCGTCTCGCACTTGAGCCTTACGATGCCTCAAGCTATGGTATCGATATTGTCAGTATCCGTTTCGATGACGATGAAGAGCCGGAAATCGTCTGGCGGGAAACGCGCAATATGACGCCCGACCCCAATGTTCTTGCGGACGTGGCGTCGCTGGCCGACGCGGGCAACGGCGTGGTCGTTGTCCGGGTCAAATATTTATTTGAGCCGGTTTTTGCAGGATTTATTGTTGATAACATCCCGATGGAAGAGGTAGCATTCTCCCGGGGCCGCAAATCTCCTGTCGTCAATAAATCAGCGGGTTAGTCAAGAAATGTTGAAGATGCTTTCACGCATGAAAAGAAAAATCCGGCTCTACGCGCTTGAATGCACGGGCGCGATTATCATTGCCTTTGCCATTATGGCGCCGGTGATTGTCGGTTCGGCCGGCATGGCGCTCGATTTTGCGCAGGCCTACCTGGTGCAGCAGCGGCTGACGCAGGCGCTCGATGCTTCGGCGCTCGCTGCCGCTGCGTCCTCGACCGATGCAGCCACCATTGAACAAAAGGTAAAAGATTTCTTCGCAGCCAACTACCCGCCGGAAAAACTGGGCATCACGTTCGAGCCGCGCGTCGTCGTCAACGGCGATGAAGTGATTGTGACGGGCACAGCTCAATATAATACTTTTTTCCTGCGCCTGATCGGGATCGATTCAATCAACGTGAGTGCGGCAACGACGGTGCAGCGCCAGATCCAGGGCCTCGAAGTCGCTATGGTGCTCGATAATACCGGGTCCATGGCCACAAATAACAATATCGGCACGTTGAAAACCGCGACGCGGAATTTCATCAATATTCTTTTCGATCATGCGAAGGATCCGGAAGATGTGCGCATCGCTCTTGTCCCGTACAGCAACTCCGTGCGCGTCGGCCGTTACGGTCTTGGAAAAAAGCCGGATAACACGAACTACAACGACGGCACTGTTTTCGTGCAACTGCCCTCCGGCATCAGCTATACCAACACGCACAACGATTCCAGTAACTGGTATGGTTGCATCACGGAGCATAAATCCACCAACTACAATTCCGCCGCAACGCATGTTGCAGGAAGCCGCGGCCAACTCTGGCGCACCGGCAGCGGTTCGGGCTGCAACAGCGCGACGAACTGCCGCGGCCATGGTTGGGCGCCGGGTGTTACCAATAACGACTCATACCCTAACGATATAGAAGACGAATATGCAGGCCCATGGGACATCTATGCTTATGGCCGCGTCATCCTGAACGGCCAGAAATGCAGCGATTTCGACACCAGTTCCTATGATTTCGTGAATACAGCAGCCCGCTGCAGCGCCTGCACCGGTTCGGGCGGAAAATGCGCGGCCAGCTATTGCTTCTGCACGGTCGGCACGTCCGGAAGCCAGGATGACGGGCCTAATACGGGCTGTCCATATGCCTACGTTGTGCCTTTAACCAGTGATCAGACTTATCTTTTGTCGCAGGTCGACCCCGATACGGCTGCTGAACCCGATGATATGGAGCCGCACGGTCATACCATGGGCAATGTCGGCATGCTGTGGGGCTATAAGATCCTCTCGCCCGAGGAGCCTTTCACCGAAGGCGAGCCCTGGGACGACGAATACTGGAAAAAAGCCGTGGTCATGATGACCGACGGTGATAATACGCTTGAAAATAACTACACCTATTTCTGGGATACCCACAAAAACAACATCACGGTGACGGACCTGAATGAGCGTTTTGTCGAGGTCTGCGAGGCCTTGAAGGATAAAGGGGTCGTTATTTACACCATTACCTTTACTTCGAGTATTAACGACGATACCAAGCAATATTATGAGGATTGCGCCTCATCCGAGGACCAGTATTTCGATGCGCCGACTCAGGAAGAGCTGCTTGACGCTTTCGAGCAGATCGCCAACGAGCTCGCCAACCTCTATATCAAAAACTGATCATAAAATTGCGTTTGGTATGGGTTCATTTAAATCAGGGGCTTGATTTTTCTAATTTTTTCTCTAAAATATTAACATCTTTCTGCGTACTTTAACCTTCCTTTAACGTCAATTTGATATTCTAAAATGGCAACGGTTGGGAACTTGAACACTCTTTCGAAGTGTGGGTAACCGGATAATCTAAACTTAATCCTAAGGAGAAAACTACATGCTTAAACTTTTAGCTTTCAGAGATGCATACCTCAGAAATAACGACGGCGCGACGGCTATTGAATACGGCCTCATTGCTGCTGGTATTTCACTGGCGATTGTCGCTGTCGCTTTCACGTTTGGTGACGAATTGAAAACGACATTTGAAACGATGCAGTCTAAAATGGAAACCGCGAACGCAGACGCGGCAGACACAGGTTCTTAATTAGTATAGATTTAAAAGGCCCGCCTTTTGCATTTGCAAGATTGCAGGTGTGAGGCGGGCCTTTTTTATGTCTTAGGGGTCCATCGATGCTGCTTCTGATCATATTCCTGGCATGTATTTTTGTCGCCGTCGGCGCAGGTCTCCTCGCCAGCCTCTCTGATTTCAAAGGCCTGACCATTCCAAATTCCTATAGCGTCATTATCATCGCTGCATTCTGCGCGGCCTATTTGTCGCTGTGGTTTTTCGGGCGGGGCGAAGTCTTCAGTCCACTGCTCTCCCACGGCTTGAGCGCGCTTTTCATTTTTGTCCTGACCGCTGCATTGTTTGCCACAAAAATCATGGGCGGCGGCGACTCCAAGCTGGCCAGCGCCTACGCTTTGTGGGTCAGCCTTGTCGGCCTCGTGCCTTTTCTGTTTTACACAACACTGACCGGCGGCGTGCTCGGCCTCATCTCGCTGGTTCTGTTAAAATGGAAACCGGTCAAAAACGCCCAAGCAGGCAGCTGGATTGCGCGCGTGCAGGCCGGCGAAAGCAAGGTCCCCTACGGGATAGCCATTGTCATAGGCGCGCTGGCTTCTTTTTGTAATTTGGGGTATTTTGAACTGGAAACGCTTCGTTCCTTTCTCGGCTCCTGAAACCGCAGGATTTTATCATGAATAAAAACATCCTTATTGTAATTGGCGGCGCCCTCGCTGTGGCACTTCTCGTGGCGGTCCTTGTGTCCGTGACGTTGGGCGGCAAGAAGGATCCTGTTATCGAGGAAGCCAAAGTGGACATCCTCGTCGCTGCCAAGGATCTCGGTATTGGCCGCGAATTGCAGGTCGGCGATACACGCTGGCAGGAATGGCCGCAAAGCAGCGTCTTCCCGGGTGCGGTCGTGCGCGAGAAGCAGGAACTGGCCGACGCGGCCCTCAAGGGGCGCCTGGGACGTAATGTAGCCTCCGGGGAGCCGGTTCTGGAGAACGCCATCCTCGGCGAAGCCAAGGGCAATTTCGTGGCTGCCAGCCTTGAGCCAGGACAGCGCGCCGTGGCCATCGAGGTTTCGGCCGCTTCCATGGTCGGGGGCTTTATCGGCCCAGGCGATTATGTCGATGTCATGCTCACCTACAAAATGAGCGTGCGCACGGATGACGACAACCCGGCCGTCCAGAACACCATCGAGCTGAATTTGCAGAAAACGGCGACTGAGACGATTTTGCAGAATGTAAAGGTTCTAGCGGTCGATCAGCGCGCAGAGCAACCCGAGGACGGCAAAATCAAGGTCGGTAAAACCGTGACACTGGCCGTCAGCGCGCAGGATGCCGAACGAGTCTCGCTCGCGGGACAAATAGGCGAAATTACCCTGTCTTTACGAGGGGTTGGTGACGACAAGCTCGTGGAGAAAAACTGGGAAACCATTTCCGATGCCCGCCTGACCAATATCTACGAGGAGGTCATGCAGGAAGTCCAGAAAGTACAAAAGGACTCTGGAATTGATCGCAATATTGTGCGAATTTATAATGGTAACCAAGTCCAGGGCTCTTCTGCCCCATAACTCCACGATTTTGCCTGCGTAATACTGAAAGTAGTTGATGAGATTTATGCCGTCATTACCCCCGCTTAGACTCGCGGGATTGCTTGCGATTGCGGCAATCTCGCTATTCGTCGTGGCGGCGCCGGTTCTGGTGTTGGCCGATAAGGGCGATCTGAATTCCCTGACTCCGAAATCCACCACCGAAGCGCCTTTATCCGTGACGCTCGGCAAGGCGGAATTGATCAACCTGCCCGGCGATATTTCCGACGTGCTTGTCGCCGATCCGTCCGTGGTTGATGTGCAGGCGCTGCAATCCAACCGCCTTTATGTTGTTGGTCTCAATGTCGGTGATACCAATCTTATCGCGGTCGACGGTCAGGGCAATGTCATCAAGCGCATCGACATCCATGTGCATTACGACATGCAGGCGATCCAGGCTTTGGTCAATGAACTTTTCCCGAATGAAAAAAACATCAAGGTTGGTTCAATCCATGGACAGATTTTGCTGAGCGGTAAAGTTTCAACGCCCGACGTGGCCGCAAAGGTAGCAAGCCTTATCGGCAGCTATGTCAGCGACCTTCAGGATGGCGGCAATCAGCCCGCGGATAGCCTGATATCCAATATGCTCGAAGTTGACGGCGAGCAGCAGGTTACACTGCAGGTTAAGATCGTCGAGGCGCGCCGCAACCTCGTCAAGGAACTGGGCATTGAAACCAACCTGAATAGCACCGCCGGCGTGACCTCGGGCGATACGGGCTTTGGCTTGCGGCCGAGCACGGGCACGGCGCTCAATAACGCCGCTGTCGGTGTGCTGCAGGTCTTCCAGGTCACGGGGATTGATGAGATCCGTGATATCAACCTGTTCATCAACGCGCTCGAGGATGAAAACCTGGCGCAGGTCCTGGCCGAACCAAACCTGACCGCAGTCTCCGGCGAGGAGGCCGGGTTTCTTGCCGGCGGTGAAACGCCGATCCCGTCCGGTCTCGACCAGTTGGGGAATATCGTGATCGAATTCCGTCAGTTCGGCGTGTCTTTGAATTTCCGCCCGATCGTCATGTCGGATGACCGCATCAGCCTGCAGATGAGCACGGAAGTCTCCTCGATCAATTTCGACAACGCACTCCCGGCCGGTGACATTCAGGTGCCGGGCTTCGATGTGCGCCGCGCCTCGACAACCGTGGAGCTGCCGAGCGGCCGCAGCATCATGATCGCAGGCCTTCTTCAATCCTCTGCTGCCAAGGGCCTGAACGCCATCCCCGGAATCAAGAATACGCCTGTATTAGGCGACCTCATTTCATCGCGCAGTTTCCAGCGTGATGAGACCGAACTGGTCGTCATCATCACGCCGTACATTGTGAAACCCTATAAGGAAACGGAGCGCGCAGTTGTGCACCGCGGCGGCAACAATCACCTCGCGAAAATTTTTGCCCGCACCATGCGCAAGCATTACGCCATCAAGGATGAAGACATCTTCGATGATGACGAACGCTACGGATACATACTGGAGTAGGAATGATGCAGAGATTTTCATTTTATTTTCTGATCGGCGCAATGACACCGGCTTTTATGCCGCTCACCGCCTGCGATTTGTATGAAGAGCCCCTTGTCACCGATAAGCGGATAGAGGTGCAACAGGAACAATTCTCCGAACAGGTGTCTGTATCGGAAGCCGATGATCAGTATCTGGCCGGGCTGGCGGAAAATTTTTCCCGCGGCGACAGTGAGTCCATGCAGATCAGCGTGACCTATGACCCGCGCGGGACCGCATCCCCTCCCGTGCGCGCCAACAATGAGCTGTTACGGATTAAAAACACGCTCATGAAAAAAGGCGTACAAAATATCGCAGCCAATAGTCTGCCCGTGCAGGGCCAGGGCAACGAAATGAACCTGCTGGTCACATACGATGAATACGTCGCGCTCCCGCCCAAAGACTGCAAGACGATGGATGGTTTTGAAAACCGCGCGCTCACGCTCGACAGCTCGTATAAACAGGGCTGCACGGTTGAGACCGTTTTCTCGCGCCAGGTGGCCCATCCCAAAGACCTCGCAGGCGATCGTGAATTGCCGGAGTCCACGGAGGGCCGCCGCGCCGCCAATATCGGCGAGCGCTACCGTTCAGGCGTTGCCAATCAACCACTTGAGGGAGAAAGTGCCTCAGGCAACTAACGATTTATTAGCCTTTTATAATGTATAATGGCATGTCTCACACAATGCGAATCAGGACCCGATGAGTGACCCCGGCACAACAGGCACAAGCATTCTTCTTCCTCCCGCCGCAGTGGAGGTGTATTCGCACGACCCGGCAACGCTTGAAGCGGCGCGCAATCTTGCGCAGGACTGGCGTTTCGCCCGCGTAAGCCTGCAGGTCAGGGAGGGTGATGTCGACACCGCGATCAATATCTACGCCGAGCACAAATCACCGCAGCTGGTGATTATCCAGACCGATACGATCGATGAATCCTTCACCGGAAAACTCGAAAGCCTGGCAACAAATTGCAGCGAGGGCACCTCGGCGATTGTCATCGGCCCTGTCAACGATGTTTATCTCTACCGCCGTCTGATCGAAATGGGCGTCAGTGATTATCTTGTGAAGCCCGTCGAAACGCCGGTGTTGGCCGAGGTCATATCAAAAAGCCTGGTCCAGCAGATGGAAGTCACAGGCAGCCGCCTCATTGTTTTCATAGGCGCCAAGGGCGGTGCAGGCACCAGCGCGCTTGCGCAGGCCTCGGCCTGGTGCATATCCGACATACTGGGCCAAAAAACACTGCTCATGGATGGCGCGGGCGGCGCCTCTGTGCTGAGCGTCGGATTTGGTTTTACACCGTCGACAACGCTGGCGGAAGCAGCGCGCGCCGCCGCTAACAACGATGAGGACAGCCTCAAGCGCATGCTGTTCAAGGCCGGTGACAGACTGAGCGTGCTGGCCAGCGGCGGCGAAATCATGCTGGAGAACGCTATCACGCCCGAACAATTTGAAAGACTCGTCGACACGCTGATGGTCAAGTACCCGGTCATCATCGCCGACATGTCCAATGCGGCGCCGGAGCTCAAGAAAATTATTATCGGCAAGGCCGCCAGCATCATCGTCGTATCGACGCCGCACCTGCCGTCTCTGCGTCTCGCGCGCGCGCTCATCCACGAAATAAAAGATATGCGCGGCGGTGAAGATAAAAACATCGAATTCATCGTGAACATGCAGGGCATGGCCGCAAAGAACGAGGTGCCGCGCAAGGATATTGAAAAGGCCATGGATTTTGTCATTGCGGCGTCCGTGCCCTTCGCACCGAAAGCATTTATCGAAAGCGAAAGCGAAGGTAAAAAATTTCTATCCTCAAAAGAAGGTGAAGATATTGCCCGTGCGCATATTCTGCCACTCTTCAGTACAAAATTTTCAGCCGGCTCAACGTTGAAGGAAGCCGCTGCAGGCAAAAACAAGGCCGATTTGCTCGGAAGCTTCCTCGGCAAGTTTAAGGCAAAGGAATAAAACAGGCTTATGTTCGGCAAAAAAGGCGAAAACACCACCGCACCATCAAAACCGGCGCAGCCGCCAGCCGCAGAAAAAAAACCTGCCGAAAATACTGAAAAGAAAGACGTCGCGGCGGGCGTAGAGCCCGTTCTCGAAAAAAAAGTAGAGCTTAAGGTCGAAAAAGACCCTTTCAAGAACGAACTTGAAGAAAACAAGGGCGAGATCGTCCACGAAAAAGTTGATTCAATCACCATTCAGCGTCTGCAACGTGCCCGCAACCGCATCTGGCTGGATTTGCGCGACGGGATTGATCTCAAGGCGCTGGCGCGCATGGACGGCAAGGCTGCGCGTGAAGAAGTTTATTCCGCCGTGCAGGAAATTGCCCGTTTCCGCAATCTCGATCTGACGCCGGCGGAACTTCAGAGTATTTCCAAGGAATGCGCCGACGATATGCTGGGTTTCGGTCCGCTCGAGGAACTTCTGGAGCGTGATGACATCGCTGATATCATGATCAACGGCCCTGAAACCGTCTACATCGAAGCCAAGGGCAAGATCACACGCAGCCACATCAAATTTCGCGATAACCAGCATTTAACAACCATCTGTCAGCGTATCGTCGGCGCCATCGGCCGGCGCGTCGATGAATCCTCGCCGATTTGCGACGCGCGTCTCCCGGATGGTAGCCGTGTCAACGTCATCATACCGCCGCTGGCTGTCGATGGATCCTGCATGACCATCCGGAAATTCACCAAGGAAAAACTTACGCTGGAAAAACTTGTCGGTTTCGGCTCGATGACGCCGAGTTGCGCCAAGCTGATCATGGCGATCGGTCGCTCGCGCGTGAATGTCCTGGTCTCCGGCGGTACCGGTTCCGGTAAAACCACCATGCTCAACTGCCTGACATTTTATATCGAGCAGGGCGAGCGCATCATCACCTGCGAAGATGCCTGCGAACTGCAGCTGCAACAGCCGCACGTTGTCCGCCTGGAAACACGGCCGCCCAACCTCGAGGGCGTCGGCGAAGTGACGATGCGCGATCTTGTTAAAAACTGCCTGCGGATGCGCCCGGAACGCATCATCGTAGGCGAGGTGCGCGGCCCCGAAGCCTTCGACTTGCTGCAGGCGATGAATACAGGCCATGACGGCTCGATGGGCACCGTCCACGCCAATAACCCGCGCGAGGCCATCTCGCGGATGGAGAATATGATCGCTATGGGCGGACTCAATCTGCCAAGCGCCGCCGTGCGTGAACAGATCGCCTCCGCCGTCAACGTCATTATACAAGTGCAGCGCCTCCGCGACGGCTCCCGCCGCACCACGCATGTCAGCGAGATCACCGGCATGGAAGGCGATGTTGTTACGATGCAGGATCTGTTCGTTCTGGATATTACCGGTGAGGATGCCAGCGGCAAGCTGATCACCAAGCACCGTTCGACCGGCCTGCGCCCCAAATTCTACGACAAGGCGCGCCAGTATGGCTGTGAAAAACTCGTCCTCGAAGCGATGGAAGAGGCCTTCGGCTGATGGGCGCCCTGCAAATCATCTTGGTCGCCCTCATTTTTCTGAGCGTTGTCGGCGTCGGCATTGCCTATATAATCAACGCTGAAAGCGCCCGCCGTAAACGCTACGCCCAGGTCATCCAGGGGCACTCCGCTTTCAACCTGAAAGTCAAAGGCTCCGCGCGCGAAGAACAGGATAAGCGCCGCGCCGAGATTGCCAAAAAACTTAAAGAAACCCGCGAAGGTGATAGCAAGGCCAAGAAAAAAAGCCGCGCGCCTGTTTCTCTCATGATCGAACAGGCGGGCTTGAAGGCCTCGGTCAAAAAATTCTGGATTCTGTCCTTTGCTTCCATGATTGTTTTCACGTTCATAGCCAAAATGATGGGGCAGCCCATGCTCGTCGTGCTTTTTGTGGGTGTCGTCGGCCTGCTCGGTTTTCCACGCTATGTTTTGAAAAATATGGCCAAGCGCCGCCAGAAAAAATTTCTTCACGATTTCGCCGACGGACTTGAGGGCATGATCCGTCTGATTAAGGCCGGGATGCCGATCTCCGAAGCCATAGCCATGGTGGCGCGTGAATTCGGCGGTCCGCTTGGCGAAGAGATGAGTCGTATCTACGACAAGCAGAAAATCGGTATCCCGCTGCACGAGGCCGCGCTCGAAAGCACGCGCCGCATGCCGCTGCCGGAAATGCGCATGTTTGCCACTGGCCTGGCCATTCAGGCACAGACAGGCTCCAGCCTTTCGGAAGTTTTGCAAAACCTCGCGGGCGTCATACGCGCGCGTTTCAAATTGCGTCGCAAGATCAAGGCACTTTCATCCGAAGCAATCGCCTCTGCCGGCATCATCGGCGCATTGCCGAACGTTGTCGCCAGCGGCCTTTATTTTGTCAATTACGAATATATCAGTGTCTTGTTCACGACGCCGACCGGCAATATGCTGCTCGGAATCGCTGTGGGCATGATGGTGCTGGGATGCCTGGTTATGAAAGCCATGATTAATTTTAAAATTTAGATCGGGAAAAACATGTCACAGGAACTTCTTATAACATTCGGCGCCGCTCTCCTCGCGGCCCTGTCCTTTGCCGCGTTTGCCCTGCCGTTTCTGCAACGCAGCGACAAAAAAGACCGCTTCCGCGCCGTCATCGAAAAACGCCGCAAGGCCCTGTTCGAAGCCACGCGCGACGGCACACTCGGTAAGGTCGGTTCTGCCGACGCCGGCATGTCCGCCAAGGACTCTATGGTTATGTTTTACCGGATTCAGAAATTCGCCGGCGATATGGGCGAAAGCGCGCGCGACAAATTGCTGCAGGCTGGAATCCGCAATCCCAGCGCGCCGTTTAAATTCCTCGTCGCGCAGTTGGTGGTGCCGGTTTTCCTGTGCTCGATCGCCATGATGCTCATTATGGGCAGCGACAAGCCGCTCTCCAACCTGATGACGCTTTTGATTTTGGCAGGCGCTGCCGGGATCGGTTACAAGCTGCCGGACATTATCATCAAAAACAAGGCGCAGAAACGGCAGAAGGAAATCCAGCTGACATTTCCGGATTCGCTCGACATGATGCTCATCTGCGTGCAAGGCGGTATCGGCCTCGAGCAGACGGTCGATCGCGTCGCGCACGAGGTGGGGGAGGTTTCGGCGACATTAGCAGAAGAACTGGGAATTTTAAGCGCGGAAATGGCTATGCTGAATGACCGCCGCCAGGCTCTGCAGGATTTCGCACGCCGTGTCGGCAGCGGTTCCGCCAAAAGTTTCGCCACAGCGCTGATTCAGGCGGAGCAATACGGAACCTCGGTCTCCAAGGCCTTGCGCGTCTTATCGGACGAAATCCGCGAGCAGCGTATGGCGACGGCGGAACAAAAGGCAGCATCCCTGCCGCCGAAATTGACCGTACCGATGATTTTATTTTTCCTGCCCGCGCTGTTTATCGTAATCCTCGGCCCCGCAGGCATTAAAGCCGCAGCAGCTGGCTTAGGCGCAAACTAAAATCAGCGCCTTGGAATAGAGGGCGGTCTCGGCTCAACGCCGCTGGCCGATTGCTTGAGGGCCGTAACGATGCGCAGGTTGCGCTCAACCTCGATACGGTCCGGCGCAAGTTCCTTGGCCTTGGTCAGCAGTTCAATCGCTTCGTCCAGATGTTCCTGAGCCGCAAGGTTAAGCGCGAGATTGTTCATGATCGGCGTTGGATCGCCTTCCCAGTTGGCAAGGGCATTGCGGAAAGACTGTTCCGCCTGTTTGTGGTCACCTTCGGCATCAAGGGCGATGCCGGAATAAAGATAGGCTTTGGCATTTTTGGGGTCCTGACGCAGGGCTTTCGCTGCATATTTCTGCGCGGCTTTGTTGTCGCCCATGGCGAGCTGGATGGCGGCAAATTCGGTTTTGGCCGCAGCGGGCGAGCCGGCATCATTGGCAAAGGGCGCCAGCACCAGGTCGGCGCGGCTTAGATCATCATTCTCACGCAAGCCTCGCGCATAGGCAGTGGCTGTGAAGGCATCTGTGCTGTCGCGCTTGTATTCTTTTTCCAGGGTCGAGAGGGAACGGTTGCCGCCGCCGCGGGAGCCCGAGGCGCGCATCGCTCTTTCCAGCGCGGCATCCTCTGAGGCGACAGAGCCGTCATGTGTGCTTTTCGCGGTCGTGCATCCGGCCAATAAGATGCAGGCGCTGAATCCCATGACTGCAAGAGAAGAAAATTTTCTGAACATATTCAATCCATCATATATGTGTAACAAAAATTTTTAACTTAATTTTCCGTGGCGGTATCGGTGTCAGGTTGCTCAGGATCATCTCCGTTGCTTTCCGAAGTCTGATCGCCGGCATCGGAATTTTCGTTTTCACTGTCGCTATCGCTATCGCTGCTCACAGCGCCCTGGCCCGAAGCATTCTGGCTCATCTCTCCGCCCATGATGATTTCATGGCACATATCAGGACAATAGTAAACCTGGGTCGACTGGCAGTTGCTGCCGCTTTCGCCATTGCAACTGCGGCGTATGCGGACATATTTTTCATGCGGCGCAGCGACGATGACGTGTCTTTGCATAAGAACCCCGCCCTTATTGTCGAGCACGGTGAAATAAGTTGCGCCCGGTGCCCGCGGAACCAGGATCAGCGTCCTGGAGGTATCTGCAAGGATGCTGAGGTGATTGGGATTGCCGAGAATAACGCTGGCGGCTTCACCGTCGAGACGGACCAGTTCGGATTTATCAGGCGTGAGTTTAAGCGGCGGGTGCGTCACGCTTTCATCCACGCTTCCATCATCCGGACTGGCGGTTATGATATCGACTACGCTGCCTTTACCTGCCGAAGTCTGTACAGGTGCGACCGTTTCAGCCGGCGGGGCCGGTGTATCATTAATCTCGGTATTTACAGGAGCGAAACTTGGAGCATTGCCGGCGGGTCTTGGTGCAGGTTTGGCCATGACTGGCACTGTGGGAACCGCTGCCCCGGCATCGGGCGTTTTTTGGGCAAACGCGGGCGGTGCCATCATACAGATGACAAAACCACACAGAAACAATCTGTAAAATAAAAATCTGAAAGAAAGCATGAAAACCGGTGAAAAGCTGGAGCGAGAGGCGCCCTTGATTATACAGGGCCGTCCGGAAAATACCACATTGTTTTATATGATTTAAAGGCAGTTTCTCCCACGGGGCTCTTATTCAGGGGTTGCCAGAATTTTTTCGACCTGTTCGATCAGGTCATTCAGGTGAAAAGGCTTGGAAAGCAGCCTTGCGCTGGGGAGGGGGCTGCGCCCGTCCGCCATCGCCACGCCGGAAAAACCGGTGATGAACATGATCCGTAAGGAAGGATTTTTCTTGCTGGCCGTCTGTGCCAGTTCGACCCCGTCCATGCCGGGCATGACAATGTCGCTGAGCAGGAGATCGGTATCGGGATTTTTCTCAAGCAGCGAAAATGCTTCTAATCCGTCATGGGCGGTGATTACGCTGTGCCCGGCGCGCTCCAGCGCGAGCTTCAGGAACTGGCACATCGAGCGGTCGTCTTCGGCGATTAGAATTTTAGACATGTGGAAATCTTCCGGGAATCATTTTGAAATCATAACCTGTAACAGCCCTTCTTCAAACTGCTGCGCGGCCCGTGTCCATGTGTAATGGTTTTTGACATGTGCCGCTCTCTCTTCTGGCGTGCCTACTGCGAATGCGCGTGTGGCGGCCTGTGATAAATTATTATCTTCCAGTGCACCAAGAGAGGAATCTGTAATAATGTCCTTCGGACCTGTCACATTAAATGCCGCCACCGGCAGCCCGCAGGCCAGCGCTTCGACAATCACCATGCCGAATGTGTCCGTGCGCGACGGAAACACGAACAGATCGGCACTGCGATAATGATCTGCCAATTCCTGCCCTGTTTTTTTCCCCGTGAACCGCACATCCGGATAGCGCTGTACAAAATCTTCCATCAGCGGGCCTTGCCCGACAACCACCTTGGAACCCGCCCACTCCATGTCCAGGAACGCTTTCAGGTTTTTTTCAATCGCGATGCGCCCGACATAGAGCGCAACCGGGCCGGCCAGGTCGTTAAAAAGTTTTTTGGACCCCGGGTAAAAAAGATCTGTATCCACGCCGCGTGAGAAAATATGCATTTTATTTTCAAAATTCCAGTCCTGCAGAATATTTTTCAGCCCCGTTGTCGCCACAAGAATAAGATGGGATGGTTTATGAAACAGGCGGATAAGCGCTTTTGATAAAAAGCGCGCGGGTTCCTGCAGGAACTTCAAATACTGCCCGACGCGCTCTGCAATGTAATCAGGGTATTGTGTGTGATACGACGTCGAAAAGGGAATGCCTTTTTCCTTGCAATACCGCCTCGCGGCCCATCCGAGCGGCCCCTCGGTGGCAATGTGGATGCTATCGGGCGCATAAGCATCAATCATGCGCCGCAAGGGGCGGTAGGGAAAAAGCGCCAGCCTGATTTCAGGATAGCCCGGCATGGAAATGCTCCGGACAAAATCGCCCGGCCCGATCACGCGCACGGCGTGGCCGCGCGCCTTGAGCTCACCGATAATAAGTTCATAGGTTCTCACGACCCCGTTAACCTGGGGGTGCCAGGCATCCGAGACAATCAGTATTCTCATAAACAGGGCTCCGCTCTCATGGACTTTTAAACTACATAATCTTAGACTGGTAAGCAAAGACAGGATGCTCAATGAAGTCAGGATTATTTTTAGCGGCACTTTTATGCGTGTTTTTATCCGGTAACACGGCCCGGGCGCAAGTAGATTGCTCGGTCACATACGAAATGATTTTCAATATGCGCGATCCGCAGATGGGATCCTTCAACCTGTGGGACACGGTTTATGGCGAGCAGACAGGTACGGAGCGTTTCCGCTCGGCTGTTCCTTTGATGAGCGGCTATACGCTGGCTGCCGGTGAAAAAACGGTCGGCGGGAACGGCGCGCTGCAACTGCTGCTCGCGGAAATCGATCACCGCGGCCGCATCGTCTGGGAAAAAACGCATGACATTCCGGACCTAAAGAGCGTTGTAAAACTTCTGAACCGGCCGGATGGTGTGCTGGTTCTCGGTGGAACCTCTTCGGGCAGCACATCCAACATATGGCTTGGCCTGTTTGATCTGAAAGGCGAGCTGCTGTCCGAAGTGACCGTTACGCACAAGCATGCGCTTCGCCCGCAGGATATTATCGCGATGAAAGATGTGCCCGGCTATTTGCTGTCCGCATCCGCTGAAACATCAAACGCTGGTTTCTACACGCAGCTTTACGGGCTTGATACGGGGGGCGCGATTATTTTTGAACGCGCCTATCGTCCCGGTCTCGACAACCAGATTTTCTCTCTCGCACCGTTGTCGAACGGTCAATATATCGGCGCCGGCCTTGTTAAAAACGGCGAAGGCCAGGAGCAGGGCTGGATCGCCGTGATGGATGTCAAGGGCAATATTGCCTGGCAGAGAGCCTATCCTTACGGCGCCTCCGCAAAACTCGCCGGCATCGCCGCCTATGATGGCGGCCGCGTTGCTGTCATGGGCGATACGCTGGAGCCGGGATCGCGCTATCGCAGCGGATGGGCCATGATGGTCAGCGCTACGGACGGCCAAATTCTTTGGCAGCGCCGCGCCCGTTCCGGCAGCGCTTGGTTCGCGCGCGGGCTGATCATTACCGGCGATAAAATTTCCGCACTCTATAACACAGCGCTGCGCCGGGATGAACGCCAGGAATATGCGCGGCTCCTGACTTTCGACAGCCGCGGACAATTACTGGCCGAGCGCGGCTATTTTAACGGCGCCGGTGCCCATGGTGCGCAATTGGTCGAGGGAAAATCCGGCGCGCGCATTGTGGTGGGCAGCTCTGACGCCGTCTATACGCGCAAGCGCACGGCCGCTGAACGGAAATCCGGCCTGAAAGACGATGAAATCACGCGCGGCATCGATGCTTGGATGGTCGCAGGCGAAGAAGCCCCTGTCGCAGCCGACCGTTGCGCTTCTATCGGCAGCCCGCAATGATTATTGCAGATATTCTGCCCGAAGATGAAATACTTTCCGGCGAAACCATAAAACTTGATGTTGTAGCGGAGCATGCCGGCGAGCGGCTCGATAAAACGCTCGTGCTGCTTTGCGATGGATTTTCGCGCAGCCGCCTGCAGGCGCTGATCGGGCAGGGCCATGTGCGCGTGAATGGCGCGTCCTGCACAGCCTCATCCCGCAAAATGGAAGCTGGCGACCGGATGGAGCTCGATATTCCCCCGCTTGTGGATGCGGAACCCAAACCTGAAAACATTCCGCTCGATATTGTTTTCGAGGATTCCGATATTCTGGTGATCAATAAGCCGGTCGGCATGGTCGTGCACCCGGGTGCCGGCAATCACACGGGTACGCTGGTAAACGCTCTGCTGGCGCATTGCGGCGATACGCTCTCGGGTATTGGCGGCGTTGCACGGCCCGGCATCGTCCACCGGCTCGATAAGGACACCAGCGGTCTCATGGTCGCAGCCAAAAATGATCGCGCGCATCAAAATCTTTCCGCGCAGCTGGAATCGCGCACCCTCACCCGTATTTATCACGCCGTGATTTTCAAAGTGCCGTTCCCGCCTAAGGGTACAGTCGATCAACCTATCGGCCGCCACGCACAGCACCGTCTGAAAATGTCCATCGATCGCCGGGCGGGGCGCGAAGCACGCACGCATTACCAGATGCTGGAAAATTTCGACGGCGCGGTGTCGCTGGTTGAATGCCGTCTTGAAACCGGCCGCACGCACCAGATCCGCGTTCACATGGAATCGCTCGGCCACCCGCTGCTCGGCGATGTGCTCTACGGCCCGCAACCAACCGCATTGAAAAGCGCTCTTGGCAAGGCCGGCCATGAAGAGGCGGTGGTCCGGAAAATCCTCGCTTTTCCCCGCCAGGCACTCCACGCAAAGGGCATCAGATTCGATCATCCCATCACCGGCGCAGAGATGTCTTTTGAGCGCGAACCGCCCGAAGACATACTTAACCTGTTGAATTTACTTAATAAGAAAATTTGATTTGTATTTACATAAAATCGATGGTAATCTTAAGATATAAGGATTTAATATTAAAATGATAGGTATTAAGTGAGCGGGCCTCGCGAGGGCCACCACGTTGCAAACTAGGTTTTTAAGCAGGACTAACTCCGATTTTTTCATCCGATCTGAACCTAAACGCCCCGCAAGGGGCGTTTTTTTCATGCTGGGTTTACCTGCAGGAACCGATATCATCCTGTAATTGTTTTGCTCTTATGGTTCAGAAAGCACAAGAATGAAAAATCTCCGCCTTGCCGACATCCTCAATGAAATGGATAAGGATGCCAAAGACGGCAAGCTCAATCTCGGCGATATGATTGAGCGGCTCAACACACGCGGCTTCGGCCCGCTGCTGCTGGCAACCGGCTTTATCGCCGTGCTGCCAACGGGTGCGATACCAGGCGTTTCAACGCTGGTAGCGCTGCTGGTTATTCTGATCGCGTTCCAGATTTTAATCGGTTGGTCCTCACCGTGGATTCCCGAGCGGCTGCGCGCAATCAATTTTCCGCAATCCTATTTTGAAAAGGGCAAAGACAAACTCATGCCGGCGGCAAAGGCGATTGACCGCCTGATCCAGCCGCGCCTGCAATTCCTGACATCCGGTATTGCTATCCGGATCATTGCCGTGATCTGCGTGGGAATTGCATTATCCATGCCGTTCCTCGGCCTTATTCCCTTTGCATTGCTGATTCCCGGCCTCGCGATCGTCTTTTTCGGGCTGGGCTTAAGCGCGCATGACGGTTTGCTCATCCTGATCGCGCTGGCATTCACGGCCGGCAGCGTTTTATTTATGACGTAAGGCCTAGAGTTCGGCGAGCAGAATCCCGAGAGACAGGTAAATCACCGCTTGCAGCGCGCCAACCGCGACGTTGCGCTGGTTGATAATTTCATGGGCCGTATCGACGCGGAATAATATAATACGCTCTGCGATCGTAAATACGATCTTGAGGATGACCATCACGATCACTGATACCACAAACCACGCCATCAGGATCGGCACCAGATTGTAAATTTCATAAATGACAATCTGCGAGGCGACGGTGATTGCGAACGCCGTGCCGATTTTCCGCCCTGCGAAAGCAAGCGCCAGCGCGATATTATTGTCCTTCAGTTCCTGCTGGATTGATCGGCCTGGATGGCGTCTCTCAAATCCTTTTTGCCGCAGAAACGTGGCGATCGTCAGGATGAACTGGGAAATCGCGTATCCCACCAGCAGCGCCAGCAGCCCCTCTAGGCTGTTGTCGGTGATCCAGACCATGACGGCGCGTATAATCAGCGCGGCGGCGATAACATTGCCGGTATCGGCGATGGAAACTGCAACATTGCCCTTGACGATCTCATCGTGCAGGGAAATCGCTGGAAAGGCGATTTTGTCGAAAATGAAGCGCGTCACGCCCATCAGGAAAATACCGACAATGCCGAACAGGGCAATGCGGATCGCGGAATCGAACATGTCGTCCTGCGGATCGCCGTAAACCGTGCCGCTCAGCAGGATGGTAATAGCGAATAAAATCCCCGCGACTGAAATGCCGAACGCCGCATTGTCCTTGCGCAGCAATTCATCCGTCGCATTGATATGGGCAATGGTGCCGGTAAACAGCCGAATCGATGTAAACAGCGCGATCACAACCAGCAGATTGAGAAGGAGGGTCGTATTGTACGAATGATCCCAGTAAATAAAATCCATCATGGTATTACCTGTCCAAAGTTATAGAGAGTAGGGTGGCTGCGCCACGCGAAGCCCTTAAAGGCGAAGCGTGGTGCCCGGGAGTGGAATCGAACCACCGACACAGGGATTTTCAGTCCCTTGCTCTACCCCTGAGCTACCCGGGCATTATAGTGTGATTAATAGGGCACTAAGGCTTATAAAAGAAACAGATAGACCCGGCAAGAGCTTTTGAAAAAAGGCATGTTTTATCAGCCAATCACCCCTTCTGAACGGTCCTGCAGCGGCGGGGTGCGGCGTTTGCGTGTCATTTCGATCAGCCCCGCGCCTGTGCGGCCGTGAATCTGGATCGTGCAGGGATCCTTCAGAATGGCTTTTTCCAGCGCCGCCAGCACTTCGCCTTCATCTTTTTTCCCCTGGAATTTCAGGAAATCGATCGCGATAATGCCGCCGGTGTTGCGCAGGCGTATCTGCCGCGCGATTTCCTGTGCTGCCTCGACATTGACGGCCAAATGTGAGCGTTTGTCGCCGCCCTTATTGACGTCGATGGCCGTCAGCGCGGCCGCGTGCTGGACGATAATATTGCCGCCGCTTTGCAACAAATCGTAAGGCTGAAACAGGTCTTCGATCTGGCCAATAATATCGCGGTAATGAAACAACGCCATATCGTCTTCTGCGTCCGGCAATTCGATGGGCGTTATTTTCGTGACGAGATCGGGCGCAAAAACCGAGCACCAGTCTTCTGCCATCGTAAAATGATCCATCGTGACGATTTCAATGCGGTCTATACGTTGGCTGGCCTGATCACTGAGTGTGCGCTGGATCGCATCCGGCCCCTGCGCCACCAGCGCGGGCTTCACGCCCCTGAACTTCTTTTGAATCCCTTCCCAAAAGCCGTGCAGAATATTGCCTTCGCGTTTCAGAATTTCCGTCTGCATGTCGGCAGCGGAGGAGCGCAGAATGCAGCCTTCAATCTCTTCCATTTCCTCCAGCATTTTCTGCAGCTGCCGGCGCAACGTTTTATCGCGGATGCGCTGCGACACGCGATTTGTGTCAATCATGGCGCAGAAAATCATGTACCGGCCGGGCAGGGTAATATCCATGCTCATCTGCGGCACCTTGCTTTCGCCGTACCAGTATTCGTCATGCTCTTTCGGGATATAAACGCTCTTCGCCTGCACCGCGATCATGGCGCCCGGTTTGAAAAGCTTGCCGATGGCTTTATCGCCGCCTTTGTGGATCTCGCCTTTTTTATCGCGGATCCGCACATCTTTATTATAGAGAATGCCGGTATTCTTGCCGTCGAGATCGAGGAACAAGGCGTCCAGCGCCGGGTCGATCGTTTTCACCTTCGCCCAGTAAATCGAGCCCCAGCGCACATCTTCGTGAATAGGATCGATCTCAAGCCCTTCGAGGCGTCCGTCCTGCAGGGCGGCAACCCACAAACTTCCTTCAGATTCCTCGATTAAAATATCCAAGATAGGATCTCCGAATCTTGGAATCTTCGAATCTCGGAATTCAGAAATCTCAAATTTTCCGGGTTTCCGAGTTTCTGAGATTCCGGGATTCTGCTCATCTATTTTTCACGGAAAATAATGCGGCCCTTGGAAAGATCGTAGGGTGTCATTTCAACAACAACGGAATCGCCCTGCAAAACGCGGATGCGGTTCTTGCGCATTTTACCGGCAGTGTGCGCGAGGATCTCGTGCTCGTTTTCAAGCTTGACGCGGAACATGGCGTTCGGGAGAATTTCCGTCACGACGCCTTTAAATTCAATAAGGTCTTCTTTGGGCATTCAAAATCCTTGTTTAATCTCAACAGACTTTATAAAGAAATGGCGCAAAAAATCAATCCGGTTCTTGCGGGAGGGGCTTTAAGCCGCCGCATCCCTGAATTTGCCGATCCAGACACGCAGGCGCGCGCCATCGGTCTTGAAGGCGCTGCGGTTAACCACAAGCCTTGAAGACACATCGAGAATCGTACGGACCTCGCGCAGGCCATGGGCCTCCAACGTCTTTCCGGTGGAAACGAGATCGATAATGCAGGGCGCGATACCAAGCGACGGCGCAATCTCCATCGCCCCGCCGAGGAGGACACATTCCGCCTGGATGCCTGAACGGGCAAAGTGCCGCGCCGTCAGATTCGGATATTTTGTCGCTACGCGGATATGGCTGAGTTTTTTGAAATCCTGCAAAGACTCGTTTGTCACCGCAACAGACAAACGGCAGATGCCGATTTTCAGATCGACCGGCGCGTAGATCTCGGAGTAATCGAATTCCTCCAGCACATCGCTGCCTGCAACGCCCAGCTGCGCGCCGCCATAAGCGACAAAGGTCGCGGCATCGAACGAGCGTACGCGGATAATATCGAGCTCTTCATAATTGGTGGTGAAGCGCAACTTGCGGCTATGTTCGTTGAAAAAATCAGCCTCCGGACACAACCCGCATTTTTCGAAGAGGGGCCGGATTTCCTCGAAGATGCGGCCTTTCGGCAGGGCAAGAATGATTTTTTGAGACGATGAAGACATGGCTGCCTGATAATGTCAGTGTGTGATCAGGCTGATATCGGCATTGCACGCGCCGAGTTTTTCCACCAGATTCTCATAGCCGCGCTCCAGGTGGTATATGCGGTTGATGACCGTCTCGCCTTCGGCGGCGAGGCCTGCCAGCACCAGCGCAACTGAGGCGCGCAAATCCGTCGCCATCACTTCGGCGCCCGTAAGCTTTTCCACGCCGCGCACGATCGCCGAATTGCCGTGCACCGTGATATTCGCACCCATGCGGCACAGTTCCGGCACATGCATGAACCGGTTTTCGAAAATCGTCTCCGTCACCATGCCCGCGCCCTCGGCGAGGGTGAGCATCGTCATAAACTGCGCCTGCAGGTCCGTGGGAAAGCCCGGGTAGGGCTCCGTCATGATATCGGTGGCCTTTAATTTTGCGCCGTTGCGCGACACGACGATATCGGCGCCATCTTCCTCGACGCTGACGCCGGTTTTTTTTAAAAGCCCCGTCAGCGATGTCAGATGATCGAGCCGCGTGTTGGTCAGTCTCAATGTCCCGCCCGTTAATGCTGCGGCGATCATATAGGTGCCGGTCTCAATCCGGTCCGCGAGAATAGGGTGCGTCGCGCCATTGAGTTTCTTTACACCCGTGATTTTAATTGTCGGCGTGCCGAGACCCTCAATCTTCGCGCCCATCTTGATCAGGCACTGGCCGAGATCTGTAATCTCCGGCTCGCATGCGGCATTCGCCAGAATCGTCTCACCCTCCGCAAGGCATGCCGCCATCATAAGGTTCTCTGTCGCGCCGACGGAGACTTTCGGGAATAAAATCTTCGCGCCCTTGAGCCCGCCCGGTGCTACTGCGTGAATATAGCCGCCCTCTAATGTGATTTTAGCGCCCATGGACTCAAACCCCTGTATATGCAGGTCTACCGGGCGTGTGCCGATGGCGCAGCCACCGGGCAGAGACACGACCGCCTCATGACAACGCGCCAGCAACGGGCCGAGCACGAGAATGCTGGTCCGCATTTTACGCACGAGATCATAAGGCGCGGTGTAGGTGAAATTTTCCCTGGCATTGAGCGTGATATTTTTTCCGCCGCGCGCAACTGTGCATCCCAAATGTTCGAGCAAATCCGTTTGTGATTTTATATCGCGCAAAGCATTCGGCGCATTTTCTAGATGCAAATCGCCATCCGTCAGCAGCGCCGCGCACATAAGTTTGAGCGCTGCATTTTTCGCGCCGCTGATTTCGATGGTGCCGTTGAGTTTTTTGCCGCCGACAATTTTAATCTTGTCCATGCCGGCGCTTTTACCGACACTTTCCGCGCTCACAGCATCATAACTTTGGGAGCGTGACTCCGCGCTGTCCCATGTATTTCCCGGCGCGGTCGGCGTAGCTTGTTTCACAGGCGCTGCTTCCTTTAAAAAATAAAAACTGGGCAATGCCTTCATTGGCGTAAACCCGCGCGGGCAGGGGCGTGGTGTTGGAGATCTCCAGCGTCACATGGCCTTCCCAGCCCGGCTCCAGCGGCGTGACATTCACGATCAGGCCGCAACGCGCATAAGTGCTTTTGCCGAGGCATATCACTAGCACATCCTCCGGCACGCGGAAATACTCAACCGTGTGCGTCAGCACGAAACTGTTGGGCGGGATCACGCAGATATCGGTGGTACGGTCGACAAAGCTCTGGTGCGAGAAATCCTTAGGGTCGACTAAGGCATTGTCGACATTAGTGAAAATCTTGAAGGCCCGAGCCGCGCGGGCGTCATAGCCAAACGAGGAAAGCCCATAGGAAATCACGCCCTCCCTTGTCTGTTTCTCGACAAAGGGCTCGATCATGCCTTGGTTCTGCGCAAGAAACCGTATTTCATGGTCGGGCAGAAGACCCGGCACAGGATTGCCACTGGAAAGTTCCTTTTCAGGTTGCTCTTTTTCTTTAAGTTTCTGCATCATTTCACCGTTTTCTTCTCTTTTTCGGCCGCGCCCTTGTCTTTGCGGCGCTTCAAATTGTCTTTAAGCGCGTTTGAGCGCTTGTCCTGCTTGATCTGCTTCTGGTTTTTAACCATGGAATCTCCGGAATCTCCCGGAAACTATAGGCAAAAAGCGGCGTGACAGGGAAGGGGTTTTATTGTAGTTTGCACCCGCTTTGGGGATATTATGCCCGAATGTCCACCGTCATCGGCTGCCGTAGCTCAGTGGTACAGCACTCCCGTGGTACACGCTGCTATCAGATTGGCAATCAGGTTAGCTGTACAAGCCAGTAATTAGGCTGAAACAGTTTCGAGCATACCTCTTTTTTCACCGTTAGGCTTAGTGACTCGAATTTGTATGTTTCTATCTAGATGGAGTAGAAAAGAAAATAATCTATCGAGTGTAAAGCCTTTTAATTGTCCTGCTTTGAGTTTGGATATATCAGGCTGTGCTGCTCCAATAAGGCTAGCCGCTTCTTTTTGAGTGAGCTTACGTTGCTCAATAATCTTTATAACTTGCATGGCAAGATCAGCCTTTGCCTGATATTCAACTGGATTATCAAAGCCAAGGTCTTCAAATACGTTCCCTGAACCTCTTGTAATTTTCTCTTTCATCTTTTGCTCCTATGCTGCTAATTTAACGCTCTTATTTCTTTTTAACTTCTTTGCTATCTTCTAATGCTAACTTCAAACGCCTCTTAATCAGTTCCACATCTTTCGGCGGGGTCTTTATTCCGCTTTTAGATTTCTTCTGGAAGCAATGCAGGACATAAATTTTATCCTTCAGCTTCGCTATATAGACAGCTCTGTAAGTATTGCCGTCGTGGTTCTCCTTCAGTTCATAAACTCCGCTTAACTCTTTTCCCTTCATTGACTTGGCCGAGCGCGGCATTTCCCCAAACTGGACTTGATGAAGCTCGAACCCAAAAGTTTGCTTAACTGCATCGGGGAAGGCTTTCAGGTCTGCCAGTGACGAGCCAACCCAGTCTATTAGCTTTTCTTTTGGCCTTTTATCCATAGCTATATATAGCAAATCTACTATACCTTGTAAAGGTAAAAATATAGTAAATTTACTATAACCAAGATAATGCTCTGTAAATCTAAATAACCTCTATGAAGCGGATTTATCTAAAGAAAAAAGGGGTGACAGCCTATAAAATATATTGTAGTTTTCCATCGATTTTAAGAAATATGCTGCCGTAGCTCAGTGGTAGAGCACTCCCTTGGTATATTTTGCCTGCCTAATTAGGAAACTATTAGGATTAAACCGCTCAAAGTCGGGGAAACCTCCAAGTCTTAAATGACTCATGGCAATCCCGAGCCAAGCCCTGCAAAGGGAAGGTGTAGAGACTAGACGGGTGGTATCTAAGGCCGAAAGGCTAGGATAAAGGGATAGTCCAGCCCACAAACACATGTACGTGGCGGTGAAAACCGTAGTGGGATGAAGGGAGAGGTCGAGAGTTCAATCCTCTCTGGCAGCACCATTTCAATCTTGAAATCCACTGATTGCCGGAGTTTGCCGCAAGGTCAGGGCGATATTTTGGCATTATTCTTTATCCAGCATGGAACTTAAACGTCCCAAGATCATTAGATTTATGATTTTTATCAAACATTTCACAAACAGGAGACGTTCTATGAATCAGATTATCTATCTTGTGGGGCTCGTTGTGGTCGTCCTCGCTGTATTGTCCTTTGTCGGCATTCATTAAGGAGGTTTGGTATGAGCACAGAATATATCAACGAACAGGGCAGAATATCCTATGTGGATGTTCCTGCCATATTGGGGGGCACCGTTCTGGCGCTTGCCATCTCTATTATACTCTCCAAGTTCGGTTCTGCAATCGGCCTTGCGATCTCGATTGATCACAACTGGACAGGTGACACGGCGCTGGCCGGCGTTATTGCAACGGGCATCTGGATTTTATGGATTCAGTTTCTGGCATCGCTAACCGGCGGTTATCTGAGCGGACGGATGCGCAGACCAGTCTCGGGCTCTGCGGTGCATGAACGCGAGATCCGCGATGGTGCGCACGGGCTGATGGTCTGGGCACTCTCGACTGTTGCGGTTGCAATAGGCGCGTCCCTTGTTACCGCTGTGGCGGCGTTCGTTCCATCATCCAACCCTGAAGAAGCTGCTGCGCTTTTGACGCAGACACCGGAAATGGTGGATATGACGCGTAACACCGCGATCATATTCGCCTTCGCAACGGCGGCCATATCTTTGGTTTCGGCTGTTGTTTCATGGTGGGCCGCCACACTGGGCGGTGAGCACAGAGATAACGCTGTCGATCACAGCGGCTACGTGTCATTTCGCAAAAGATAATTTAAGAAGCTTATAAAAGGGCGGCGCGGGCCGCCCTTTTTCTATGCCCGGCAGAACGAACCTGGAATTTTTTTTAAGGCTTCTCGGGAATTTCCCGGCTGATACGCCCTCTATAATCATCCGGCATGGGCTCATAATCGCCGGGCGTATATGCGCCGTCGCTTCTGTAGCTCCGGCATGTCGGCAGATCTTTGAGGAACTCCGGCCATTTATCGACCCAGCCTTCCTCATGCCCAGCCTCCTGTACAAACATGTATTTTACGCAACTATTCTCGCCGAGCGCCTGCAGGTAACTCTGAACCACCGAAGGCGGCACGACATCATCCTGCCCGCCCGCCCAGTGCGCCTGCGGCATCTGCGAAAGGCTGCTTGCCAGAGCCACCGGGTTGCCGCCATATAATTGAATGCCGTGATGGCGCGCATAAACATCGGTGTCGAGATTCCCCGCCACGGTGCGTAAAGAAAGAACATCCGGCCGCTGTGCCGCCAGCAATGTGGCGATCGTGCCGCCGCCGTCAAAGCCGACCAGGTTGAAACCTTCAATGTCCCAGCGCTTCTTGATTTCATCGAGCGCGAGATTATAGGACTCGATCACTTCCGGCGCGAAACGCTTGCCCTTCCAGTAGGCATCATTGCACGGGCGCCCGCCATCATGAATATTCACGTACTGGCACGGCCGTGCGATCCACACCACGTTATCGGCAAGATCACGCGTCGCAAGATGCAGCGCCACCGGGTTGCGCGGCGTCGGGTCTTTTGCTTCCTGGAATAATTCCTCCGCTGTAAATCCATCGCCCTCGATATAAACCTGCGCCGTGGCAAAACGCGTATGCATGCGCTCTGCCACGCGCAAATCGAAGGCGCCGGCGGGCAGGTCGCGCTTGACCAGGAAAGCCGGGAAGGACAGGCGGCTCGCGACTTCCTCGCGCATATAGGGTTTTGAACCTGTACACGCGGCGAGTAGCAGAACGGCGGCCAGTATAAATTTTGAGTAAAATTTCATCGCGATCCTGTCCTCATTATTGCTTTCCCCGCGAAAGCGGGGATCTTTTATAATACATCGCATCCTGACGAAAGTCAGGATCCATTTTATGCGATCCCCAATCAAGTTTGGGATGCAAAAACTGACTATAAATTTATACCACGAAGCTCTTCCGGCTTCCAGCCCGCACGCCAGGTCGGCAGATCGACGATATCCGCATCCGCCCCATTGTTCCGAAACCAGGAATCCACCACGTAATAATCACCCGTCTTGTCTTCGCGGATCATCGCGCTCTGGTGCGGCCAGTTCCCGGCATGCACCAGCGGCAACCGCACCACCGCGCCCAGCACGGTGTGGAATTTCAAAACACCGGCCTGATCGAGCATATATAAATAGGTCGTAGTATTGGTGCTCTCATCAACGCAGTCGAGCTGGTCATGGCCCGTCTCGCGGAACGTGCCCATCACGTCATGCTCGGTTCCGTCCTTCGGCCCGATAATGCGCTCCAGCAATCCCACCGCCTTGGCGATCTTGGTACGCTCGGCTTCCGGTGTTTTCGATTTCTTGCGGAAAATATTTTTCACGCTGCCCCATTCCTTGTCGCTCAGCGAAACCGGGGTGACGATCTGGCAGCCATAGCCGTGGCAGTGCGGCACGGCGTCGAGTGTCGCTAGCTTGATGCGCCGCTCAGCCAGGTAATCCGGCGCCGATTTCTGGGAAACCGCGCCGCACGCGGTCAGCAGCAATATTACAACAAGCAGGCAAGTGCGCTTCATGCGGCAATCTCCAGTATGACCGGTGTGTGGTCGGATGATTTGTCCCATCCGCGCGGTTCCCTGTCAATTGTACACCCCACAGCGCGGTCGGTCAGTTCGGGCGAGAGCAGGAAATGATCGATGCGAAGGCCTTTATTATTCGGCCATGACAGCGCAAAATAATCCCAGAACGTATATTCCTGATCGTTCGCGTTCCAGATGCGGAAAGCATCCGTAAGTCCAAGATTCAAAAGCCTTCTAAACGCGGCCCGGGTTTCGATACGATACAGCGCGTCATTCGCCCACAGGGGCGGATCGTAGCAATCTTTGCCTTCCGGGATGACGTTGAAATCCCCGCCAATGAGAAACGGGATATTCTGCGCCCGCAAACCCTTCAGTCGCGCGAACAGCTTCTCCATCCAGCCCAGCTTGTAATCGAATTTGACACTGAAAGTGTCATCCCGGCGAAAGCCGGGATCTGGTTGGGATTCTGAAAAAACTGGGTTGCCATTCGGCAGGTAAATATTAATGACCCGCAGGCCCGCAATATCCGTTTCCAGGTACCGCGCATGTTCATCTTCGAGATGGTTGAGAATGACCTGGGCCGGTTCCCTGGAAATAATCGCAACGCCGTTATAGGCTTTCTGCGGCAGGCTGACCGTGTGATAGCCCAGCGCCTCGAAATCGGCCGCCGGGAATTCGAGGCCTTTCAGTTCCTGCAACATAAGCACGTCCGGCGTCCGGGACTTGAGGAAATCCAGCACATGCTCCCGCCGCATTTTGATCGAATTGACGTTCCAGGTGACGATTTTCATGAGCGCATTATGGAGGAAGATCTATAATAATAAAAGCGGGTCACAAAAAAAGCCCTCCGTACCCGGAGGGCTTTTTGAAAGCAAAATTTGGTTATTTCTTCTGATTGCTGTCGTCGCGTTTTTCGTTTTGATCGCCGGCAGGATTTTTCTTTTGACGGTTGGCATCTTCCTGACCTGGTTGGTTATTCTTGTTCTGTCCAGGATTTTGGTTTGCTTGATTAGGCATTGTATATCTCCTTTTCTACGTTGAGTATTATAAACACATGAAGACCCGCAAAGTTCCCGGAATATTAAAGTTCCCGGAATATTAAAGATGGCCAATCGAGCTATATGTAATGTTATAATCTTGAAGTTATAAAGAGTTTATTAAACCGCAAAACTTGTCCCGCAGCCGCAGCCCGATGTTGCATTCGGGTTTTTAAGTGTGAATTCGCTCCCGATCAGCCCCTCTTCATAGGACAGGACCGACCCTTCCAGGTAGGGCAGGGAAACTTCATCCGTCACCAGCGCATCCGCAAAAACGAGATCATTGGCATCGGTGGAGTCTGTGAGTTCCATCTTGTACTGAAATCCCGAGCAGCCTCCGCCCTCGACGGTGACGCGCAGCATCAGCTCCGGCCGCCCTTGCGAGCTGCGGAGCTCCTCAATGCGCTTGTGCGCGCCTGCATCAATGTTTATCGTCATGAGCATGTTATATAGGAATTCGGGGCATAAATTCAATGAGTGAAGAAGCCTATAATTATTGCGCTCTCCCTTTAGCCGCCTATGCCTGCCGCCCGGACCAGAGCCGCGGCCGCGTCTATGCCGAAGAAGAAAGCCGCCACCGCACAGGTTTCCAGCGCGACCGCGACCGCATCATTCACGCCAGCGCCTTCCGCCGGCTCAAATATAAAACGCAGGTCTTTGTCTATCATGAGGGCGATCATTACCGCACGCGTCTCACCCATACATTGGAAGTTGCTCAGGTCACACGCACGCTCGCCCGCGCGCTCATGATCAACGAGGATCTCGCTGAGACTATAGCGCTCGCCCATGATCTCGGTCACACCCCCTTCGCCCATGTCGGCGAGATTTACCTCGCCAAATGCATGGAGCCCTATGGCGGCTTCGATCACAATGACCAGTCTCTGCGTGTGCTCACCACGCTGGAACGGCGCTATCCGAAATGGAATGGCCTCAACCTGACATGGGAAACGCTGGAAGGCGTCGCGAAACATAACGGCCCGATTAAGGGCCCGCCGCATGTCGCTATTCGTGCCCTGCAGAACCAGATTGATCTTCAACTCGATAGCTACGCCTCCCTTGAAGCGCAAGTCGCCGCGCTCTCCGACGACATCGCCTACAATAACCACGATGTCGAGGATGGCCTGCGCGCCGGGCTTTTCACGATGAAGGAGTTGGATGATTTGTCCCTGCTCGGGGAATCCGTCCGCAATGTCCGCGCCAAATACGGCGATGACCTGGAAGAACGTTATCTGGTCAGCGAAACTGTCCGCGATATGATCGGCGCGATGGTGGAGGACGTGCTGACCGAAACCAGGCGCGTGCTCCGGGAGCTCAAACCGGCCTCGTCCGACGACATCCGCATGGCCGGCTACCAGCTGGTGTCCTTCTCCCCTGATATGAAGCACAAGGTCGATGAGCTCCGCGATTTCCTCTATGAAAGAATGTACCGCTCCCCGTCCGTCAAGCGCATCTGGCTCAAGGTCGAGCGCATCGTGGGCGACTTATTCACAGCCTTCTGTAATGACCCGGAATTGCTGCCCCGCACGTGGCAGGCAAGGGCCGAAGAAGAGGGAATTACGGACAAATCGGCCCTCGCCCGGGTGGTAGCCGACTATATAGCCGGGATGACCGACCGTTTTGCCTTGCGGGAACATGAGCGGATGTTTGATCTTTACGGGGATCTTCGCTAAGATTTACGTCAATTTCGTAACTGATTCGGATGAGAGTAGCACCCCCATGACCCAGCGCCCAAACCCCTACCTGCAAAACCGTTTTGAAGACACTGACCAGCCAACGACTCCGCGCCGCACCTCCGCGCCGCGCCGGGCCCCCATCAATTTCAGGATCAAAGAAAGACTTATGCAGAGATTCACCGCCAATCCCATCCTGGCCGCTACGGCTCTTCTGTTTGCCGGCGCCGCTTTCGGGGGGATTTTGATCGCCAGTTACCCGGACGGCAATGACAGCGGCGATGTGCCGATGATCGAAGCCGATGCCAGCCCTTTCCGCGAACTGACCACAACGGATACCGCTACGGCGGAAGGCGCAGGTCGGGACAGCACGATCTATTCGACCTTGCGCGAGCAGGGCACGCTGAAAGAAACGGCGCCGATTGAAAACCTGCTCGAGCAGGAAGAACCCGTTGAGCGCCCAGCGCCGACACAGGCCAGCAATACGCAAGCGGCAGCCGAAACAACAACACTCGCTTCCGCAGAGCCAACGATCACCACGGCGAAAACAGTTGAGACGGCAACGCCTTCCATGCCGCCCGGGGCAACGATGGATTCCACAAATACGATAAGCACCACGCCGGAAGCCGCGCCGCTGCAGCATGCGGCAGGTGAATCGCCTGACACGCTGGCCTTCGTGCAGTCCGTTCTCGATAAAAAAGACGGGCGCTCTGTCGCCGATGCGCCTGCAGTAGGGCCGAGCTTTAATGAAGTGACCCCGGCCTCCGGCGGCACATTCGCGCCCGGCAGCTATTACGTGCAACTTGGCAGCGTGACATCGCGTAATGGCGCTGACACGGAATTCAAGAAGATGCAGAAAAACTTCGCTGGCACAGGTCTTGAAAGCGCGTCCTACCGCGTTCAGGAAGCCACTGTCGCTGACAAGGGCACTTTCTACCGCATCCAGGCTGGCCCGATGAGCAAAGAGAGCGCCGGCAAGCTTTGCGATTCCATCAAGGCGAAAAGCCCCGGCGGGTGTTTAATTGTGCAGCCGTGATTGAGAAATCAACCCCGTCATTGCGAGCGAATGAAATGAGCGAAGCAATCCAGAGGCCGCTATAATGGCTCTGGATTGCCACGTCGCGGCTTTCGCCGCTCCTCGCAATGACGATCAATAAAGATCGAATATGAATCCCAATTTCGCCACTTCCGCAGATAATGCCTCGGCCGCGATTTTCTCTATAGCCGGACTGCAACTTTCAAAGGACGAGATTGAGCTTTTCAAAAAATCGCCGCCGCTCGGCTTTATTTTGTTTGCGCGTAACTGTGAAAATCCGGCACAACTGAAATCCCTGAACGAACAACTTAAAAACATTGTCGGCCGTGATTGTCCCATCCTCATCGACCAGGAGGGTGGGCGTGTCCAGAGACTCCGCCCCCCCCACTGGCGTGCCCTGCCGCCAATGAAACAGTTCGGCGATGCGGCGCTCGAAGATAAAGATCATGCGCTCGAGGATCTTCGCTTCACCATCCTGCAGATGGCCGAGGATCTTTTGGGGTGCGGGATCAATGTCAACTGCACGCCGGTGCTCGATGTCCTCACCGCAAAAACCCACGATGTCATCGGCGATCGCGCTTTTTCCGGGAATCCGGCTGTCGTTTCGCGCCTTGGTCTTTCCGTCTGCCGCAGCCTGCTGGCCGCCGGCATCACGCCGATCATCAAACATATTCCCGGCCATGGCCGCGGCACGCTCGACAGCCACTTCGATCTGCCTGTCGTTGACACCGTTGCCGCCGAACTTTCAAAAACCGATTTTCTTCCTTTCCGCGACATCGCTTCGTCCGATGTCGGGCCCTATCTCTGGGCGATGACCGCGCATATTATCTACAGCGCGATCGACCCGGATCTTCCCGCCACCCTTTCACCCCGCATGATCGACATCATCCGCCGCGAAATCGGTTTTGACGGCATTCTCCTGACCGATGATGTCGATATGAAGGCCCTCAAAACATACGGCGATGTGACGACACGCTGCCGCGACTCCCTGGAGGCTGGGTGCGATCTGGTCCTTTATTGCGCCGGAAATATGGGCGATATGCGGAAAATCGCGGAATCTGTGCCTAAAATGACTGTAAAAACGCTGGAACGCTTGCAAAAATCCGGAGAATTTTCCAGAGTAGCGGCATGACCGAGCCCGAGACTTTAGCGCCTGCCGCGGATCCTGATTTTCAGGAAGATCCGCCGCGTGATGCCTTGACCCCCGACCAGCAGGATGCCGATGCGCTCCTGCTGGATATTGATGGTTATGAAGGCCCCATCGATGTGCTGCTGGAGATGGCGCGCAACCAGAAGGTCGACCTCGCCAGGATTTCCATTCTCCAACTGGTGCGCCAGTATCTCGTTTTCATCGAGCGCGCCCGCCAGCTCAATCTTGAACTCGCCGCTGAATATCTCGTCATGGCGGCGTGGCTCGCCTATCTCAAATCCCGCCTGCTGCTGCCGCGCGATGCCGAAACCGTCGAGCCGGGCGCGCAGGAAATCGCCGACGCCCTGCAATTCCAGCTGCGCCGCCTCGAATCCATGCAAAAAGCCGCCGCCGGGCTCAAGGCCCGCCCGCAACTGGGTCAGAATGTTTTCGCCCGCGGCTGCCCCGAAGGACTCAAGGTTAAGATTCACACGAAATGGGATGCGACAATTTACGACCTTCTCAAATCCTATGGTGACATCAAGCGCCGCCAGGAGAACAGCACCTATGATCTTCCTATTTTCAACCTGATGTCCGCCGAGGATGCGTTCCACCGCATGACAAAAATGCTGGGTGCCCTGCCGCGCCAGGGTCTGAACAGCGTCTGGACGACACTTGAAAGTTTCCTTCCCGAAAATATCCGCGAGAGGTTGTACGGCCGCTCCGCGCTGGCTTCCACTTTGACTGCCGGTCTCGAACTGGTGAAGCAGGGCAGGCTCGAAATCCGCCAGGACGGGCTTTTCCGCCCCATCTATCTGCGCGCTGTAAACGAAACATCCGGCCCCGGAAAATCTAAGGAGTCGCAATGACGCCCGCCAACGACCAGATCATCCGCCTGCTTGAGGCCTTGTTGTTCGCATCGGCCGGGCCGCTCAGCACGAAACGGCTGCATGAACGCCTTCCCGATGGCGCCGATGTCGGCGGCGCGCTGATGGCACTGCAGGCGCAGTACAAGGACCGCGGCGTCAATCTCGCCGAAATGGATGGCCTCTGGGCTTTCCGTACCGCCATGGATCTCGGCGAGGCGCTGCAGGTTGAACGTCATACGCAGAAAAAACTTTCCCGCGCCGCGATGGAAACACTCGCCATCATCGCCTATCACCAGCCTTTAACGCGAACGGAAGTAGAAAATATCCGCGGCGTGATTACGCATAAGGGCACCATCGACGCGTTGATGGAGGTCGGCTGGATTCGTCCCGGCCGCCGCCGCGAAACGCCGGGGCGCCCGCTTACCTGGGTGACGACGCCGCAATTTCTTGATCACTTCGCGCTGGAATCGCTGATCGATCTGCCGGGTCTTGATGATCTAAAAGCCTCGGGTCTGCTGGATCGCCGCCCGGCCGTGGAAACATTGTCGTCGAAAGATCTTTTCGACATGCCTCAGGACGAGGATAACGAAGAGGGCGATGGCGAAGAGTCTGACTACGAATTCGAAGAAGAACTGGAGGAGATTTAATATGTCGCTGGGACCATTAGAAATAGGCCTGATTATCGTGCTTGTCCTGCTCCTGTTCGGGGCAGGCCGCGTGCCGAATATCATGGAAAATCTTGCCAAGGGCGTGAAAAGCTTCAAGCACGGTTTGAAAGACGATCCGAATTCTTCAAAGAAAATTGATAAAAAAGATATTTAACCATGCCGTCATTGCGAGCGTCAGCGAAGCAATCCACTTTTAAAAAGTGTGGATTGCCGCGTCGCTACGCTCCTCGCAATGACGATAGGATTTTTTAAATGCTCAATCTCGGCTGGTCGGAACTTTTTTTCATTATGATCATCTCGATCATTGTCATCGGGCCGAACGAAATCCCCGTTATCATGCGTAATCTCGGCCGCTTCGCGCGGCGCCTGCATTATCTGCGCTTTGCCATTTCGCAGCAGTTCGAGGATTTCCTCAAAGCTCACGACCTCCACGAAATTAAAGATCTCGGCCGCGATGTGAATTTTGAGGCGCCCAAACTCGGCGGCGTGGAATTCAACGAGGCCGAAGCTGACGGGGAAGGCAACATCCCCCCGCCTGCGCAGGAGGCTGTCAATGACTGAAGCCGGCACCGCCAGGCCCGTCATCGCGCACTTGCTGGAGCTCCGCACCCGCTTGCTGAAAATTTCCATCTTTCTCCTGCTTGCCATGACGGGGTGTTATTTCTTCGTCGACCAGATTTACGCCTTTCTCGTCATGCCGCTCGCGGGCGCCATGGGGCCGGACGATACGCATCGCCTCATCTATACCGGCTTGACCGAAGCCTTCTTCACCAGCTTGAAACTCGCCTTCTTCGCCGGACTGTTTCTCAGCTTCCCCCTCCTGCTTTGGCAGATCTGGGCATTCATGGCACCCGGCCTCTATAAACGCGAAAAGAAAATGGTACTGCCGTTCCTCGTCGCCACACCGGTTTTATTCGCGCTCGGCGCGGCGTGCGTCTATTATCTTGTCATGCCGGTCGCGTGGGGATTTTTCCTCGGCTTCCAGACCACCGGCGCGGAAACCGTTCTGCCTATCGAGATGGAAGCGCGCGTCAGCGATTACCTCAATCTCATCATCGGCATGATTTTCGCCTTCGGCATCTGTTTCCAGCTCCCGGTTTTTCTCTCGCTGCTCGGCATCGCCGGTGTGGTAAACGCAAAATCTCTGAGCAACCAGCGTAAATATGCTATCGTGGGCATATTCATCGTCGCCGGTATTCTTACGCCGTCGCCCGATGTCTTAAGCCAGCTGATGCTGGGTCTGCCCCTTATACTCCTCTATGAAATCTCGATTTTCCTTGTCCGCCATGTCGAAAAACCTGCACGAACTGTATAAAGACCGCCTGAAAACGGGCGCCTTGCGCATTGACGCCGGGCAGGAACGCGCGGCAAAGCATTTGCAGGTCCTTTATGAATCTTTGGTCACACCAGGCCGGCGCCGTCTCTTCAAACGCAAAATAGAAAACAAGCAGGGCGCTTATTTGTATGGCGGTGTCGGGCGCGGAAAATCTATGCTGATGGATCTGTTCTATGAATCGCTCCCCGCAGACAGTCCAAAACGCCGCGTCCATTTCCACGCCTTCATGATCGAGGTACATGATTATTTTCATTCCCGCCGCGCGGACGACCAGTTTGTCGGGGCAGTCGATGGGCTTCTGCCCTCGCTGGCTTGCGTCATCGCCGCGCGCTCGCGCGTCCTATGTTTCGATGAATTCCATGTCACCGACGTGGCGGACGCCATGATTTTAGGGCGGTTGTTTACGGCTTTATTCGATGCCGGGCTGGTTGTCGTCCTCACCAGCAACTGGCCGCCGGATGAACTTTACAAAGGCGGGCTGCAGCGCGATCGTTTCTTCCCCTTTATCGAGCTTCTCAAAAATCGTCTTGAAATTATTCATCTTGATGGCGGGATCGATTACCGCGCACAGCTCCTGCAGACGGAAGGCTCTTATTTCACGCCGCTCGGTGAAATGACCGACCGCAAAACCGACGAAATTTTCGCACACCTGACCGATCATGAAATTGTCCTCACCGACGATCTTACCGTCAAGGGCCGCATGATCCCGGTTTATAAAACCGTCAGGGGCGTTGCGCGCTTTACATTCTCGCAGCTTTGCGAACAGCCGCACGGCGCCGAGGATTATCTTGCCATCGCCCATGCCTATCACACCGTTTTTATCGAGAATGTGCCCAAGATGGCCTATGACCGCCGCAATGAGGCCAGGCGCTTCATGATGCTCATCGACGTTCTCTATGAGAACCGCACCCGTACCATCATCACCGCCGCCACCACCCCGGACCGGCTCTATTACGGCGACGACTACGCCTTTGAGTTCCAGCGCACGGTTTCCCGCCTGCTCGAGATGCAGTCGGAAGCCTACTTAACAAAAAGATAACGTCATCCTGAGCCGTAACGCGAAGGATCTTTGGCTTATCTTATTATGAAGATCCCTCGGCTTTGCCTCGGGATGACGTTGGGGTTTATTTAAGACCCTTTATAGTTTATAAATGAAACTCTTATTTGAAAGGAATTCACATGGCACGTCGTAATAAAATCGGTCTTGTTGGCGCAGGCATGATCGGGGGCACGCTGGCCCACCTGATCGGTCTCAAGGAACTCGGCGACGTGGTTCTCGTCGATATCGCCGAAGGCATCCCGCAGGGCAAGGGTCTCGACATCGCGGAAAGCGCGCCGGTCGATGGCTTCGATGTCAAATTCACCGGCAGCAACGATTACGCCGCCATTAAAGGCTCTGACGTCATTATCGTTACAGCCGGCATACCGCGCAAACCTGGCATGAGTCGCGACGACCTGATCGGCATCAATACCGGCATCATCAAAACAGTCGGCGAGAATATCAAGAAGCACGCCCCCGATGCGTTCGTCATCGTCATCACCAACCCGCTCGATGTCATGGTCGAGGTCATGCAGCGCGCCACAGGCTTCAACGCCAAGAAAGTCATCGGCATGGCAGGCGTGCTCGATTCCGCGCGCTTCCGCCATTTCCTGGCCGAGGAATTCCAGGTCTCTGTCGAAGACGTCAATGCGTTCGTGCTCGGCGGCCACGGCGACACCATGGTGCCGCTGGTGCGCTATTCCAGCGTCGCGGGCATTCCGCTGCCCGATCTCGTGAAAATGGGCTGGACCACCCAGGCCAAAATCGATTCAATCGTCGACCGCACCCGCAATGGCGGCGGCGAAATCGTCGCGCTGCTGAAAACCGGCTCTGCCTATTACGCCCCCGCCGCCAGCGCCGTTGCCATGGCCGAGAGCTATCTCAAGGACAAGCGCCGCGTCTTTCCGTGCGCCGCCCGGCTCAACGGCGAATACGGCGTGAAAGGCCTTTATATCGGCGTGCCGATTATCATTGGCGCAAATGGTGTCGAGAAAATCATCGAAATTGAGTTAAACGCTGAGGAGCGGAAAATGTTCGACCATTCCGTCGCCGCCGTGCAGGAACTGCTGGTCGCGGTTGATAAGGCGGCTTAAGCGACAGGCTTAATTCCAGGCGTGAATTTGGTTGGCAATATATCTACGTCTACAGGCTTGTTTACGGAAGCGAAAGCATTCTTGGCATCAGCATTGAACAGGCCTTTTGTTCCCTGATCTTTGGCGTCCACAACAGCGGCAAATGTTTGTTCATAGCTGTAAAAAGCCTTATTGCCCATTTTATCGCCCGCGTAATAGCTTTTCCCGCTTGCATCTTTAGGAAGGGAAGCCCATTCCATGGATAGATTTTTAACAAATTGGCCAACGCTGATTTCGTTATTGAGAAATTTCTGGTAGCCGCGTCTATTCAGAAGATGCACGGCCATGCGGTCCTGCATTTTCTCATCAAACAGTTCGTCGCCGGTCAGGCCCATCTCTTTGATCAGACCGCGCATTGTATAGCGCATGATCTGGTATTTTCCAGCGGCAGATGATCCTTTGGAGGCCGCAAGCCCGTCTTGAATTTTAAGAACATCATTAATCGTTGAAGTCGTCAGGTTGCGCATGCCCCCGCCATAAA
The DNA here is from genome assembly GCA_052387095.1 of Alphaproteobacteria bacterium. Lineage (GTDB taxonomy): Bacteria > Pseudomonadota > Alphaproteobacteria > Micavibrionales > Micavibrionaceae > JBQTJN01. Next base: position 76,291 of record JBQTJN010000018.1, read on the forward strand.
CGATATTGTAATTACCGCCGGACTCGTGCTTGGCGATCATATCGAGCAGGCCAATGCCGGAGCTTTTGAATTTTTCTAGCGCTCCATTGCTGAGATATTTTTCCTGAAAATCGCTGAAATAGAGTGCGTTATCGGGATGATTTGGATCGTGCAGAACATTAGACGCAGCACGCAGCTCAGCCAGTTCATCCGGGATTTCATCTGGTCTGCTATGCATCAGATAAAGCATCAACAGAGTGTAATCATCGTCCTGCGATTTTTCTTTACGCTTATCCGATTGGGAATCGCTGGAATAAATACCGCTCATATTACACACCCTTAAAGTCTTGTTTTTTTATTCGCTCTTTGGAGCGATTTTTATTTATGCCCCATTATACCTCAAACTGGATTTCCTGCAAATTTTTTCATGTAACTATATGAAATTTAAGAGAAATCAGCCGTTTGTGGGGTTGCTCCAGAAATTCGTGAATCCGGCAGTGTTGTGGCCAAAACCAGAGCCGAAGTTGGTGGTGATGGAGGTGCTGGCCAGGCTAAAAGTGTTGCCCAGCAGGCTGTTGTTCACAGGGCTGGAGAAAATGGGTGCTTTAGGCTGGAAGAGCCCGTTTGCAACATTGTGAAATTGCAGGGCGGTCGGCGTAAAAATATTGGAGCTGACCGTAAGATTCGAGGAATAGCTCTGCGTATTCTGCACGGCGGAATTAAACGACGCTGTATTTGAAACATCCGGCGTAGTGCCGCCGAAAGTTTTATGATATTGGCCGAGACGACGGGCAACTGAGCTGTAATAATTTTGCAAAGCTTCTGCACCCGTTAGGGTCATTTGTCCATTTGCATCTTTATAAAAGAAAGCGTTCGGACCGGATTCGCGCGGGAAAAGAGATCCGACATTCGCCGTATCCATATTTTTTAGAATTTTGAGTGCATTGCCTGGTCCGACATTATATGCGGCGTAAATGGCAGCCCATGCTTTCTGACCCTCTTGGGTTTCAGCGCCGAGTGCCGGGTTTACCTTGACGATTTTTGATACATCCTTGATATAGCAGGCGGCCGCCATCGTCGAGATGATCGGATCCATGCGCAGATCTTCGTTTAATTCTCCTTTTAAATAACTTCTTAGCCTTTTCGCGTGCTCGCCGTATCCGGCGGCTTCAAGTTTTCCCGCAACATCGTAATTTTTGCTAGTGGACCTGAATGTGGCGCGCGTAAACTGCCAGTCGCCCATGCATCCTGTCGGGCTGCCCAGATTGGCGCCGAACGTACTTTCCACGCCCCACATGCCGCGCATGAGATCAGGATTGACGTTGATTTCGGGTATACGGGCGAATTTTTCGAGAACGCTGTTGACCTCCGCGCGCCGGTCGTTGGTCTTGATATTGGTGGTGGCCGCAGATCCAAGATCTTTGTATCTGCGTTTACCGGGGCTAGCCGGATCATCTTCGTAAACATATTTCTTTTGGTGTTCTTCAATGGTCAGTTTTCCGCCTTCTGGATCGCCGACGCGGTAATTTTTAAGATAATCCTGCTGAGCGGTTTGAATAGCATCATCCAGATCCTGCTGGGTATAGAAGCCTCTAGCCTCAAATTCTTCTTTAATCTTTTTCTCGATCTCATCGAGATCGGACATGATTTTTTGAATTTCATCTTCATCTTGAATGCCGTATTCATTGCGCAGTGTATTTTCAAAATTATGGCGCGAGCGCGCAAGCTCTTCTTCAATGCGCTCCCTTTCCGAAGCGCTCAGGTTCTTCTTCGTAAGCTCTTTCTCCAGCGCTTCCCTATCGTCTCGCTGCTGCTCCAGGATGTGCAGGAGCATAATAAGATCCAGGCCCTTTTTATCCTGTTCTTTCCTGGATTTTTCTGCTGCGTCTTGGAATTTGCTGAAAATCTGCTCGACCATATTTTATGCGCCCCCTTAAGTTGGGCTAACGGAATTGGAAGGTTTCGCTGTCGCGATTGTAATGCCAGGCTGTTGTTTCGCTGCAATTTCGGCAAGATCAGCGACATACAGCGTCGCACTGCGATTGTTTTGCAGCCACTGATTCAGCTCTGTAGATTTGACGCCGCCTTGACCGCTGCTTTCCGATACGCGCAGGCTGCCGTCTGGCGCTTTATAAACACTGGCGATATGGTCGAGATTGGCGTCAATAGCCCCCTCTTTCTTGCGGCCTTTATCCCATCCTTTGTTTCCTTTATCAAGCCCGATCACCATACCTTCGCGGAAGGCAAAGGAATTTGTGGTGAATTGTCCCTTGTGAATTGTTGCGCCCATTGACTGCAGTTCGCGAATCTGGTCGTGCGAAGTCAGGGGCTTGATATTGTCGATACGTTTTCGTGCCTCGGAATCAAGCGCGAAATTCTCGAAATACAGCTGGATATGCATGCCGGCATATCCGGAGCAGTCAATTCCATTATTGATGTCGTTGCTGTTAAAATTATAATGGACCTTCTGGCCGCGCGGGCCATAAGTCAAATCCATCAACTCCATTTTTTGAGAGAATTTTTCATTCAGGCTACCAAGGCGAGAAGACAATGTATAGGAAGTCGCGAGGCCCGGCGCCATGACGTTAAACGAAGCTTTCGCGTCTGTGCTGGCGGAGACTTTGGCCGCGGGTACAGGGATTTCAGCCTGTGGCTGGTATCTTTGGTCCGCAAATTTATTATAGACAATTGTCAGTAAAATCAAATCATCGATTTCTGACTTATCGGAATGCGTAGAATTATTTTTTTTATCGTAAGTCGCCACTTTTTACACCTGCTTTAGTCTTGTTTATTATTTTTAAGTTTTTAATTGTTGTCCGGTTTTTTCCTTACAAGTCAAATTTTATCGGCCTAAGCTGAAAGCCCGTCGAGGGAGTATTTTGTGGCAGGCCTAATCCGCTGATCCCATTATAAGTCGGGGTAATGTTGCTGCCGAAGATGTTTTGCCCTTCAAAAGCGGGATTAGTCGGCTGTGAAAACGGGCTCGCAGACAGCTTGAATTGCGGAGCGATAGGGGTTGCGTCTTGCGTTGTAAACGCCCCATCGCCAATACCGGAAAAAGTGGTCGCATTTACTGGGGGAACTTGCGGCGAGGGCGGGAGTGTCCCGGGAGGTTGTGTCGGCGTTACAGCTGTGGTTGCCGCAGTCTTGAGGGCGGTCAGAGCATCGAGCGTGATTTTCAAAGTGGTTTTCTGCGGCTCGTCCAGCGGTGTGCCTTTATCGACAAGAGCTTGAAGCTCATTCAGCGTTTTCTGATACTCCGGCAGTTTCGTTTTTCCCTCGGCGGTTATCAGCGCTGCAAGCGGATCTCCCGATAATTCTTTGAATGTGGCGAGGCCATTTGTAATTTGCGTTTTCGGATCTTCCGGTTTTATAGCTGTATCGCCGGCCGGAGCGCCGAGATCAATCCCAATCATTTTGGCAGTCGGCTCGACTTTTTCCCGGATCCAGCCGGACAGATTCGGTGCAACATTTTCGGCAATGGCCGGAAGACGGCCTTTTACTTTATCGATGAAACCTGCAGCCCACGGCGCAATGCCGCCAATCGCACCCTTGAGCAAATCCAGAAGCATGGGACCGCCGGTGACGATATAATCTTTCAGCGTTTTTCCACCATCGCAGATGCCTTTAAGGAGCGATTCACCATGTTCGGAAAGATAATCAAAAGCAATACCGGCATACGTGCCGATAGAACCCAAGCCGATAGAACTGAGAATACCCGGCGACTCGACGGATTCCGTTTTTTTAATGTCTTTAGGATCGCCCATTTTACTACACCCTTGTATTACTTACTTTTTTATAATTTTTAGAGTTAAGCACATTATACCACCTCAGCCTCTCCGGGGTCAAATTTATGAGATTTTCGGCCCAATCGAGGTTTGAAAGGGCGTCAAAGTATAAAGCTTGTTAGGAAGTTGATTTTTCGTGATCTCGCCCTGCTCGACTTTGGTTTGAAAGCCCTTGATCATGTTTTCAAATTGCAATGACGCCGCATCGGCTTTCACGGCGGCCTGTGTTTCGTTTGGATTAATGATTCCTATACATCCACGGGTACCGACTATGGAGCCATCCGGGTGAATTCGGTAGAGTTCATCTTTGCCGTTTCGAGTCAATATCATTTTAAATCCAACGCCTGCGTCGTCTATCATGGCACCATTTGCCTTAGTCAGCGGTGTAAATGCAAATTGCAGGTCGTAACTGACATTGCCATTGCTCAGGCCCGTCAACTCGCCGCGTCCGTCAACGCCGCCGGAACTGAATTTATATATGGCGGGACGCGGAGGCTCGAGCTCTTTCCCATCGGCTCCGATCATATTCATAACATTGCCTGCTTTGTCGCGGAAAACCATCTCGCCGAAGGTAATACGTCTGCCGTCAATAATCTTCTCACCGGTTTTTTGAACACTCAGCGCGTAACGGTTGTCGTTTGCATCGGCTGTGCCGGCTGCAAAAGATTTGGCCAATTGAGTCTGGAACTTGCTCGAGGCTGTCTCCAAGCCGGACCCTACGACCTTGCCGCTCGTCTGTGGCGTTGTGGTTGTCGTTTGGGCAACGGTTGTAATAGAAAAGTTGTATTTTTTCTTCTCGTGATCAGTCAGGGCGCTGGCAAGTCCAGGCGATATAGCGGCTTTATTATTCAATTTTTTCTGGGCATCGGCTATGACAACGGCGCGATACTCCATATCGTTCATAATTTTATTAGGATCTATCTTCTCTTTTTTGCCGTTGTACTCAATGATAGCGGTCGGGTCGACGTTAAAGAAATTTCCTTTGCCGTCATTAACGATCCATTCCTGGTGGACGTGAATACCGGTAACACCTTCGACGTCGCCAGTAGCGCCTTGCTTCATGTATACATCGCCGGTTTTTAGTTTATCGCCGGTTTTCACAAGTAATTTGTCAGCATGACCTGAAAGTGTGTAAAAACCTTTGCCGTAGTCAAGGACAGCATATTGCCCCCAGCCTAGTTTTTTGTTGCTTTCCCTTTGCCATCCAGCAAAGACAACTGTCGCGTCTCCGAATGCTTTGACATCTGCATCCTTTCCGCCGGGCAGGAAAAAATCCGGCCCCTTGTGTAGGTCGCCCTTTCTAATGCCGAATGGGCTGGTGATCTTGGTTTTGTCGAAAAATCCGTTGTCTTTATAAGACGCATTGTCTTTCGACCACGCATCAAGGTAGTTGGCCGGTTTGGTAGAAGTCGAGGTTGGGTTATTGGGATTGTTGTTATTTTTATCTTTATCTTTATCTTTATCTTTATCTTCAGTCTTGCTGTCTTCTGCGGGTTGATTTTTAAAGAAGAGCTCAACAAGGCGCATCACAAACCCGAGAAGCCCGCTCACGTAATCCCCGGACTTAAAATGCGCGGCAATGTCGGCATTGCTAAAACCGCCGCTGTCCGGCAGGGACGGCATAAGCTGCTTCAGGGACTGCCTGTCAAGCAATCCGCCCAATACCTCATTCTTCTTTTTTTGGGAATCTTTAAATTCCGTTGGGGATTCTGGTCCCGCCATTTTAGTCACACCCTTGAAATACTTAAGTTTTTTATAATTTTAGCTGTTACCTGCATTATAAATCATTAGGCAGGTTTTCGTCAAATTTGGCAGGGTCAGGGCTGGCTGCCGTCTACAGTCACAACAAACTTGAAGCCATTAACAACAGCCGGTTTACCGTCGACCTGGACAATTGTATTTTCCGGAGTTTTATCTCCGGCGCCGTTATCATTGAATGTTTTTGTTATCGATGTATCGCCCTTCCATTCCGTGACGCGCAGGCTGGCGTTATCTTTTGTAGCCCGTCTGAAATTGTTTAAATTTTCTTCATAAATTTTTTTGAGATCCGGATTTTTTCCCAAAAGTTCTTCCCAGGACCGTATTCTGTCGCCCGGATTTAAAATTCTCTGCATGGTTTCTTTGGAAATGTCGGTTTTTTCACCGTTTTGATCTATATAATAAAAACCTTTCTGCTCATCTCCGCGCAACAGGAAGCGATAAATATTTTTTCCGATTTTTCGTTCAATTTCCGTGACTGTGGTGTTTTCGTCGGCAATGCCCGCAGGAACGTCGCGGGTTCCGGGGAGAATTTTTCCTTGCCGGTCTGCCGCTATTTTATAATCTGTAGTCAACTTGTGAGTCGTTAGGTTATAGGCGGCGACTGTTTCCCGCAGATAGGGGGTTTCTTTGAGAATGATTTTATTGCTGAAATCAAGATTTGTGCGGATAATGCTTCCCCATCGCGGGTCATCGCCGGAAATGCTGGAAATGTATATCCGCGTGTCTGTAGCCGGGTCGTACACATATTCATTTCCGCTATCATCAGAAAAAACAGGCATGGGGGAAGAGTGTCCATATTCATCCCGGTAAGTGATCGTAACCGCATTAAGTTTGCTGGAAAAATAATTTTCCAGGCGGGCATGTGATTGCAGATTTTCATTGTAAATATCAACGGCCGCCACCCATTCCGCGTACTCATGTGTGACGAGAGATGTAATAAGTCTGAATTCTTCGTCCCTTCTTTTTTTCTTTTCGTCTTCAGACTCTTCCGCATCTATATTTGAAAATTCCCCCAAACCTGTGAATCCGGTATCTTCACCATTCATGCTTCGGTTGCGAACAAACCGGCGCGTTTCCTCTTTTTGCGAAAAAAGATTCGGCGCATCAACATCTTCAATCGGGTAAACTGGCTCTTCGGCCATCACACACCCTGTTAATCGTTGCTGCTGTGCTAGCTAAATGCACAGTCTCGTTATGGCGGAATTCCGCCTTTATATATGACCCCACTCTACTAAAAATTGAAGAAAAGTGCAAAAATTACATTTTCATATTAAGAAAAATGAAATTTTAATACCAAATATATATAATAAAATCAATATTTTAACATGATATGGCCGCTACGCTTTGCAAATGGCGAACGGAATGTTAAAACTGGCTGCACAGCGCGGGAATCCTGCGAATTTTACCCGTCTCATACGAAAGAACCCCCATGAATGTCCATGAATACCAGGCCAAGGAACTGCTGAAAAAATACGGTGTCGCGGTGCCGGACGGCGCGGCCGCGATGAGCGTGAAGGAGGCGGTTGAGGCCGCAAAAAAACTCCCCGGACCTCTCTATGTGGTGAAGGCGCAGATCCATGCCGGCGGGCGCGGCGCGGGAAAATTCAAAAACAACCCGGCTGGCAAGGGCGGGGTGCGTCTCTGCAAAACGCCCGATGAAGTGAAAGAAGCTGCCGACGCGATGCTGGGGCAGGTGCTGGTCACGAAACAAACGGGCGAGGGCGGCAAGGAAGTGCAGCGCCTCTATGTCACCGACGGCGTCGACATTAAAAAAGAATATTACTGCTCGCTCGTGATTGACCGCGCCACCAGCCGTGTCACCTTTATGGTCTCCACCGAAGGCGGCATGGATATCGAGGAAGTCGCGCACAAAACTCCGGAAAAAATTCACAAGGTCGCGATTGATCCGGTCGCAGGCATGCAGGGTCATCACGCCCGTCAACTGGCCTTTGCGCTTGGTTTCGAAGGGGATGCTAATAAATCCGCGATCAAATTTTTCATGGCTCTTTATAAAGCCTTCATTGAAACCGATGCCTCGATCGTCGAGATCAACCCGCTCATCGTCACCGATAAAAACGAAGTCATGGCGCTCGATGCCAAGATGAACTTCGATGACAACGCGCTTTTCCGCCACCCGGACATCGCCGCCTTGCGCGATGAAACCGAAGAAGACGAAAAAGAGCGCGAGGCGCATAAATATGATCTGTCTTACGTCGCGCTCGACGGCGATATCGGCTGCATGGTCAATGGCGCCGGCCTCGCCATGGCAACCATGGATATCATCAAGCTCTTTGGTGGCCAGCCCGCCAATTTTCTTGATGTAGGCGGAGGCGCCGACAAGGAAAAAGTCACGGCCGCCTTTAAAATCATCCTCGCCGACCCGAAAGTGAAGGGCGTGCTAGTCAATATCTTCGGCGGCATCATGAAATGCGATATCATTGCCGAAGGCATTATTGCCGCCGCGAAGGAGGTAAAACTCAGCGTGCCCCTGGTCGTGCGCCTCGAGGGTACGAATGTCGAGAAGGGCAAGGAGATCCTGAAAAACTCCGGCCTGCCCATCATCACCGCGGGCGATCTCGGCGACGCCGCCAAAAAAGTCGTCGACGCCACCAACAAAGCCAAAGTTGCTGCATAAGAGAAAGATTTAATATGGCCGTACTCGTCAATAAAAACACTAAAGTCATCTGCCAGGGCTTCACCGGCGCGCAGGGGACATTCCATTCTGAACAGGCTATTGCTTACGGCACGAAAATGGTCGGCGGCGTCACGCCGGGCAAGGGCGGCACGAAACATCTGGGCCTGCCGGTCTTTAATACTGTCGTCGAAGCCATGGAAAGAACCGGCGCCAACGCGACCGTCATTTACGTCCCGCCTCCTTTCGCAGCCGACGCTATTCTCGAGGCGATCGATGCCGAAATGGATCTCGCCGTCTGCATCACCGAAGGCATTCCCGTGCTCGATATGGTCAAGGTCAGGCGCGCGCTCACTGGCTCGAAAACGCGCCTGATTGGTCCCAACTGTCCCGGCATCATCACGCCCGGCGAATGCAAGATCGGCATCATGCCCGGCCATATCCACAAGCGCGGCAAGATCGGTATTGTTTCCCGCTCCGGCACGCTCACATACGAAGCGGTTGCACAAACCGGGGCGGCCGGTTTGGGTCAGACCACCTGCATCGGCATTGGCGGCGATCCTGTGAATGGTACAGACTTCATCGACTGTATCGAACTCTTCATGCAGGACGATGAAACGCTCGGCATCCTGATGATCGGCGAGATCGGCGGCACGGCCGAACTCGAGGCCTGCGAATTCTATAAATCCCTGAAGAAGAAAAAACCCATCGCCGGGTTTATCGCCGGCGTCACGGCCCCACCCGGCAAACGCATGGGCCATGCCGGCGCCATCATTTCCGGCGGCGACGATACGGCGGCCGCCAAGATGGACGCCATGAAGCGCGCCGGTTTTGTCGTCTCCGATAGCCCGGCCAGCCTCGGCGATGCCATGAAACAGGCCATGGCCGCCTGAAATAAACGAAACCCCGTTTTTAAAACGGGGTCTTTATGATCGGGAGACTCCGGCTTTACGCCGGGGTTTCGGAATGGTTTAATAGACCATGGATTTCCTTTCGCAGCTTTCCCCCGATCAACGCCAGGTGCTCAAACGCCTGCCCTACCGTATTGGCCTTTGGATCAGCCAAAGCGACCGCGAAGGCGGCGAGGAGGCAACCGTGCAGGAATTGCAATCTCTCTGCGGCATCATCCACGGTTTCGCACACGAAGTATTTTCTTCCAGCGACATACAGGCCATCATGAGCGAAACGCTTTCTGCTCAAAAAGAATGGACGCAGTGGGGCTCGGACATCACCGCTGTGCCCGAAGAATGCCGCGCGGCTATGGAATTTGTAAGGGCCTATGGGGACCGCAAGGATATGTCGGCTATTCGCAATCACCTCATGGAAATCGGGGAGGCCGTTGCGATGGCTTTTTGCGAACGCAGATTTTCATTTCCGACGCGCCTTGCCCGCTACCCGGGTTATCTTCTTCAGAACAAAGGTGCAAGACGGCGCAGATCATTTCAGGACTATTTGAGCATCAGCTCGGCAGAGCGTAAAGCCCTGAAATCAATGGCCCGGGCTTTGGGTACGTCTTACCGTTAAAACCCCTAAAACCCCTAAAACCCTTGACCTTTTGTTCTATTGAGCTTATGCCTGATCCCTGAAAAGACAA
>JBQTJN010000019.1:0-68540 GCA_052387095.1 Alphaproteobacteria bacterium
TGTGGGAGCAGGCGTCGTATCGAAAATTGTCGAATAGAACAGCAACAAAACATGTAGGCGCACAGCCTGTCCCCGCGAAAGCGGGGATCGGCGCCGGCGTCGTCTCCAAAATTGTAGAGTAAGGAAATCAGGACTATGGACGCGCAGACGATACGGATCACACTGAAGGCTTTTGATCACCGGATCCTCGATCAATCGACGCTGGAAATCCTGAACACGGCACGCCGCACAGGCGCGAGCGTCCGTGGCCCGGTTCCACTGCCGACGAAGATCAAGAAGTTTTCCGTGATCCGTTCGCCGCACATCGACAAAGGCTCGCAGGAGCAATTCGAGATGCGCACAAGCCGCCGCCTGATGGAAATACTCGACCCGCCGCCGCAGACAATCGATGCTTTTATGAAGCTCGACCTGCCGGCCGGCGTAGACATTGAAATTAAAATCGGCCAGCGCGCCGCCGCGTAATTTAGGTGTCATCCTGACGACCGTAAGGGAGGAAGGATCTTTGAATTAAAGTACAAGATCCTTCGGCCTAAAGGCCTCGGGATGACGGAAAAGGAAGAAGAGAATGAGAACTGGATTGATAGCACGTAAGGAAGGCATGACCCGCATATTCGATGCGGATGGTCAGCACATTCCCGTGACGGTTTTAAAAGTGGACCAGTGCCAGGTTGTAGCGCTCCGCACGGATGAGAAGGATGGCTACATAGCCGTTCAACTCGGCGCGGGCGTTGCGAAAGTCAAGCGCACCTCCAAGGCCAACCGCGGCCACTTCGCGAAAGCGAAAGTCGAGCCGAAGCGTAAGGTCGCCGAATTCCGCGTTACGAATGAAAACCTGCCGGAAGTAGGAGCCGAGCTCGGCGCCAATCACTTCGTGGTCGGCCAGTTCGTCGATGTCACCGGCACCTCCATCGGTAAAGGCTTTGCTGGCGCCATGAAGCGTCACAATTTCCGCGGCCTGCGCGCCACGCACGGCGTGTCCGTATCGCACCGCTCGCACGGCTCCACCGGTCAGCGCCAGGATCCGGGTAAAGTTTTCAAAGGCAAGAAAATGGCCGGTCACATGGGCGATACCCGCGTGACGACGCAGAACCTGAAAGTCGTTGCTGTGGATTTGGAAGATAATTTGATCCTCGTCTGCGGCGCCGTTCCGGGCAACAGGAATGGCTGGGTCCTGATCAGCGATGCTGTGAAGAAACCCGCACCGAAAGATGCACCGACACCGGCCGGCCTGCGCGAGAGCGCTAAGCCGCAGAAGGAAGAAACACCAGCGAAAGCGGTCGCAAAAAGAGTAACCGGAGATCTCGAAGAGATCGAAGGCACGACTCAAAATGGAGTAACCGAAGGCGAAGCCGGAGGCACGATCCAAAAAGAAGCAGCGCCTGCGCAAACCGAAGAACAGAAGGATAGCTGACCATGAAAGTCGCTGTAAAAGATTTGGCTAACAAGAATGTCGGTGAGATTCAGCTCGACAAATCCATCTTCGGCATCGAGATCCGCGAAGATCTTCTGCATGCCATGGTGCGCTACCAACTGAACAAGCGCCGCGCCGGCACGCACAAGGCCAAGGGCCGCGGCGAAGTCAACGGCACCGGTGCGAAGCCCTGGCGTCAAAAAGGTACGGGCCGCGCCCGTGCCGGCGACCTTAAGCGTCCGCAGGATATCGGCGGCGGCGTGGTTTTCGGACCGGTCGTGCGTTCCCATGCTACGGAAATGCCGAAAAAGATGCGCCGTCTCGCGCTGAAAACCGCTCTGTCGGTGAAAGCAAAAGAAGGCAAGCTGATTATTCTGAACAATCTCACGGCCAGGGACCACAAGACCAAGGCGATGGCGGCCTCGCTTGAGAAAATGGGCGTTACGTCCGCGCTCATCGTCGGCGGCAAGGAGGTGGATGTCAATTTCGCGCGCGGGGCGGCTAACCTGCCGCGTATCGATGTGCTCCCGGTAGCTGGCGCCAATGTCTATGACATTATCCGCCGTGACACGCTGATTTTAACAGAAGAAGCGGTGGGCGACCTGACCGAAACGCTGAAAGACTAGGAAATAAAACGATGGCAAAAGCAAAAAGCGAAAACAAAAACCCCGCAGCTTCCGAGTGGATGTATGAAATCATCTCCCACCCGCACGTGACGGAAAAAGCAACGCTCGGCTCGGCGCACGGCCAGGTAACCTTCCGGGTTCCTCTGACCGCGACCAAGCCGCGCATCCGCCAGGCAATCGAGGTTCTGTTCGGTGTAAAAGTTACCGGCGTGAACACCATCGTGTCCAAAGGCAAGACCAAGCGCTTCAAGGGCAATAAAGGTTTCCGCAGCGACATGAAAAAAGCGATCGTCACGCTGGCCGAAGGCCAGACGATTGACGTCGGCGCGAAAGTATAAGGAAGAAGATCATGGCTTTAAAACAATTCAGACCCACAACGCCTTCGCAGCGCCAGTTGATCACAATCGATCGCTCCGGCCTCTGGAAGGGTGCGCCCGAAAAGAAACTGACCGAAGGTAAAAAGAAAACCGGCGGCCGGAACTCGGCTGGCCGCATCACATCGCGCTTTATCGGCGGCGGTCACAAGCAAAGATATCGCTTCATCGACTGGAAGCGTAACAAATGGGACATGGAAGCCACCGTTCTGCGCATCGAATATGATCCGAACCGCACGGCGTTCATTGCCCTCGTGGAATATACGGACGGTGAAAAGCGTTACATCCTCGCGCCGCAACGCGTCGAGGCCGGCACAAAAATCGTCTCCGGCGAAAAAGTTGACGTGAAGCCGGGCAATGCCATGAAGCTGCGCTCCATGCCGGTTGGCACGATCATTCACAACATTGAAATGAAGCCGGGCAAGGGCGCGCAGATGGTGCGCTCCGCCGGTGGATACGGCCAGCTGGTCGGCCGCGATCAGGGCATGGCCCAGATCAAGCTGACATCCGGTGAACTGCGCCTCGTTTCGGGCGAATGCATGGCCACTGTCGGCGCCGTGTCGAACCCGGATCACATGAACACGAATACAGGTAAAGCCGGCCGTAATCGCTGGAGAGGCATCATGCCGCATAACCGCGGTGTCGTCATGAACCCTGTCGATCACCCGCACGGCGGCGGCGAAGGCCGTTCCTCCGGCGGACGCCACCCGGTTACACCGTGGGGCAAGCCGACCAAGGGCGCGAAAACACGTAAAAATAAATCTACAGATAAATTTATCATTCGCAGAAGGAAGAAAAAATAATGGCACGCAGCGTCTGGAAAGGCCCGTTTATCGAGAAATCCCTCCTCAAGAAAATTGAGGAAGCGAGAAATTCCGGCAGGAACATGGTCATCAAGACCTGGTCGCGCCGTTCAACAATTCTACCTAACATGATCGGCCTGACATTCGGCGTTCATAACGGCAATAAATTCATCCCCGTCATCGTGACCGACCAGATGATCGGCCACAAGCTCGGTGAGTTTGCCCCGACAAGACTGTTTAAAGGTCACACACCTGCCGATAAAAAATCCTCAGCAGGCAATGACTCAGCACCGCCGGCGAAAAAAGGATAATCACCCATGGGACAATCCGCAAATCCAAGACGTCAGAAAGAGAATGAGGCAAGCGCCTATTCCAAATATATCAAATCGAGCGCGCAGAAACTCAATCTGGTCGCGCAGATGATCCGCGGCAAAAAAGCCGGCCGCGCCCTGACCGATCTGAAGTTTTCCACCCGCCGCGTTTCGCAGGAAGTTTATAAAGTTCTGGCATCCGCGATCGCCAATGCTGAAAACAATCACGGCCTCGATGTTGATCGTCTCATTGTCGCCGAGGCTGTTGTCGGCAAGACCCTCACCATGAAGCGTTTTCACGCCCGTGGCCGTGGCCGCGCCGCGCAGGTCGAAAAGAAATTCAGCAACATTCTGGTTGTTGTCCGCGAAGAAGGCGAAGCGCTTCCCGAAAAAGCCAAAAAAGCGCCGCCAAAAAAAGAAGGCGCAAAAGAGCAGGGCGCTGAAGGCACACAAAAGGCAGCAACAAAGAAACCGGCCGCTAAAAAGCCGGCCGCCGCCAAAGCTAAAAAATCCCAACAAGGAGCACAATAAGTATGGGTCAGAAAGTTAATCCAATAGGTTTCCGCGTCGGCATCAACCGCACCTGGGACTCGCGCTGGTTCGCAGGCCGTGATTACGGCCAGAAGCTGGTTGAAGATCTCCGCTTGCGTGAATACGTGCAGGACCGCCTGAAACTCGCAGGCATCAGCAAGGTGATTATCGAACGCGCCTCCAAGAATGTCCGCGTGACTGTTCACACCGCCCGTCCCGGCGTCATCATCGGCAAAAAAGGCGCCGATATTGAAAAACTCCGTTCCGATCTTTCCAAGCGCGCCGGCGGCGATGTCTCCTTGAACATCGTTGAAGTGCGTAAACCTGAAATCGATGCGCAGCTGGTCTCGGAAGGCGTTGCCCAGCAGCTCGAGCGCCGCGTCTCTTTCCGCCGCGCCATGAAGCGCGCGGTTCAGTCCGCCATGCGTCTCGGCGCCGGCGGTATTCGTATTAACGTATCCGGCCGTCTCGGCGGAACTGAAATTGCCCGTATGGAGTGGTACCGCGAAGGTCGCGTGCCCCTGCACACCCTCCGCGCCGACATGGATTACGGCACGTCCGAAGCCTTGACGGCGTTCGGTATTATCGGCGTTAAGGTCTGGATCTATAAGGGCGATGTTATGGAACATGACCCGATGGCCCGTGACAAGCGCACGGCCGAAAATCTCGGGGGTGGCAACCGGGCGTAATTTCCGCGGAGCTCTTTAAGATTATGAAAAAAGAAAAATTCCTTGCAGACTTTGCTCAAGCGGTACGCACTCAGTTTCATAGAGAACCTGATGGGCAGGAAATGAAAAAAATGGAAACCATGCTTACTTTCCATAATATGACACCTTGGGCTGATCCAGATGAGTCCGCGATATTTAAATACGATGAAGTTAAAGGTTGGAATGTGGCGTATTTTTCTCTCAAAAATCAGAGTGCCCCGCAAAACATTATGTGAGAAAAAACACTGGATTTTGCCTATGAGTTAGGGTAAGGTCCGGCAAAATTTACTAAAAACTGGCTTTAACAAGCCATATGGAGAACTGGAGCGCTGGCGCTCAAAGTCCATGTGAAAGCGAAATTTTTGCGTTTGAAAACAAAGTGAACGAAAGAAACGAGACATGTTAAGTCCGAAAAAATTTAAACACCGCAAACAGCACAAGGGCCGCATTCACGGCCTGGCCAAGAGCGGCGCCACACTCGCCTTCGGAGCCTACGGCCTCAAAGCCATGGAGCCGGACCGCCTGACTGCGCGCCAGATCGAAGCCGCCCGCCGCGCCGTGACGCGTCACATGAAACGCCAGGGCAAAGTCTGGATCCGCGTATTCCCCGATGTCCCCGTTTCAAAAAAACCTCTTGAAGTGCGCATGGGCTCCGGTAAGGGATCCGTTGAATTCTGGGCCGCACGCGTTCGCCCCGGCCGCATTCTGTTCGAACTCGACGGCGTATCCCGCACGCTTGCGAAAGAAGCGCTTGATCTCGCCGCTGCCAAGTTGCCGATCAAAACGAAATTCGTCGCCCGCGTCGGCATGGATCATTAAAGGAGTAACCGGAGGGCATAAGCCCGAAGGCACGAAAATGAAAGATTAAATCATGAAAACAGCAACAGCAGAAGATTTACGCAGCAAAAGCGAAGACGAACTGAAAAAGCTTCTTCTGGATAACAAGAAGGAACAATTCAACCTGCGCTTCCAGCAAACCGGCGGCCAGCTTGAAAAAATCTCCGAGATCCGTAATGCCCGTCGCAACGTTGCGCGCATCAAGACCATTCTGAACGAAAAGAAACCGGAATCTCAGAATCCCGGAAAACCCGAATCTCGGAAAAAGAAAAGTTCCGATAATCCGAAACTCCGAGATTCCGAGATTCCGGCAGCAACGAACAAGACGAAAAAAGTGAGGAGCAAGTAAATGCCACGCCGCATACTCGAAGGGGAAGTCATCAGCGACAAGATGGATAAGACCATCACGGTGAAGGTCGAGCGCCGCACCATGCACCCTGTTTACAAAAAATACATCCGCACGAGCAAGAAATACGCCGCGCATGATGAGAAGAATCAATTCAAGACCGGCGACCGCGTCCAGATCGTGGAATGCCGCCCGATCTCGAAAAGAAAAACATGGACGGTCCTTGTTGAAGGCAAACTGCCGGAAGTGACTCCCGTGAAAAAATATTCAGGCGCCGCGACACCTTCGAAAAAAGCGTCAGCTCCCAAATCAGCCGCTAAAAAGCCGGCTGCCAAAAAATCCGCAAAGAAGGACGCATAAACCATGATCCAGATGCAAACCAGAATGGACGTGGCGGATAACAGCGGAGCGCGTGAAGTGCAATGCGTGAAAGTGCTCGGTGGATCCAAGCGCCGCACCGCCGGTATCGGCGATGTCGTGATCGTATCCGTTAAAGATGCCATTCCGCGCGGCCGCGTGAAAAAAGGCGGCGTTTACCGCGCCGTTGTCGTGCGCACCCGTCATGGCCTCAACCGTACTTACGGTGAGAAAATCCGCTTTGACACCAATGCCTGCGTCCTGATCAGCGCGCAAGGCGAGCCGATCGGCACACGTATATTTGGCCCCGTTACCCGCGAACTGCGTGGCAAAGGCTACGCCAAAATCATTTCGCTCGCCGGAGAGGTGCTCTAATGACGAACCAGAAATTCAAAATCAAAAAGGGCGACCAGGTTGTTGTTCTGACCGGCAAGGATAAAGGCAAAAAAGGCGAGGTGATGAAAGTCATCACCCAGACTGCGCGCGTTCTTGTTAAGGGCGTGAACATGGTCACTAAGCATGAAAAGCCGTCCCAGCGTTCTCCGGGCGGCATTCAGAAAAAGGAACTGCCCATTCATATTTCTAACGTCGCCATGGCTGACCCGAAATCCGGCAAAGCCAGCCGCGTCGGCTACAAAACCCTGAAAGACGGTAAGAAGACACGCTTTGCCCGCCAATCAGGCGAAACCATAGGATAAGGAGTAACCGGAGGGTGAAGCCCGAAGGCACGAAAGAAAGAAAAAGATCATGAACGCGCGTTATAAAGACATCTACGAAAAAGAAATTATACCGGCCCTGATGGCGAAGTATGGCTATAAGAACAAATTCGAAGTGCCGAAGCTGACGAAGATCGTTCTCAATATGGGCGTGGGCGAAGCCAGCCAGAACCGCGCCTTCATTGAAAACGCCGCGAACGATCTCAGCAAGATCGCCGGTCAGCGCGTCATGATTACACGTTCCAAGAAATCGAACGCCTCTTTCAAGATCCGCGAAAACATGGCGATTGGCTGCAAGGTCACGCTGCGCCGTACGCACATGTACGAATTCCTCGACCGTCTCGTCACGATCGCGCTCCCGCGCGTCCGCGACTTCCGCGGCGTCAACGGCCGCAGCTTCGACGGCCGTGGCAATTACGCGATGGGTCTGACGGAACACATCATTTTCCCGGAGATCGAATACGACAAGGTCGATAAGATCCGCGGGCTGGATATCGTGATCTGCACGACCGCAAAAACCAATGACGAGGCAAAGGAGCTGCTCCGCGGCTTCAAGATGCCCTTTATAAATTAAGTAAAGGAAAGAAGCGAACATGGCTAAAACTTCGATAATAGAACGCGACAAGAAGCGCCGCCGCCTGGTGAAATCAGGCGCTGTCAAGCGCGCCAAGCTGAAGGCAATCATTAAAAATCGCGATATCCCGGCTGAAGAGCGTTTTCAGGCTGTTCTCAAGCTGGCGGAAATGCCGCGCAACGGCTCCAAGATCCGCATCCGCAACCGCTGCGCGCTCTCTGGAAGACCGCGTGCGTTCTACCGTAAATTTAACCTGTCGCGTATTGCACTGCGCGACCTGGCGTCCCGCGGCGAATTGCCCGGCGTCGTCAAGTCAAGCTGGTAAGGAGAGACAACCATGAGCATGAGCGATCCTTTAGCAGACCTGTTAACCCGCATCCGGAACGGACAGCAGGCCAACCTGCCGGTTATTGAATGTCCGCATTCAAACCTGCGCGAAAATGTGTGCAAGGTTTTGAAAGACGAGGGTTTTATCCGAGCCCATAAAACCGATGCGCGCGAGAACAACAAGAAAGTTCTCGTCATCGAATTGAAATACGAAGAAGGAATAGGCGTTATCCGCCAGATCGACCGTGTGTCGAAGCCGGGGCGCCGCGTCTATTCGAAAGTCACTGAAATGCCGCGTTTTTATAACGGCCTCGGCATCCTGGTCGTGTCTACGCCGAATGGCGTGATGGCCGACCACAAGGCACGCGCAGCCAATGTCGGCGGCGAAATTTTATGCCAGGTATTCTAGGGCTGATGGGAAAAGGAACAGTATAATGTCACGTGTAGGAAAAAATCCGGTTGCCATCCCTCAGGGAGTTGAGGTCCAGGTGAATGGTCAGGACGTAAAGGTCAAGGGTAAGCTGGGGGAGCAAACCCTGCGCCTTCATCATGACGTCAGCGCCAAGCTGGAAGATGAGGATGGTCAGAAAATCATCCGTCTCACAAAGAAGAATGAAAGCGAAATCGCGCCGAAAATCTGGCCGACCATGCGCGTCCTCGTGGGCAACATGATGATCGGCGTGACCAAAGGCTACACCAAGAAACTGGAGATCAGGGGCGTCGGTTTCCGCGCCAACCTGCAGGGCACGACGCTGGTCATGGCGCTCGGTTTCTCGCACGAAATCCGCTACCCGATTCCGCAGGGCATTACGGTCAAGGTCGAGAACCAGGTCAATATCGAAGTCACCGGCATCGATAAACAAAAAGTTGGCCAGGTGGCGGCGGACATCCGCGGCTTCAAACCGCCGGAGCCGTATCAGGGTAAAGGCATCCGCTACGTCGATGAATATGTCGTGCGTAAAGAAGGCAAGAAGAAATAAGGAGCAACCGGAGGTCCGGTTGGAGTAACCGAAGCCCGAAGGGCGAAGGCACGAAAATAAGAGACCGAAGGCACGAAGAAATAAGGATTGAAACAATGGCAAAGAATTTAACGGCACCGCAAAGACGCAATTTCCGCACACGGAACAAGATCCGCCGCGTCAATATCGACCAGGTCGGCACGCGCCAAACGCGCCCGCGCCTATCCGTGCACCGCACCGGCCGCCAGATCTACGCGCAGATCATTGATGATGCGAAGGGCGTAACGCTCGCCGCTGCTTCAACGCTGGAAGCCGCCCTGAAGGATAAACTGAAAAAAGGTGGCGCTGACAGTGCGGCGGCTACTGAAATCGGCAAACTGATCGCCGAGCGCGCCAAGAAAGCCGGCGTGACGAAAGTTGTTTTTGACCGCGGCCGTTATTTATATCACGGCCGTGTGAAGGCTCTGGCTGACGGCGCGCGCGCCGGCGGACTGGATTTTTAAAGATATATCAAGGAAGGAAGTATAAATGGCCCGTGGAGCAGAGAGAGAAAGAGAAGGCGGTCGCGATCGCGATGAGCAGCCCGAACTCGTTGAACGCCTGGTCGGCATCAACCGCGTCGCAAAAGTCGTAAAAGGCGGACGCCGTTTCGGTTTTGCCGCGCTGGTCGTTGTCGGTGACGGCAAGGGCCGCGTCGGTCACGGCCACGCGAAAGCCCGCGAAGTTCCAGAAGCCATCAAGAAAGCCACCGAGCAGGCGAAACGTAAAATGATCCGCGTCCCGATGCGCGAAGGCCGTACCATCCATCATGACGTCAAGGGCCGCCACGGCGCCGGACGCGTTTATCTCCGTTCCGCCCCGCAAGGAACCGGCATTATCGCGGGCGGACCGATGCGCGCCGTGTTCGAAGCGCTCGGCATTCAGGATATCGTCGCAAAAGCGATCGGCTCCAACAACCCTTACAGCATGGTGAACGCTACGTTTGCTGCGCTCGAGGACATGCAGAGCCCGCGCCACGTCGCATCCCGCCGCGGCAAAAAGGTCGGCGACATCGTCGCAGGCCGCGAAGGCAAACCGGAAGAAGCAGACGCCGCCAAGAAACAGGACAGCGAATAAGGGAGTAACCGGAGGGCGAAGCCCGAAGGCACGAAAAAAAAGGATTTAGATTATGACCGAGACAACAAAGAAAAAAGCGCCCGCGAAAGAAGCGGCAAAAGTAAAACCGGCAGCGAAAAAATCCTCTGGCGGTAAAACCTTGCGCGTGACACAAACCGGCAGCCCGATCGGCCGCCAGGAATACCAGCGCCAGACCCTCATCGGTCTCGGCCTGAACAAGCTGCGCCGCAGCCGTGAACTTGAAGACACGCCGTCCGTGCGCGGCATGATTAAAGCAGTAAAGCACCTCGTTAAAGTAGATAAGGAGTAACCGGAGGGCGAAGCCCGAAGGCACGAAAACAAAGGATAAGAATCATGAAACTCAATGAACTGAAACCCAAAGCCGGCTCCACGAAAAAGAAAATGCGCGTCGGCCGCGGTATCGGCTCTGGCAAGGGCAAGACATCCGGGCGCGGCGTAAAAGGCCAGAAAGCCCGTACAGGCGTGTCCGGCATTCGCGGTTTCGAAGGCGGACAGATGCCGCTTTACCGTCGTCTCCCGAAGCTCGGCTTCAGCAACAGACAATTCGCGGCTAAGCTGGTTGAACTCAGCCTCTCCCGCCTGCAGGAAGCTGTTGATGCGAAACAGATCGATATCAAGAACACGCTGGATGAAGATGCGCTGGTGAAGGCCGGCGTTATCCGCCGCAAGCAGGACGGCATCAAGCTGCTCGGCAACGGCAAACTCACGGCTAAACTCAATCTCCAGCTGACCAAGGCAACAAAGTCTGCCGAGGAAGCCGTGAAAAAAGCCGGCGGCTCGATCGAATATATCGTCATCGAACGCAAGCCTGTGAAACGCGAGAAACGCGGCGCCAGGGCCGCTTCTTAACGTCATTGCGAGGAGGGACAAAGTCCCGACGTGGCAATCCAGAAGGTTTTCATATGACTGGATTGCCGCGCTCATTTCATTCGCTCGCAATGACGGGTGGTTTGACGTTTCGACCTTGCTCCCCACGCCCATTTCCTTTAATTATTTCTGAGCTTTGAAGAAAGGTTTCGCACCACATGGTCTCCGCCGTCGAACAACTGGCCCGTAACGCCAACTGGGGCGCTCTCGCCAAGGCCACTGAACTGAAACAGCGCTTGCTCTTCGTGCTCGGCGCGCTTCTCGTATATCGCCTCGGCACATATATTCCCGTGCCCGGTATCGATCCGCATGTGTGGAATGAAATTTTCACGCAAAAAGGCGGCGGCATTCTGGATATGTTCAACATGTTCTCCGGCGGCGCCTTGCAGCGCATGACCATTTTTGCCCTCAATATCATGCCCTACATTTCCGCCTCCATCATCATGCAGCTCGGCACATCGCTCTCGCCGACTCTCGAGGCTTTGAAAAAGGAAGGCGAATCCGGCCGCGTTAAAATCAACCAGTACACGCGTTATCTCACCGTCTTCCTCGCCGCCATCCAGGCTTACGGCCTTGCGGTCGGTCTCGAAGGCATGCAAGGGTCAAGCGGTTCCGCCGTCATCGATCCCGGCATGTTCTTCCGCATCTCCACCGTCATCAC
The DNA here is from genome assembly GCA_052387095.1 of Alphaproteobacteria bacterium. Taxonomy (GTDB): domain Bacteria; phylum Pseudomonadota; class Alphaproteobacteria; order Micavibrionales; family Micavibrionaceae; genus JBQTJN01. The sequence continues at coordinate 11,545 of JBQTJN010000019.1, forward strand.
CATCGTCGGCGGCACCATTTTCCTGATGTGGCTGGGCGAGCAGATCACCGCCCGCGGCATCGGCAACGGCATTTCCCTGATCATTTTCGCAGGGATCGTCGCCGGCCTCCCCCGCGCGATCGTCAGCACACTGGAGCTTGGCCGCCAGGGGCAATTCAATTTCCTCGAAATGCTGCTGATTTCGGTCATGATCGTAGGCACGATTGTTTTCATCGTCTTCATGGAACGCTCTTACCGCCGCGTGATCGTGCAGTACCCGAAACGGCAGATGGGCAACCGCATGTCCTCGCCCGAAACCAACCATATACCGCTTAAATTAAATACCGCCGGCGTTATCCCGCCGATTTTCGCCTCATCCCTGCTCTTGCTGCCGCTCACCATCGTTGGTTTCAGCGGCGCCGAAGGCGGTGACATTACGGCCATGATTGCAAGATTGCTGCAACACGGCCAGCCGCTTTACATGGCGCTTTATGGCGGCCTGATCGTGTTTTTCTGCTTCTTTTATACGGCTATTGTTTTCAACCCCGAGGAAAATGCAGAAATGCTGCGCCGTTACGGCGGCTTTATTCCGGGAATCCGCCCCGGCAACAACACGGCCGATCATCTCGACTATATTCTCACCCGCATCACTTTCATTGGCGCGGTTTATCTTTGCGCCATCTGCCTGCTCCCCGAATTCATGATCGCCCATTATGCCATGCCGTTTTATTTCGGCGGCACCGGGCTTTTGATCGTCGTTTCGGTTACGCTCGATACGGTCGGACAGATTCATTCGCACCTGATCGCCCATCAATATGAAGGCCTGATGAAAAAAGCCAAGCTGGGCGGAAGACGCAGACCATGACCCAGAACATCATCATTTTCGGACCGCCCGGCGCCGGCAAGGGCACGCAGGCCACGCGCATCCAGCAGACTTACAAACTCAAGAAACTCTCGACGGGCGACATGCTGCGCGCCGAAGTCGCCAGCAAAACCCATTTCGGCCAGATCCTGCAGGATATTCTTGATAACGGCGAACTCGTCCCCGACGAGACGATCATCAAGCTGATTGAAGATTGCGTCAGCCAGCCGGAATGCGCGAAGGGTTTTATCCTGGATGGTTTCCCGCGCACGATTCCTCAGGCCGAGGCGCTGGATAGAATGCTCGCCGAGAAAGGCAGTAAAATCCACCACGTGATTGTCCTCGAGGTCGATGACGCCGCCCTGATCGACCGCATCAAAACCCGCGCCGCCGAAACGCAAGCCGCCCGCAGCGACGATAACGAGGAAACGCTGAAAAACCGCCTCGCGGTCTATCACAAGCAGACCGCGCCCGTGCTGCCTTATTACGAGCGCCAGGGCCTGCTGCGCAAAATCAACGGCATGCGCAGCATCGATGATGTGACGGCAGCGATTGCGAAGATTTTGAATTAAAATAAATATCTTCAATTCCTTCAGTTCGTTTGCAGATTTTTTATTCTTCGTCATCGCGAGCGAATGGAATGAGCGTGGCGATCCAGAAACTGGATTGCCGCGTCGGACTTTGTCCTCCTCGCAATGACGAAGGCGCCGTAGGAACGACCTGCCTTTTTAAAGGGAATGTGCGGGGCCGGGATGTTAAATCCCGTATGGTTTTCGCGTTCATGCCTGTAAAAACAAGCAAGCACGGGCGCCCGTGAGAGCGCTTAAAATTTCTCCCCGAACGGCCCGTCATACCGGATTGTGATGTCCATCCTTCGGCATCGGACGGCCCCTGCATGTCCAGATCCGCCGTGGGAACCGGTTCAGGGAGCAGGATAGGCAAAGGCGGGTAAAATGTCAAGGAAAATATTCCTACTATAAAACATATCAAAATAGTTTGACATATTTTGCATTTATTTGTACGTATATGCATAAATATTAGCAAAAGAGATATAAATTATGACAGAAAAAATTGCCCCCGTTAATGTGCAAAGTCCTAATCTTGATGCACGTGAAATTGTGTATCGTACTATCACTGGAAAAATCATAAAAATTAAAGATTTCCAGCTTCCTTTGCATCTGCCCGCGCCGGATAATAATCGTTCAGCCTATATTCTGACCCTTGAGAAGGAACCCGTTGGAGATAAAAAGAAAGGCGCCCTGCGTTATATATTTTGCTATCAGGCCACCATTGAAAATTTGATAGAAGATGCTTTGGAAGTATTAAAAAAGGAGGCGAATAGTATTACAGAACATATGATTACAGCCAAAATCAATCAAACAAAATATAGATTTTATGTAAAAGGAAGTCATCCTGATATTAGCGCCAACTACAAAAAAGCCAATACTGTCGGTCTGAATTATTCGGCTGCCCGCCCGGAAAAAATTGAGCCAGATCTTCCGTATTCCGAGAATGATTTTTATTAGTGAGTTTAGGTTAAATAAAAATTATTGACCCCTTCCCACTAACCCCCTATATTCCGCGCTTCTTCCACTTTGGAAGCTAAATTTACGAACTGATCCCGGGAAGCGTAATGGGCAGACGGGCGCACGGTTCGGCCAGAAATTGAAAGGAAAACGACATGGCACGTATTGCCGGGGTCAACGTACCCGATAAAAAGCGCATCCCGATCGCGCTCACCTATGTTCACGGAATCGGCCGCACGACGGCTTTCAGAATTTGCAAAAAACTGGGCGTTGATCTTCAGCAGCGCATGGGCGAAGCCAGCGAAGAAACGCTGAACAAGCTCCGTGCCGAAATTGACCAGAGCTGCACCATCGAGGGCGACCTGCGCCGCGAAGTGTCGCTCAATATCAAGCGCCTGATGGATATGCGCTGCTACCGCGGCATCCGTCACCGCTCCGGCCTGCCCGTTCGCGGTCAGCGCACGAAAACAAACGCGCGCACGCGCAAAGGCCCGTCGAAACCGATCGCCGGCAAAAAAATGGTCACGAAATAAGGGAGATCTGAGCTATGGCACAACCAGCAAAAGCCGGCGCACCGGTCGCCCGCATGAAGAAGAAAGAACGCAAGAATATCGTGGTCGGAATCGCCCACGTCAATTCGACGTTCAACAACACGATGGTCACCATCAGCGACGAGCAGGGCCGCGTTATTGCCTGGTCCTCCGCCGGCACGATGGGTTTCAAGGGTTCGCGCAAATCGACACCTTACGCCGCGCAGATGGCCGCCGAAGATGCGGGCCGCAAGGCTCAGGAACACGGTATGAAGGAGTTGGAAGTACGGGTTAAAGGTCCGGGTTCCGGACGCGAGTCCGCGCTCCGCGCCCTGCAATCGATCGGCTTCACCATCAAGCAGATCAACGACATTACACCGGTGCCGCACAATGGCTGCCGTCCGCCTAAGAGAAGAAGAGTTTAAAATTAGTATTACGCGAAGATCCGAAGTTACGAAGGAAATATAAAAACTTAAAAACTTCGGGCCTTCGCGTTTAAAAAAATTAATCCGGCTTGCGCCGGGATGATAAAAGGAAAGAGAACCAAATGATACACAGAAACTGGAAAGAACTGATCAAGCCCGAGAAACTGGGCGTATCCAAATCATCCGCGCCGAACACAGGTAAAGTCATCGCCGAACCGCTCGAACGCGGCTTTGGATTGACGCTTGGCAACGCGCTGCGCCGCATCCTGCTATCGTCCCTGCAGGGCGCTGCCGTCACCGGCGTCCAGATCGATGGGGTCCTGCATGAATTCTCCTCCATCGAAGGCGTCCGCGAAGATGTCACCGATATCATTCTCAACATCAAGGCGCTTGCCGTGCGTATGCATGCCGAAGGCCCGAAGAAAATGCGCCTCTCCGCCACCGGCCCGTGCGAAGTCACAGCCGCGCAGATCGAAGCCGGTGCCGATATCGAGATCATGAATCCTGACCTCGTCATCTGCACGCTGGATAAAGGCGCGAAGCTGAACATGGAAATGACCGTCAATCTCGGCAAGGGCTACCGCCCGGCGTCCTACAACAAGCCGGAAGAAGCGCCTGTCGGCCTGATTCCGATCGATTCCGTCTTCTCGCCTGTGCGTAAAGTCACGTACGAAGTCGAAGACACCCGCGTCGGCCAGATCACCGACTACGACAAGCTGACGATGAACGTTGAAACCAACGGCGTTATCTCGCCCGAAGATGCCGTGGCCTATGCGGCACGCATCCTCCAGGACCAGTTGCAGATCTTCGTCAACTTCGACGAGCCGGAAGAAAGCCGCGACAGCGAGGAAGCATCCGAACTGCCGTTCAACCGCAATCTCCTGCGCAAGGTCGATGAACTGGAATTGTCTGTCCGCTCCGCGAATTGCCTCAAGAACGACAACATCGTCTATATCGGCGATCTCGTCCAGAAAAGCGAAGGCGATATGCTGCGCACGCCGAACTTCGGCCGCAAGTCGCTGAACGAAATCAAGGAAGTCCTGTCCAACATGGGTCTGCATCTCGGCATGCAGGTCGAGGGCTGGCCGCCGGAGAATATGGACGAGCTGATCAAGAAGGTCGATGAGCCGTTTTAAGGATTAATGAAGGAATAAACCTATGAAACACCGTATTGCACACCGCAAGCTGAACCGCGATTCCAGCCACCGCAAGGCCATGCTGGCCAATATGGCGGCTGCGCTCATCAAGCATGAGCAGATTGTCACCACCTTGCCGAAAGCCAAGGAACTGCGCCCCTACACGGAAAAGCTGATCACGCTTGGCAAAAAAGCGCTGGCCAATCCGGACAGTGCGCTTAGCCGTCGCCGCCAGGCTATCTCGACACTGCGCGATGAAACGCAGGTGAAGAAATTATTCGACGTGCTGGCCGAGCGTTATGAAGGCCGCGCCGGCGGCTATATCCGCGTTCTGAAAGCCGGTTTCCGTTATGGCGACTCCGCGCCCATGGCGCTTGTCGAGCTTGTGGATCGCGATACATCTGCAAAAGGCAAGGACTCCGGTCCCGTGCAGTTTGACCACGCAGCGGAAGGCGAAGAAGCCGAGAAGACAAAAACAGCCCGCAAGCCGCGCACCAAAAAAGGCGTCGCTGTGAAAGGGAAAAAAAATACGGCGCCGAGGGCCGACAGTCACGGCTCCAGCAAATCCGCAGAGAAAAAGAAATCCAAAGTCCGGAAAGTGGGCGGGTAACTCCCAATTTGTCACCCCCGCGGTTCGAGTAGCGAACACTAACGGCGGGGGTCCATAAGGTCAACCCGCTTTGGCGGGCTGTCTTTTTTCCGGATCCCCGCTGTGCGAATTCCCCCGGATCAAGTCCGGGGTCATGCCGCGGGGATGACATTGATATTTTTTATACCGCCACGTTATCAATCAGCCGCACCCCGGCCAGTTTGGCGGCGACGAGCAGACGGGCGGGGGCGCGCACCAGCTCCTTGATAGGGCGCAGCGTCTCCGCATCACGGAGTTCCAGATATTGCACCTCTTCAAACCCCGCCCGGCGGATTTTCTCGATTGCGGCGGCGATCAGGACCGGTTTTTTGTCGAGAGAAATTCTGAATTGCGCTGCCAGCGTAAATAAAATCTCGTTCAGGGCCTGCGCCTGCCGTAACTGTTCCGGCGTGAAATAGGCGTTGCGGGACGACAGCGCCAGTCCCTTGGAATCGCGTATGATCGGTGCGGCCCGGATCGCGATCGGCAGCTGATCGTCCAGCACCATTTCGCGGATAACACAAAGCTGCTGGTAATCTTTCTCGCCGAACACGGCCAGTTGCGGTTGGACATGGTCGAAGAGTTTGCGCACCACCGTCACCACGCCATCGAAAAAATGGGGCCGGAAAAAGCTTTCCAGTTCGCGCGCGGCAAGCCCTGCCTTCATATCCGCGGCAAAACCGTCCGGGTACATTTCGTCCATATCCGGGATGTAAACCAGGTGCGTGCCGCTCTTTTCCAGCAGGGCCAGGTCCTGTTCTTCCTGACGCGGGTAGGATCTATAATCCTCGTGCGGCGCGAACTGCGTCGGGTTAACGAAAACACTTGCGACGCAGCGGTCTGAATTCTCCAGTGCGATTCGAACCAGCGATAAATGACCTTCATGCAGCGCGCCCATCGTCGGGACAAAACCGGTGCGGAGATTTTCCGCGCGCCAGATTTTGAGCTCGCGTTCGAGTTCGAGGCGCGTGCGGGCAATCTTCATAAAGCTTTTTTGGCCGTGGAAAAAAATTCCGGCGTATAGACATGGCTCTCCGCAGGAAATTTTCCTGCCCGCACATCCAGCGCATAAGTCGCCGCCGCGCGCGCGATATCGCTGGCGATATCGCCGTATTTCTGCACGAATTTCGGGGTTTTGCTGTAGAGCAGCCCCAGCATTTCATCCGTCACCAGCACCTGCCCGTCGCAGGCGGCCGATGCCCCTATGCCGATGGAGGGGATTTTGACGGAAGCCGTAATATCGCGCGCGACGTTTTCAATTGTAGCCTCGATCACGAAGGCAAACGCCCCCGCCTGTTCTATGCTTCGCGCATCATTCAGCAGCCGCTGCTCTTCCTGTTCGCCCCGGCCCTTGATCTTGTAGCCGCCTTCTTTGATAACCGATTGCGGCAGCAAGCCGATATGGCCCATCACCGGGATATCGCGCGAGACAAGATAATGAATCGTCTCTGCCATTTCCGCGCCGCCTTCCAGCTTGACGCCGCAAGCCGCGGTTTCATTAATAACGCGCGATGCGGATGCATGGGCCTGCTCCGGGTTTTTCTCGTACGTGCCGAACGGCATATCGACAATGACGCAGGATTTGTGCGAGCCGCGCATGACGCCCTGCGCGTGGTTGATCATCATATTAAGCGTAACGCCGAGCGTATTCTCCATGCCGTACAGCGCCATGCCGACGGAATCGCCGACCAGCAGAACATCTGTATGGGGATCGAGAATATGCGCCATCGGCGCCGTATAGGCCGTGAGGCAGACGACCTTTTGCTTGCGGGCCTTGTAACCGGTAATATCCGAAGGGGTTATGCGCTGTGCCATAGGGCACTAAACTAGCAGAATTAAAAGAGGGGTTCCAGCCCGTAAAAAGGGCGGAAAACCGTTAAATATCGTGATGCTGGATAAGGCACATGAAGCGGCAATCCGGCTTGATAAACTCATGCAGGAATTCTGCAAGATCGTCTTTATTGGACAGGTCGTAACCATAGCAATGCTCGTCAGGCGCTTGTTTAACCTTGTCGATAAACTCAAAAAATTGCTCAGTCGTCATGACTCTGCCGTCTTTGAATTCAATATGAGACGGCATAAAATAATCATCGCGCTGGTCAGAATTCACAACAATCGCGAGCATCATGATGTAATCCTGATTATTCTCGCCTTCCTGCCGTTTTTTGGCTTCGATAATCTCAAGAGATTTTCTGTACTTTATTAGGGTATTGGTTTCCGTTGTCGATGCCAGGTAAAAAGAAGCAGCGGTATACTTCGTAAGGGTGACTGCCCCTGCAAAATCAGTGGTCGTGTTTACTCCGGCTTCTGATCTTAATCTCATTTAACCCAAACTATAGCATAAAACCCTTGCAAACTCAAAGTTTTACGGCCTAAAGCATTGATTTCACTCTTGCTTTTACCTCAAAAACTCGGCCTAATGCCCTGATGAGTGACGCACCCAAAGACATGAAAGACATCGTCGCGCTGGCCAAGCGTCGCGGTTTCGTCTTCCCGGCCTCCGACATTTACGGCGGGCTGAACGGCTTCTGGGATTACGGCCCGCTCGGGGTTGAGCTGAAAAATAATCTGCGCGATTTGTGGTGGAAATCGATGGTCACCTGTCCCCCCATTGGTCCGGATGGCGAGCCCGTCGAGATTGTGGGACTGGATTCTGCTATTATTCAACATCCCAAAGCCTGGGAAGCTTCGGGCCATGTCGGCGGCTTCACCGACCCAAGAATAGATTGTCGGGAAACAAAATTAAGATATCGCGCTGATCATATAATTATTCTTAGAGGATCATCTAAAACAGAATATGAACCAGCGTTTTTAAGTGATGCCCCGATTGAAGACATCAATAAGCGTTTAAAAAAACTAGGACTTCCTTCTGAGGATAATTTTCCTGAAAGAGTTTTTTTGACCGGCTATGCTGAAATTCAAAATATTGACAAGGTTTGGGGCCCTGATGCCAAGGAGCCTGGTACACTAACGCAACCGCGTCAGTTTAATTTAATGTTCCCAACTTTCGTGGGCGCTACGGCCGGTGAAGAAAACAAGGCCTACCTGCGTCCCGAAACCGCGCAGGGAATTTTCCTCAATTTCAAGAACGTGCTCGATTCATCCCGTGTCAAAATGCCCTTTGGAATCGCGCAAATCGGCAAAGCCTTCCGCAACGAAGTGACGCCGCGCAATTTCATTTTCCGCTCCCGCGAATTCGAACAGATGGAAATGGAATGGTTCTGCCGCCCGGAAGAAGCCGGAAAATGGATGGATTTCTGGTTCGACCAGCGCACAAAATTCTGGAAGAATCTCGGCCTTTCGGACAAAAATCTCCAGCTCCGTAAGCATGGGCAGGATGAATTGTCCCACTACGCGAAAGAGGGGCTCGGCACATCCGATATCGAATATAAATTCCCCTTTTCCGCACCCGGTTTCGGCGAGCTTGAGGGCATCGCCCACCGCTGCGATTTCGACCTTACGCAGCACACAAAATTCTCCGGCGAGAAGCTCGATTATTTCGACCCTGCCACCAATGAACACTTCGTGCCCCATGTGATCGAGCCGGCCGCCGGCCTCACCCGCGGCGTGCTCGCGTTGCTCTGTGAGGCTTACACCGTTGATCCGAACCGCCCTTCTGGCGTCTATTTGAATTTCCACCCGAAGGTCGCGCCGAAGAAGGCCGCGATCCTCCCGCTCACCGCCAAGGACGAACACGTGCCGATCGCGCGCAAATTATATTTTGAGCTACGCGGGGAATTCGCCGTCGATCTCGATATCAAGCAGAATATAGGCAAGCGCTATGCCCGCCAGGATGAAATCGGCACGCCTTACTGCTTCACGATCGACAATGATACGGTGGCAGACGGCACGGTCACGGCGCGCGAGCGCAATACCATGGCGCAGGAGCGCATGCATATTGATAAAGTCGCCGAATTCTTGCGCGAAAAAATCAGGTAGCTTAAAATCACCGTCATCGCGAGCGAACGCGAAGCAACCCCAAGGGGTTGTTCGCTCTTTTAAAAAAGCAAACAAACCTGCGGTTTGCTTTGCGAGAGCGTGGCGATCCATCCCACCGCCGGCTGGATTGCTTCGTCAGCTAAGCTTCCTCGCAATGACGGTTAGATAGATTTGAGATTTCTTAAAACTGCATCCGCCTCGGGCGTATAACTGCCATCCTTCTCGTGCAACACCAGGCCCGGGTTCAAAATCGCCGGGGTCTTGCGGTTTTTAAGGGCTCTTATGATCACGCGCTTCGCCGGCTCGCCCGCATGCGGCCAGAGCGGGATAATCTCGATGGCGCCGAATTTTTTCCCCAGCTTCTGGATGATTTTATCGATATGGTCCGCCCGGTGGATGAGGGTCAGGCTGCCGCCGTTTTTCAGCATGTTAAAGCCGGTATCGATCCAGTCTTTCAAATTCGTATTTTCATCAATATGACCGAGCGCCCGCGCCTTTTTTTCGAACGGAGATGCCATATGCGTTCCCGCCTCGAGAAAAGGCGGGTTGCAGATCACATGATGGAATTTCCCGTCGCGCAGGTTTTTGATGTCCTCGTAAATAAACGTGCAGACATCGGCAACCCCGTTCAGCGCCGCATTTTGCCGTGCCAGATCTATATGATCGCCCTGTATGTCCACGCCCGTCAGGTGTGCGCCTGTCACGCGTGCCAGCACGCAAAATCCCGCGCTGCCGACGCCGCACCCGAGATCTAGGACATGATCGCCGGATTTCGCGGGGCAGGCCGCCGCTAGCATGACGCTGTCCAGCGAAGTGCGGAATCCGCCTTCCGCCTGCAGCAACTGCACGCGTTTATCGAGAATATGAATGGGATTGGTAGAGCTCATGATTTATTAATAACATTCCTCCGGCGTCATTGCGAGGAGCATATGCGACGAAGCAATCCATACTTTTTTAAAAGTAGATTGCTTCGCTATCGCTCATAATGACGAAGATTATTGAACTTTCGAAGGACGATCAACCGTTGGCAGACCCAGCTGGCTGAGAAACATGATTTCGACCGGATTACTCATCAGCGTCTGTGTCGGTACGAGAGCATTATACCGTTTTGGCGCAAAGGCGTAGTTTGTACCGGTCCCTGCTGCCGGCGCATCAGAGAGCAGGGCGTTCACGGTATTGTTTTTAAAGACCAGGCTGGCGGTCCGGGATGCGGCGCTGTCTTGATTTTCATCAACACGGATCGACGGGCCCATAAAGCGCTGACCGCCTTCAGGCTTGGCGTCGTTCTCGGCAAAAGCCGTGGAAATATCGGCATTTTTAATTTCAAATTTCCGGTCGAAGAACGCGTAAACCTCGTCCATGGTTTTCGGGCGGCCGGTTTTTGTGTCGTAGAAAACATTGCGGTTGGCGCGTGCGGCGGCGGGGAAAATAACGGCCGCGCTTTGCGCCGGGTCGGCGTCACGCGCTTTCAAAAATGCCGAAGCCCCGCCCGCGCCCATGAAATGCGCGAAATAGAGTTCTGTCGGGCCGACCTTGCCGCCCCAGTGGGATTTAAGGAAACTCTCATTCTCGCGGGCAAACTCTGCCGCCATGGCCGAGGCTTTCTCGGGATCGTTTCGTAATTCCAGAATCTCCTTGCGCGCACTTTTATCCGCGACCTTGCCGCGTACTCCAATCTGCGCGGCCTCGGCCGCCATGCCGTGCGCGGCGCCGTGTTTTTTGACCATGGAGAGCCACGTGCTTTCGATGAACTGGTAGAGACCTGAGGCTGAACTGGTTTTTGCTTTAACGTCCTGGTCGAAATTGCTCTCGGCGGAGGCCTGCTGCACCATGTAGGCAAAATTGACGCCTGTCCGGGCACTGGCTTTGGTTATGGCATTCATGACGGAGGTTGACGCCCGTGCCGTCAGGGAGACTAACATCTTGTTTTGAATTGTATTTGCCGCCAGATCCATCAATAATATCCCAAGCCTGTCTGTTTTGCGTACTCCGATAACTGCAACCCCCATGCCAGAATGAGTTCAGCACGCATGAGCCTCTATAATCCCCCCGTTCAGGACCAGCTTTTCCTGCTCTATGATGTCTTCGGCGGGGAAGGCCTGCCCGAGCGCGCACTGGCCGAATCGATTCTGGAAGAGGCCGCGAAATTGTCTTCGGAAATTCTGGCGCCGCTCAATGTAGTGGGTGATAAACAGGGTGCAAAATTATCGAATGGCGCCGTGACGACATCACCGGGTTTCAAAGAAGCCTATCATCAATACCGCGATGCCGGCTGGAACAGCGTCGTCTTCCCGGAAGAGTTCGGCGGACAGGGTTTGCCGTGGGCGCTGGCCTTCGCCGTGCAGGAAATGTGGCAGGGCGCGAACATGGCGTTTGGCCTCTGCCCGCTTTTAAATCAGGGCGCTGTCGAGGCGATCCTCGCGCACGGCTCGGACGCACAGAAAAAATTCTACCTGCCGAAACTGATCGAGGGCACATGGACAGGCACCATGAACCTGACCGAACCGCAGGCGGGATCGGACCTCGGTTTGCTGAATACAAAAGCCGTCAAACAGGCGGACGGCACCTATAAAATTTCTGGCCAGAAAATCTTCATTACTTACGGTGAGCATGATTTCGCAGATAATATCATCCATCTCGTCATTGCCCGCATAGAAGGCGCGCCCGCGGATGTGAAAGGAATTTCCCTCTTTATCGTGCCCAAATTCCTGGAGGGCGGCACGCGCAACGACGTGATCTGCACCGGGATCGAGCACAAGCTTGGCATTCACGCCTCTCCCACCTGCACCATGCAGTTCGGCGATAAAGGTGGCGCAACGGGTTATCTCGTTGGTATAGAAAACGAGGGCCTTAAATACATGTTCACCATGATGAACAATGCAAGGCTTTCAGTTGGTCTGCAGGGTGTGGCGATTGCCGAAGCTTCTTATCAAAAGGCGCGGCAATATGCAGAAGAACGCGTGCAGGGAAAATCCTTTGAAACCGGCAAGCGCGTTTCCATCGAACACCATCCGGATGTCAGGCGCATGCTCATGAGTATGCAATCACAAATCGAGGCTGGTCGCGCTTTGACATTTGCAGCAGCCATGGCACTCGATAAGGCAAATACCGGCGACAAGAATGCGCAGGCGCGCGTGGAAATCCTCACGCCCATTGTCAAAAGCTGGTGCACCGATATGGCCTGTGAGGTCACGTCGCTTGGGCTGCAAATTCACGGCGGCATGGGCTATATCGAAGAAACCGGCGCTGCGCAATTTTACCGCGATGCGCGCATTCTCCCCATCTATGAGGGCACCAACGGCATCCAGGGCGCCGACCTGAGTTTCCGCAAACTATTGCGCGACGAAGCGGCGGGCGCCAAAGCCTGCATGGATGATCTGGAGCGCCGCATGGCAAAACAGGATGGCGAAACATTCGCGAAATATTTTGCAGGTCTGCGCGAGGCCACAGGCATTATCGTTCAGCATGGCGCGGAGAAAAACATGGTTTTTGTGGCTGCGGCGGCCACGCCTTATCTTAAGGGCTTCGCGTTGATTGCCGGGGCTGCGTCTCTGTCGCGCTGCGCTTCCCTGTCACCGGATAAGCGCCGCACGGCCGATTTTTTCATCGGCAATCTTCTCCCTGCCGCCGCAGGTCATCTGCAGGCGGCCGTGAAAGGCTCCGCGTTTATCTAGAATTTATTGGGTGAGGTCGGGGTATAACTGCCGCGCTAGGGCGGGGTTCTCGCACATCAGGTGTGCTTTGGACTTGAGAGTGACGATGTTGTTCGAATTTGCCGCAAGTTTCGAAGACTGGAATAGTCGCGCATAGGTGTTGGCGGTGCAGGTACAGAATTTTTCAGGGTCCGTCCCTTTCGGCAAAAGTCCGGCCGTCTCAAGGCAGCGGCCATATTCCGACCCGGCCGCCAGGGTCGCATCGCGGCATTCAGTCTGCAGATTCAGCATAATCCCGCTTTGTGAAATGTCGGGTCCCTTGGCAATTCTATAATCGAGATATTTCACTTCCATGCATTCGCAATTGTAATACATGTTCATCGTGGCATTGACAGAGCAATTTTGATGAAACTGCTTCGCTTCCTGCAGATATTCTTCGGGCACATTGTCGTAAGGGTTAGCGGCAGAATCCTGTGCCTGCGCGTTTGGGGAAAATAAGAAAACAGCCAGGGCTATAAAAAATGCGGTTCGGGTTTGGCGAAAGTTCATATCTTATATTATACAGATTTTACCGCAAAAAACGAAATCCGGTCTTTAAGACGGGATCTTTGGCTTCAGGCCCCGGCTTTCGCCGGGGTTATGGAGTTTGTAATTATCAGGTACCCTTAACGCGCTTCCACAGGGTCTTGAAATTGAAATTTTCGTCCTGGGTAGCCGCTTCATCGGCGTTTTCGTTGCCGGCCTTGAGCCGCTTCATCTGCTGGTCGATCTGCTTCTGGCGCTTCATGCGGGCTTCCTGCATTTTGCGCTCGCGCTCTTTCAGTTCTTCGCGCAGATCTTCGGCCTGCTTCTGGGAATACTGGCTGGTGATCAGCACTTGTGAAGCCTGCTTCTGCCAGAGGTCGCGCTGGTCCTTGAGGTCGGCGATCTGGGTATTGGCCAGCTCGATCTGTTCCTCCAGGAACTTGATGCGCATTTTCGTGCGCTCGAATTCAAGCATGGTGGATACTTTTTCCATTTCTTCCTCAACGGAAGAATGGGTTTGGGAGTCCGCGGGCGCCAGGCCGAAAGCACGCTCAATTTCAGACACGTCCAGAACACGGCGGCCATTGGCATCGACTTCATACGAAATCTTGCCGTTATTCATCGCGCGCTGGATGGTTGATTTGGAACGCCCGGTCAGTTCTGCTGCTCTTTGTGCGCCTACTTTTGCCATTTTTGAATCCCCATTATGTTCAATAACATCTAAAGTCCTAACACGCCTCTTTGCCGTAATCAAGAAAAACGGCAAATCCCCGTTTTTCCCTGTTTATAAGGCAATTCAGGCGGCTTCTTGTTCTATCCGCTCATTCAGCATGTGCGTGAGTCGCTGCCATTGTGCGCCCGAGAACAGCTGCGCGTAGAGGAACGGCAGCCAGCCTTTTTTGCGCCAGTCGAGGAAGATCTTATCATCCATCTCGGCCAGCTTTTTCTCGTCTATGATGCGAAAACCGGAAAAACTTATGCGCTTGTTGCCGGCAAGATTGATCTGCGCTTCGCGTTCGACCAGCAGGCCGCTTTTCGCCAGCGCCTGCCCGAACTCGATCGTCTGCTGCGCGGCACCGTGATAGGACTTGCAGAATTCAAGTGCATTGCTGGCAAGCGTCGTAGCTTTGCCGTCGTTATCAAAAAATTTCTGCTCGCCGTTTTCTTCGGTCACATCACCGCCAGCATCAATGCAAAGGGTCAGTTTCTGGTTGCCCGGCAGTTCCGAGAAGATAAACGGATAGCGGCGGACATAGGCGGGGATATACGTGAATTCACTCCATATGCCGTCCTTGCCGATAAAAAGATTTTCATGATCGCGCAAACCTGTAATGGCAACGGGTGTGGCGTTGCTGTCCGGGCTGAAAGCGATAGGATAAAAATGGCAAACCTGCGGCAGCTCGATCAGGTTCACCGGCACGGCATTGACGCCCTTGGCAAAATTAAAACCGAAATTCTTCCTGAGAGAAAGTTTGGCGTGCTTTTGGGCGTCGAGCGGCATCGGGTTCTTGTAGAAGAGCGGAAAAGAGTTATTTGCCGCACCTGGCGTGCTGTCTTTAATACCTGTAATGCCTGCGTTTTTATCTTTTTTGGACATCTGTAATCTCCAGTATTTCGGGTAATATGGGGAAGGTATAGCAACGATCCCTTCGCCTGTCCATAAACAAGCGCCTTTAATGCCCTCAAAAGGGCCGGAAATAAGGGGTTTTGGCCTTCCAACCGGCAGGAAAATCAGATAGGGTCCTGCCCATAAATCAAGAGCGTCTTGAAAGGACTTGGATCATGCGTATAGGCGTTGTCGGAACGGGTTATGTCGGGCTGGTTTCAGGAGCCTGTTTTGCCGAGTTTGGTATCAATGTCACCTGCGTCGATAAAAACGCAGATAAAATCGTGCGCCTGCAGAAAGGCGAAATTCCCATTTATGAACCCGGGCTTGAGACGCTGGTGGAAAAGCAGGTCCAAGCCGGGCGCCTGGTTTTTACCACGGATCTGGGCGCAGCCGTTAAGGACGTGGATGCCGTTTTCATTGCCGTTGGCACGCCTTCGCGTCCCGAGGACGGCCACGCCGATATGTCTTACGTCCACCAGGCGGCGAAGGATATTGCTGCGCTTATAAATGGCTATACGCTTGTAGTCACGAAATCGACCGTCCCGGTCGGGACCGCGCGCGAGGTTGAAAAAATTATCCGTGCCGTCCGACCGGATGCGGATTTCGAGATCTGCTCCAATCCCGAATTTTTGCGCGAAGGCGCTGCGATCAATGATTTCATGCACCCCGACCGCATCGTCATCGGCACCGAATCCCCGCGCGTCATCGAGATTATGCGTGAGCTGTACCGCCCGCTTTACATCAATGAAACGCCGATGGTCGTGGTCAGTCCGGAAACCGCCGAGCTGATCAAATATGCGTCCAACGCATTCCTTGCCATGAAAATTACGTTCATTAACGAGATTGCCAATCTGTGCGAAAAAACCGGCGCGAACGTGCAGGAAGTCGCAAAGGGCGTCGGTCTTGACGGCCGCATCGGCAAGAAATTTCTCCATGCGGGCCCTGGTTTCGGCGGATCCTGTTTTCCCAAGGACACGTTGGCCCTCACGCAGATCGGCCAGAAGCATGGCGCGCCGCAGAACCTCATTGAAACTGTGATCTGGGTGAATGATGAGCGTCAGCGCAGCATGGCCCAGCGCGTCATGACGGCGTGCGGCGGCAGTGTCGATGGAATGCGCATCGCCGTGCTCGGTGTTTCGTACAAGCCCAACACCGATGATGTGCGCGCGGCACCCAGCCTCGTTGTCATTCCGCTGCTGCAGGAAGAAGGTGCGAAAATCGCCGCCTACGACCCGGCGGCGATGAAAGGCGCGAAGGAACATCTCGAGGATGTCGAATGGTGTACGGATGAATATGCGGCGGCGAAAGATGCCGACGCGCTCGTTATTTTAACGGAATGGAATGAATTCCGTGGGCTCGATCTGGATCGCCTCGGCGAGACCATGAAAACAAAATGCATCATCGATATGCGCAATATCTACAAAGTCGCGGATATGCGCGCCAAGGGCTTCCATTACATCTCTGTCGGTCGCGCGCCTGTTCTGCCAGGCATAGCGACCGTTAAAAAAACTGCCGCGAAATAAACGATGGACGAACGTCTTCTCCATAATCTCGGCGCACTCTCTAATATGGTGCGGCGTGTTGCGCTGGAGGCGGGCGCGATCACCCTGCAATATTTCGAAGACCATGACGCGCTGGATATCCGCGAAAAAGGTGACGGCTCGCCGGTGACCATCGCCGACCGCAAGGCTGAAGACTGCATTCAGAAAGCGCTGGCCGGCATTCTGCCCTCAATTCCCTTCATCGGCGAGGAGCGCGCAGATGGCGGCGATATGCCGGATATCAGCGCGTCCGAATATTTCTGGCTGGTCGATCCTCTCGATGGGACCAAGGAATTCATCAAGGGTGGCCCGGATTATACCGTCAATATTGCGCTCATTAAAAACAGCGAGCCGGTGCTCGGCGTGATTTATGCGCCGGTGAAGGGCATCGTCTATTCCGGCCACGCAGGCGGCAAGGCTATGCGCTGGAGCAAGGATACCGGCAAAGAAAAAGAGATACGCGTGCGCACGCCGCTGAACGAGGGCTTGACGGTGGTGACAAATTACCACGGCAAATCGGACAAATTCGATTCATTCCTGCAAAATTACAAAATCAACAAGCTTGTCTATATGCCGAGCTCTCTGAAAATATGCACGCTGGCCGAAGGTAAAGCCGATCTTTACCCGCGCATGGTACCGATCAGTGAATGGGACACGGCGGCGGGCGACGCCATTCTGCGTGCCGCTGGTGGGACAATCACGGATCTGGAGGGCATTTCACTGCGCTACGGCAAGGACAATTTCATCAATGCGCCCTTTGTTGCCAGCACGTTTGACTGGCGCGCCCAAGATGATTTAGGTGGCGATCTATAGCCAGTGCAACCGCGCAATCACGCGGCCCGTAATTTCAAATTCATGTTCCTGCAGGGTCTGTGTTTCGAAAGAAGCATGCGCCGCCGCCACGCGAATTTTGGCTGGGCTTGATTTCGGCACGTAAGAACAGTGACGCACCATGTGGCCGAACCCGTCGGAAATAATAAAAATCCCGGGCGGCGACGGCGCGCGATCGGAAAGATCGACGATCACAAATTCACCCTGGCGGAAATCCGGCTCCATCACGCGCTCACGGACTTCGAAGATGCGGATCTTCTCCGGCGGCGTGCGCGTGCGCGCATGCAAAATATCGGCCGGGATCACCCAGTCCGAATCTCTTTTCTCCCGGAACTCCTGGAAGCTTTGTTCGAGCGTGAGCGGCGGGATCACGTAGCCATTACCGCTGACGGCTTTTTGCCCGTCGGTAGGCAGTCCGAAATACTGGCGCATGCCATGGTATTCCTGCGCCTTGATCTGGCGCGCACCGTTCAGGATTTTGCTAATGGCGGGCGGTTCAAGCCCCAGTGTGGCCGCCAGCCCGGCCTTGCTTTTGCCGGGATGTGCCTTGAATTGCGCCTTAAGCCATTGAGAATCCATGAATGCACTATGGCATGCGAACTTGCCTTGTCGAATTACTATTGCAGAAAATTAGCCTTGAAACTTTCTAAAAAGGAAAGTATATTCAATTTATGGTAGAAAATCTGGGACCGATTGTCGGTTTTAACCTCAAAATTTTACGTAAGGCGAAAAAACTTTCCCAAAAGGACATTGCCGGGATTCTGGATGTTTCCTACCAGCAGGTGCAGAAATACGAGAGCGGGTTTACGACCCTCCCTTTGGAGAAGCTTTACCGGCTCCGGCACTTTTACAAAGTATCATATGAGACGTTTTTTGAGGGGATGGAGGAAACCGTTTAGGCTTTTTTGCCAAGCAGACTGTAAGACAAAATTTTGTAGCACAGCTTCGCCGTGAGAAAATCGCAGGCATGCAGGTTCTCTTTCGGCGCCAGCTCGACGACATCCGCGCCGGCAATGTTTGCGCGTGCGCAAACGGCCTCGAGAATATCCATGACATCCTGCCAGAACAACCCGCCCGGCTCCGGCGTGCCGGTGGCGGGGATCATCGAGGAATCAAACCCGTCAATATCGAAGGTGATGTACACGGGCCCTGTACCAACAGCTTTCGCCACGTCTGCGGCTGTCCATTTTTTCATGTCTTTGGCCCAAAATATCTCAATACGGTCTTTATTGGCTTCGAGGAACGGGATTTCTCCAGCGGAAATATTGCGGATACCGACCGATACCAGCCGCACATTGGGGTTGTCGAGGCAGCGGCACATCGCGGCGGCATGGGAAAAACGCTCGCCGTCATACCCGTCGCGCAAATCGGCATGCGCATCGAACTGTAAGATGGTGACCTGTTCATGGCGCCGCGCAAAAGGACGAATGGCGCCGGCTGTCATGGAATGCTCGCCGCCGAGAGACAGCGGGAATTTTCCGGCATCGAGAGTGGTTTCGACCAGCGCCTCCAGTTGCTCCAGCGCGGTTTCAACCTTGCGGTCGATTTTAGTTTCGTTGAATGTGGCGACACCATATTTCGTCACGGGTTCCGACCAGAGGACCTCATCGAACAATTCAACCTGGTGTGAGGAGTCGAGAATCGCCGCCGGGCCTTCTTTCGTGCCGCCGCCATAGCTGACGGAAGATTCGAGGCCGAACGGGATGATCCAGGCTTGCGCCTCTTCGGGCGCGCGGGCAAGATCGCCGTCAAGCCCGAGAAACCCGTCTTTGGGATTCATGAAGCTATACTGCGCCTGTTTGATTTTCGGCTTTGGCTGGCTCATTTGAAAATCTTCGCCAGTTCCCACTTCTTGCGGTTTTTCCATGCACCGCGGTGATAGGCGTCAGACGCCAGCAGCGGCATGACGGATCCGGCTTCGGCAAAAACCATCTGCTCGAACGTCACATCGACCTTGCCCCATGAACACGCTTCCTTCAGCGTCGAGGAGGAACAGGCGCCGTCGCGCACATCGGCCACCGTGATCTGCACGGCATATTTGTGCATCGCGGCTTCCTTGCCGAGAATTTCGGCGCAGACAACCGTGTCCTGGATGAAGTTCTTTGGCACGCCGCCGCCGATCATCAGCAGGCCCGTCGTGCCCGCATGGATTTTAACATCCGTCAGCTCGCGGAAGTCAGCGATGGAATCGAGAACCATGTGCTTGCCCGGGTTATCGACCTGGTGCTTCACAAGGCCGAAACCGGCGGATGAGTCGGTAAAGGCCGGGCAGAAGATCGGCACGTTTTTCTCATAGGCCAGCTTCACGAGGGAATTATCCTTCTTGCCGTGCTTCACCAGGTATTTGCCCATCTCCCATATGAATTCGCGGGAGGAGTAGGCGCGCGGCTCGAGGCTGTTTGCGATCTCGTAGATCGTCTTGTCGCAGGATTGCAGGTCTTCCTCGTCGATATAGGTATCGTAAATACGGTCGATATAAAGATCGCGTAGCTCGCGGTCATCGATTTGCGCATCGGCCTGGTAATGCTTGAAGCCGAGACCTTCGAAGAAATCCATGTCGACGATGGCGGCGCCTGTTGAGACGATGGCATCGACCATGTTATTGGCAACGAGATCCGCATAGAGATCCATGCAGCCGCCGGCCGATGTCGAGCCCGCGATGGAAAGCACCACGGCGCATTCCTTGTCTTCGAGCATCATGTTGTAGATCTGGGTCGCGCGGGCAAGGTCACGCGACGTGAAGGACATCTTGTCCATGGCGTTGATAATGGGGCGCGCATCGAACGACTTGATGTCGATATGTTCGACCTCGCGGCTGAGCAAATCAGCCTTGCGGTTATTAACGGTTTTCTTCTTGGCAGCCTGTTTGTCTGTCATGGCAATCGTCCTTTTCAAATTACTGGTTATATATACGTTTTTAACGTCAAAAGTCGAGAATCTTTATATCTGCCGTCATTGCGAGCGACCAGCGGGAGCGAAGCAATCCAGGGCCATAGCTCGGGGCTCTGGATTGCCGCGTCGGCGCTTTGCGCCTCCTCGCAATGACGTGATTTTATTAATTTTTCGCGCTCAGCGCATCTTTCTTTTCGTCATACAGCGCGACCACCTGGCAGGCGCCGAACCCGTTAAAGTTCGTGCGGAATGCCATGGCATAGGCGCCGATCATGCTGAAACAGACCCAGTCGCCTTCCTCGATATTGGCGGGCAGCAGATAGGGGCCCGGCATCATATCTTCGGTTGTGCAGGTGGGACCTGCCAGCTGGAAGGGAATCACTTCGTCGTCGGCTTGCTCGTCTTCGGCCCTGATGGCGGTCACCGGGTGCTTGATGCCGATTTCCTTGCCGGCATCGTGCAATGTGCCGAATACGCCGTCATTGAGGTAAAGCATATTGCCCTTGCGAAGTTCGACGCGTGCGATCAGGGTGCCGGCATTGGCGACGAGACCCTGGCCCGGCTCGGCGAACAGTTCGAGATGACCCAGCTTCGCGTCTTTCACGGCGCGGGTGATTTCCTGCATGTAAAGGGTGCGGTCCGGCGGAGACATGTTCATGAATTCCGACGGGAAGCCGCCGCCGACATCCAGCATTTCGACGTTCACGCCGGCCTGTTTGATAATCGTAGCGCTCAAATTGATCGCCTTGCGGTATTGTTTCGGCTCCATGCACTGCCAGCCGACATGGAAGGCCATGCCCAGCTTGGAGGAAACCGGGCGGCACTTGCGGAGAAGCTCGACGGCCTCTTCGCGCTCAGCGCCGAATTTCTTCGTCCAGCACAGGATGGACTTGCCGTTCGAGGGCGTGGAGATGCGCACGAACAGTTCGAGGTCCGGCGCGTAGTCTGTTTCATGGACGATCTTGTACAGCTCCTCGACCGTATCGAGCGAGAAGGAGCGCACGCCGTGCTTGTCATAGGCTTCGCGGATGGCTTCGCGGCCCTTCACAGGATGCATGAAGAAGATTTTCGCCTTCGGCGCGGTTTTGCGGATCAGGCGGATCTCCTCTATAGAGGCGCAGTCGAACGCCTTCACGCCGCCGCGGGCAACGGCCTGGATGACCGTTTTATCCGGGTTGCTTTTAACCGCGTACATGACGGAGCCCGGGAACTGCGCGACGAAATTGCGCGTGGTTTCAATGATGCGCTCCGGCTGCAGGATATAGAGGGGCAGGCTGGGGCGGAGCTCCGAAACCAACTGGTCGATGCTGCCGGCGATGCGCGCGGCGCGTCCTTCGCGTTGCGCACGGGAGACAGAGGCTTGGCTCAGGGAAATAACTTTATTCATTACGTTTTATTCCTTCAAAACGGGGTCTTTCAAAGACCGGTAAAACAAACTCTTGCGTAGGGGATTTGGGTAACTCAGATGAACAAGTCCATTGGCCCCGGAGGCCAGCCCTGTTTTCCAAGGGCCTGGACTTGCCGCGGTTACCGCAGAGTCGCTTTCAGTATGAAGGGGAGTGTGCCGCCCCGGATCGTTACAACGTTAGTCATCATCACGTAAACTCTTTCAAATTTGGGGGAATGCCTTTCATTCCCTGAAAGTTTAAAATGTTTACGCCGTTGCATAACCATGCCTGGAAGAGTCCAGAGGGGGCCATTGGCACGTGCGTCAAGTTCTAATATAGCATTTTTTTGCCCTGGCAACTAAAAAAAATGCATTCCTGCACGATTTTTTGCAGGGCGTTTCCCGGACGGCTTTGCCGCCTCATTGTCACGGCGCTTTTTGCGGCGTATAAAATCCCTATGAGCACGCCTCTCCGCCTCGAACTGCCCCGTTGGTACGACCTCCACGCCCACTTCCGCCAGGATGAACTGGTGGCGCCGCTGGTCGAGGCGCATATTGCCATGGGCTGTGCCGGTATTCTCGCCATGCCCAACACGAAGCCGCCGGTTTCTAGGGTTTTCGCCACGGACGATGGGAACGGCTGGAGTGTTGAGACGTACCAGGCGCTGCTCAAGAATGCCGCCGGCAGAGGCTTGCAACATGTCATCGTGCCGCTTTACCTGACTAACGACACTACGCCGACCATGATCGAGGAGGGCGCCCACAAGGGTCTTCTGCGGGCCTGCAAATACTATCCGCCGCACGGCACCACCGGCGCGGAAGCAGGTGCTCCGTTCGAGACCTATATGAAGAACGGTGTTTTCAAGGCCATGGAAGAGGCGGGGGTCATTCTCTGCATCCATGGCGAGGAGCATGATTTGCCTGCTGAGACCTGGTTCGGACGCGCCGGCAATGCCGAGGAGATATTCTATGAACGGCGCCTGCCCGCAGCAGTCGGCAAGTTTCCGAAACTGAAGATCGTCGGCGAGCATGTGACCACGAAAAAGGCTGTCGAGTTTATTAAGGAGGCACCGGATACGGTTGCGGCCACCATTACGCCGCAGCATCTCCTTTATACAGTTGGTCATCTGCTGAAGGGGCTGAAATCCCATCTCTACTGCCTCCCCGTGCTGAAATTCGAGGAGGATCGTATCGCCTTGCGCGCAGCAGTCACGAAGCCCGGCCAGAGCAAATTCTTCGCCGGCACCGATTCCGCGCCCCATGCCAACAAGCTGACCCAGTGCGGCTGCGCTGCTGGCTGCTTCACGGGCGGCATCGCGCCTCAATTATATGCGCAAGCCTTTGAGGAGGCCGAGGCTGATCTCGGTTCGAAGGCGGGGCAGGAGGCGCTCAAACGCTTCCTCTGCCTGAATGGCCCGGCCTTCTATGATCTGCCGGTGCCCGCCGAGACCTTCATCCTCGAAAAAATGCCGGGGCCCGTCCTCCCCGTCGAAATCGGCCCGGAACGGCATATACTCTCCCTGCCTCTGGGCCTCGCGGAGGGTGGGGAGCGGGTTTTTCTGCCCTGGCGGCTGGCTTAACACCCCACATTTTCTTTGACTTGAGCTCCTTAAACCGCTAAAAAACGCCCATTCCCGGGAAAGAGCGGACTCCAGTGTCCGCCGTTGAAGCCCTGAATGGTCAGAGCTTTCAAATCCGTAGTCGGATCAGCCGGGACAAAAAGCGCGAAGCAACGCCTGGCGTTGTTCGCTTTAAAAAAGAAGGAGACCGCCATGAGTGGTAAACGCGTACAATCCAAGCATAAAATCGACCGCCGTATTAACGGCAACCTGTGGGGCCGCACAAAATCCCCTCACAACACGCGCCAGACCGGCCCCGGCATGCACGGCGCCCGCCGCGGCAAACCAACCAATTACGGCATCCAGCTGCGCGCCAAGCAGAAATTGAAAGCCTATTACGGCAACATCGGAGAAAAGCAGTTCCGCAGCTATTATCAGGAAGCCGACCGCCTGAAAGGCGATACCGGTCAGAACCTGATCGGCCTGCTCGAGCGCCGCCTCGATGCGGTCATCTACCGCGCGAAATTCGTACCGACCGTGTTCGCTGCCCGTCAGTTCGTCAATCACCGCCACATCCTCGTCAACGGCAAGTCCGTCAACATCCCGTCCTACCAGGTGAAGGAAGGCGATGTCATCGAGGTGAAGGAATCTTCACGGCAATTACCTCTGGTCATGGTGGCCGTGCAGCTCGCCGAGCGCGATGTGCCGGAATATGTCAGCGTCGATCATTCCGCGATGAAGGCCGTGCTCCTGCGCACGCCGAAATTCGAGGATGTGCCGTACCCGATCCAGATGGAGCCCAACCTGATCGTCGAGTTTTATTCGCGTTAATCCCTTTTCGCCGAATGGACTGCAAAAGGCGGTTTCCTGCGCTTCCGTTTCTCAAATAGGTCAAACTATTCTGCGATACGGTTCTCGGAAACCGCCTTTTTCGTCACATCCTGCTTCAATTGATTTGATGTATTCCCCGCGAAGGCGGGGATCTTTTTATGATGAGTATTCCGCCAGGGATTTTATAACCCCGTGCAGGCTGTTCACTTCCTGCTCGGTCAGGTCGGAGCGTATAAAGATGTTCCTTATATTCCGCTTCATGATCGGCGCATGGTCTGCAGAGCGGAAAAAACCGTTCTCGTCAAGCGCCTGTTCCAGCCGGCTCAGGAAACTCTCCATATTTTTTTGAGAGGCGGGCAAACCGCCATTGGTCTCCAGCGTGGGCTCTGCCGGCGTGTGCCCCGCCAGGGCGCTCTCATAGGCCATCAACAAAACCGCCGCGCTTAAGTTGAGCGAACTGAAATTTTCATTCACAGGAATTGTGACAATGGCGTGGCAGCGCGCGATATCGTCATTTTCCAAACCCGAGCGTTCTGGTCCGAAGACAAAACCGGTTTTCTGTTCTTCCTGCATGCGCCGATAGTTTTCCTGAGCAGCTTCGCGCGGTTCATACACTGTCTTCACCATGCCGCGCGGCCTCGCCGTCGTTGCAACCAGGAAATGCAGATCGGCAATGGCTTCTTCCAGTGTGGCGAAGACTTGCGTATTTATAACGTCAAGCGCGCCGGCCGCCATTGTCTCCGACGCAGGATTGGGCCAGCCATCCCGGGGCGCAACAAGCCGCAGATCGGTCAGGCCGAAATTGAGCATGGCCCGCGCAGCGCCGCCGATATTCTCCCCCATCTGTGGGCGAACAAGAATGATGGCGGGTGAAATTGGGATCATACGTTGTCGTAAAACAGAAAGCGTTTTTATTCTAATAAAAAATTGTTGCAAAATGTCTATAATTATGTAAATAATTTGCTATGGTGTGTGCATGCGAATAGTAATGCGAAAAGATGAGTTCAAAATCGGCGTATTGGAACCGACAGAAGAGGATTTTAATCTATTCTGCCGCGCCCGTTCACTATGTTTTTTAGATAAAAGTAAACATGACCCTGAAAAAAGTTCCAATCTGCAGGGGATACAACAAGCCATTCTCGAAAGCGGGACAGATTATTGGCGAGAATTATTCTTAAGCTCTTTTTGCGATCCTCCCACTGCATATTTTGTGTTGCAGAAAAAAGAAAATACGGGAAAGGAAAGACCGGTAGGTATGGCAGAAATTTGCTATTACCATGAAAATGGTAATTTGCAGGCCGAATTTCGCGGCGGCCATATCGATTCAAACCGTATGGGTCTCAGCCTGTCGCAAAGCTTCAGAAATCTTGGACTCGGCAAAAATTTATGGGATGCCAGGATCAAACATGTACAGGAAATGGGCGCTGCAAAAATCAGGACTTTTATATTGAAAGATAATGAAGCCTCCTGGAAAGCGGCAGAGCGAAAAAAGTTTCTTTTGCAATGGGAGGGTTTTGACCCTCTTTATCCGGAAGACGGACTTCTTAGAAGATATGAGCTCAATTTATAAAAATCAGGCCGCTTTTTTCGCCGTCAGGCGTTCACGGGTTTTCTCCGGCCCGATCAGCAGCAGCAGATCTTTCATTTCCGGTCCGTGATCCATGCCGGTGAGCGCCTGGCGGAGCGGCATGAACAGCATCTTGCCCTTGCGCCCGGTTTTGGTTTTGACAAGCTCCACCCATTCGTTCCAGGTATTTTCATTCCACGGCGTGGCCGGCAGCAGCGCCATCGCATCCCGGATGAACTCCGGCTCTGCGATCACAGGGTTGACCGGGCCCTTGGCCATGTCCCACCATTCTCTTATGTCGGTGATTTTCTTCAGGTTGGGCCGCACACGGTTCCAGAAAGATTCGTCGAGATCCTGCAGCCCCATTTCCGCGAGGCGTACGCATACATCGTCATAGCTGGTCTGGTGGAGGATGCGCGCATTGAGGCGGTAAAGCTCTTCCTTGTCGAATTTCGGGGTGCCGCGCGAAAAATGAGCGAAATCAAAACTGAGCGCCAGCGGATCGATGGATGTAAACGCTTCGATCGGTTGGGACGTGCCCAGCCGCGCCAGCAGGCTGACGATCGACATCGGCTCGAGACCTTCCTGTTCGCGCAGTTCCCGGATATTGAGCGAGCCGAGGCGCTTCGACAATTTGCCGCCATCGGCATCCGATATCAGCGGCAGGTGCACGAAGTCCGGGACCCGAGCGCCGAGCGCTTCGAACATCTGGATATGCATGGCCGTGTTCGAGACATGGTCTTCGCCGCGGATGACGTGCGTGATGTTGAAATCAACATCGTCAATGACGGAGCAGAGATGATAAAGCGGGCTGCCGTCTTCGCGGATGATAACGGGATCCGAGATGTCGGCGCCGTTGAATTTCACCGGCCCGCGGATCAAATCGTTCCATTCGATCGGTTTGTGCTCCATCCTGAAACGCCAGTGCGGCTTGCGGCCTTCTTCTTCAAACTTCTTCTTCTGTTCGTCCGTAAGATCCAGCGCGCCGCGGTCATAAAGCGGCGGCAGGCTGCGCGAGAGCAGCGATTTACGTTTCAGCGCCAGCTCTTCCGCGGTTTCATAAGCCGCATAAATACGGCCCGCTTTTTTCATCGCCTCGATTTGGACCGTATAGCGCTCCATCCGGTCTTTCTGATTGGCTTTCTCATCCCAGGGCAGGCCGAGCCAGATCAGGCTGTCTTCAATTTCTTCCTCATACTCGACTTTGGAACGCTCGAGATCGGTATCGTCGATGCGCAGCAGGAAATGCCCATGGCTGGCCTTCGCGAACAGCCATGTGATCAGCGCGGTGCGCGAATTACCGACATGCAGAAGGCCGGTGGGGGACGGGGCAAAACGGACGCGGACGCTCATACTCTTCCTTTCAGGAAATATGGTCTTTCTGAATACCCTTAAGAGCCGGATTTTTCAATTGTATTCGCAAATTTATGGGTCATGGGCATGCGCCGCTCACGGCTCAACGCCATCGTGGTGATTTTTGGCCCCGGCGCCGCCTGCCGGCGTTTATATTAGGCTGAATACACCCTTTTCGCCACGCGTGAGACGGTTTCAGGCGCATGGCCCTTCGCAATAACGCCGGCCATATCAAGATTGTCCTCGATCAGACTGTGAAGAATTTCATCCAGCGTTTCATAAGGTGGCAGCGTGTCCTGATCCGTCTGGTCCGGTTTCAGTTCGGCCGTCGGCGGTTTCGTAAAGACGCGCGCCGGGATGATCTCCCCGCGCGGGCCGAGCGCACCGGTAGGCACAGATTGATTGCGCCACGCTGCCAGTCTGTAGACATGTGTCTTGTAAACATCTTTCAGCGGGTTAAAGCCGCCGCACATATCGCCATAGAGTGTCGCATAGCCTGTGGCGATTTCCGATTTATTCCCGGTCGATAAAACCATTTTCCCGGACGCATTCGACAGCGCCATCAGAATGATCCCGCGTGTGCGTGGCTGGATATTTTCAAATGTGACGGATGTCGCGCCGAAAATAAACTTCTTCAGGGCCGTACCGAAGGCCGCAACAGGTTTTTTGATCGGGATGTTGTCCAGCTTTATGCCGAGATTTCTGGCGATCCGGCGCGCATCTTCAACGTTGTCGCGCGATGTATAGTTTGAGGGCATCATCACGCCATGCACATTCTGCACACCCAGCGCATCCACCGCGATTGCCGCAACCAGCGCGCTGTCGATGCCGCCTGAAAGCCCCAGCAGGACGCCCGGGAAATTATTTTTCTGCACGTAATCGCGTAAGGAAAGCATAAGCGCGCTATAGGCTTCTTCTTCCGGATCCAGCGCCGGCGTAATGATACTCTCAGGTGAGCTCCACGAGCCTTCTTCATCCTGCACCAGCCGGACCTGGTAACAATTTTCCTGAAACAAAGCGCAGGTAAAAACCGGCTCGCCCCTTTCATCGACAATAAAAGAATTGCCGTCAAAAACCAGCTCGTCCTGCCCGCCGATCTGGTTGACATAGACGAAAGGCAGATTATTTTCCGTGGCGCGCGCTTGCACTTTCTCGCGCCGCCTTTTGACGTTTTGTATGTGATAGGGGCTGGAATTGGGCGCAATGAGAATATCGGCACCTTTCTTTGCCAGATGCGCGCTCACCTCTTCGTACCACATGTCTTCGCAGATCATGAGGCCTAGCGTTACGCCGCGAAAATTTACAGGCATTGGCAGTGGTCCCGGCGTGAAAACCCGCTTTTCATCGAAAACCCCGTAGTTCGGCAGGCAATGCTTGAGAATGGTGGCCTTTACCGCGCCGCCTTCAACCAGATACAGGGCATTATAGGTGATGCCTTTTTCGCGGTAAGGCGCCGTGACCAATGCCGCCGGTTTAAAATCGCGGCTGGCGGCAATAATTTTCCCCCGTGCAGCATCGCACGCATCGAGAAAAGAGGGTTTCAGAATCAAATCTTCCGACGGATAGCCGCAAACCGCCAGTTCCGGAAAAATAATCAGGTCGGCCTCAGGCGCGGCTTTGCTCCAGACATCCAAAATGATGCGGCTGTTGCCGGCAATATCGCCAACAACAGTGTTGATCTGCGCCAGGATAAGATCGAGTTTTTTGCTCATAAGTCCGCCACCTTTATTCGGCCGCGGCCGCCGCCACAGGCTGGATATTGCGGCTTTTGCGCATCGCTTGCAATTCGTCGGCCAGCAGGAAGGCAAGTTCCAGCGACTGGTTGGCATTCAGGCGCGGGTCGCATTGTGTATCGTAACGTGTGGCAAGATCGGAATCCGATATGGCTTGCGCGCCGCCGACACATTCCGTTACGTCGTTGCCGGTCATTTCAAAATGCACACCGCCAGGATGTGTGCCTTCTGCCTTGTGAACTGCAAAAAACGTTTTAACCTCACTCAGAATATGATCGAAATTCCGCGTTTTATAGCCCGAGCTGGCCTTGATGGTGTTGCCGTGCATTGGATCGCAGGACCAGATAACACTGCGTCCTTCTTTTTTCACTGTGCGCAGGAGGGCTGGCAGCTTGTCGGCAATTTTTTCATGTCCCATGCGTGCGATCAGAGTCAACCGCCCCGGGATGTTCTCCGGGTTGAGAATATCAATCAGGCGCAGCAATTCATCCGCGCTCATGGCAGGCGAGCATTTCAGTCCCAGCGGGTTTTTAATGCCACGTACATATTCAATCTGCGCGTGGTCGGGCTGATGCGTGCGCGCGCCAACCCAGAGTAAGTGCGCGGAGGTGTCGTACCAATCGCCGGTCAAACTGTCCGTACGGGTAAGCGCCTCTTCGTAATTCAGCAAAAGCGCCTCGTGCGATGTATAAACATCGGTCTGTTTAATAGCAGGAACAGTATTGCTGTTAATGCCGCACGCTTCCATGAAACGTAGCGCATCACCGATGCTGTTGGCCATCTCGGCATATCTTATGCCCAGGGGACTGTCCTGCACGAAATTGAGATTCCAGCCGTGAACGCGGTGCAGGTCGGCATAACCGCCCCAGGCAAAAGCACGCAACAGGTTCAGCGTTGCCGCGGACTGGTTATAAGATTTCACCATCCGCGCCGGGTCATGGCGCCGTGCTTCCTCGATAAACTCGAAGCCGTTTATATTGTCGCCGCGGTAGCTGGGCAGGGTTTTTCCATCCCGTGTCTCGGTATCGTCAGAGCGCGGTTTGGCGAATTGCCCGGCGATGCGCCCGACTTTCACGACCGGCATGGAGCCGCCATAGGTGAGGACAACCGCCATCTGCAAAATCAGGCGAAACGTGTCGCGGATTTTATTGGCGCTGAATTCGGAAAAACTCTCGGCACAGTCCCCGCCCTGCAAAAGGAATGCGCGGCCGTCCGCTGCATCGCCCAGACGGGCCATAAGGTTGCGCGCCTCTCCGGCAAAAACCAGGGGAGGCTGGCGGGTGAGTTCTCTTTCAGCCAGTTCCAACGCCGCCACGTCCTGGTAGGACGGCAGTTGCTGGGCTGGCTTGGTGCGCCAGGATGAGGGACTCCACCGCTCGGGCATTGAAAAACTCCTGTCAAAATCCGGGGACCCCACTATATAGGGCAATTTTTGGGCCGTGGCAAAGCCTATTGGCTGCGTTTAGGGGTTTCCGGGCGTGGCCAACGGCGATGCAGCCATAGCCATTGCCCGGGATTTTCGCAAATCCAGCGCTCCAGGTGGGCATGAGCCTCGGCAATGACGATCTCCGCCGGCAGAGCTTCGCCAACCGCATCAAAAAGTACAAGGGGCGGTTGGACGATGCTCTCGAAACGGGCGCCCTTGAGGCGTTTGTTCTGGACTGGGATGACCGGGCATTTATATTTCTGCGCGAGTTTAACAAAGATCGGATTCGTCATCGCCGGAGTGCCGAAAAACGGAACAGCAACGCCTTCATTATATTTTTGGTCGATAAGAATACCAACAAAGCCTTTATCCTTCAGAACTTGCATGATGTCTTTGCCGCTGGAGCGGTGTTTGGGAAATGTTTTGATGCGCCCGTTCAATGACCGCGTGCGGCTCAGCATCGCATCGGCATAAGGATTGTTCGGCGCGCGGTAGGTGAGGTTTAGTGGAATATTGTAGCGTTCATGCAATGTCGGTGCATTGATTTCCCAGTTTCCCATATGGGCGCTGATAAAAATGGCGCCTTGTCCGGCTGCCACAGCCTCCTGAAAAATATGTTCGTGCGTAACGATAACACGCTCCCGCCCGATCTGGCGCAGGTGCATATATTCTGCGGCTGTGCGCCCCATATTGCCCCACATTTCGTGAGTAACATGTTTCATCCAGCCTTCATCCCGGTCAGGAAACGCCAGGGCCAGGTTTTTATAAGCCTTGCGGGATGCGGCCATGCGCGGGCCGATTGCGCGGGCAAACCACCCGCCGCAGGCCGACGCCATATCCAGCGGCATCATCCTGAAAATCGAAAACAGGATGAATACCAACGCGGCTTCGACAATATAGCGGATATTTTTCATTATTTTTTCCGTGTGGCAAAGCCATGCACGATTGAATCCAGCAGCGTTTCATCATTCCAGGTGATGCGTGTATGTACGGTTTCCAGCAGGTCGTTCATTTTATCCGGGAGCCGCATCAGATCTTTGGGCGTAGTAATGAGTTTCGCGTCATGCTGCGCCGCCATGGTTTTCAGTTTTTCTATATCCTGCGCAGCATAGGGATAATGATCGGGATAGGAAAATGTTTCAATAATATTCAAACGCAAATCGTCTTTCAGGAAATCAAAAAACTTTTCCGGGTATCCAAGGCCCGCAAAGGCAACGTAACGCAGATGTGTATGCGTTGTATCGGCGGCCTGCATCGCCTGTAAAACAGGTTTCCCCGCCGGCAGCAGCTTTCGGATATTACGGTGGTCCTGCCCTGTAATCACAAAAAAATCGGCTTGCGCCAGGCGGCGCGCCACGGGTTCACGCAAGGGCCCGGCCGGCAGGAGTTTACAATTGCCGAATCCCATCTCCCCGCTGATCACGACGCATTGAATATCCTTAGCAATGCCGGGATTTTGCAAACCGTCATCCATAACGATCAGATCGGCCCCGCGATTAATGGCAAGCTGGGCACCTTTGGCCCGGTCTGTAGCTACAATTGTCGGCGCTTCCTGAACCAGCAGTAAAGGTTCATCGCCGACATCCCACGACGTATGGCGCGCCTTGTCCACCATGAGCGGGCCGCGCTCACCGCCGCCATGGCCGCGCGTGAGAAAGAAAGGCTGTGACGCAACACCGAGCGATTTGATACGCTGCATCAGCGCGATGGCCACCGGGGTTTTCCCGGTACCGCCGGCATTGATATTTCCGACGCAAAGAACAGGCACGGAAAACACTTCCGGCGTTTTTGAATGACGGTGCCATTCATGCCCCGCCCGGTAGATCCAGGACAGCGGTGTTAAAATCTTCTCGGCAAGCGGTGCCCCGCTCTTCTCCTGCCGGTACCAGAAAGAAGGGGTTTTCCCGATCATAAACGCACCTCCACGAACGGCAGGACGGCCTGCCAGACTTTATCAATCACTTTTTCCTTGGCGGCTGCAAACGCATAACCCCTGTCCTGTTGTTCCTTCAAAAGAGCGGGCACGGACAGGAGGCGGCGCAGCGTGTCCGTCAGGGCCTGTTCATCCATAACCTGCAGCGCGGCACCCGCATGTTTCATCTCGTCATAAATCTGTTGCTGGAACTGCACGTGGGGGCCGTACAGCACAGCGGAATGCAGTTGTGCCGCCTCGATCGGGTTGTGGCCACCACCACCGTCATCGCTGAAAGACCGGCCGATCACGGACAGGGGCGACAGCCGGTAGAATAGCCCCAGCTCGCCCATGGTATCCGCGATATAAATCTGCGCGCCGCTGGAACAGTCGTTGCTCGAGCGCTGCGCCGATTGGAATCCTTCCACCTGCGCACGCTTCTGCACGGCATCGCCCCGCACCGGATGGCGCGGCGCAATGATGGTCAGGAGTCCGGGAAATTCCGTCTCCAGTTTCTTATGCACCCGCAGCGCCAGTGCCTCTTCGCCCTCATGACTGCTGGCGAAAAGCCAGACAGGTCGTCCGGATACGGCAGATATAAAGTTTCTTAGTCCTGTTTCATCGTGAGGCAGCGCCTGCGCGCTGTATTTGAGATTGTCGGTAACAATGACATTGTGCCCGCCCAAAGCCGTATAGCGTGCTTTATCCGCTTCCGTTTGCGCAAGAATGACCTTGAATGTGCGTAAAATCTGCGCCGCAAATTTTTTCGCGCAAGCCCAGCGCCGGTAGGATTTATCCGACAGGCGCGCATTGACGAGCAGCGCGGGAATACTCCGCCTTTCAATTTCACTCAGCATATTCGGCCAGAGCTCGGATTCCATCCAGAGCACAAGATCCGGCTTCCAGTGATTTAAAAAGTTCCGCACCCAGTCCGCGCGGTCAAGCGGGCAGAACTGGTAGATCGCCCGTTTGGACAATTTCTCCAGCATCATTTTGGCCGAGGTCACGGTGCCCGTGGTCATGAGAATATTCAACTGGTTGTTGTGCGCGAGCAGGCGCTCGACCAAAATAAGCGCCGATTGCGCTTCACCCACGCTTGCTGCATGGATCCAGATGAGAAATCCGTCCGGCCGTGTATGGAAGCTGCGCCCCTTGCGCTCATCAATACGCGCGGCAATTTCCTTGCCCTGCTGTGCACGGCACGCCAGCAGCAAAGACAGGAACGGCCCCGCCAGGACAAGGCAAAATCGGTATAACCAGAACATAGGGAATTATATAACAGGCTTTAAAGCCAGCTGAAACAGGTTCTTAACGTAAATGAGCGCTTTACAGCTTTTTGCAGGTGGTTCCTGAATAAGTGCATCCTGGCGGAATACAGAATTTTTCCGGGTCGCCCCCCCCGGTTGCATCGGTACTTTTCATGATGCCGGTGGCGATGGCTTGATCGGCTTGGCATATGGTCAATTCATCGAAAAAAGTTTTGGTGGGGTCTTTGATCCACTCGGTTTGCGTGCCGGTGGCGTTGTCAATTTCCTCTTGCCAGAATGTGCTGTTCGCGCAACCCGGCGGCAGGCGCTTGTCGCTCGATGAAGCGTACTGTGCGAACGTAAAGAAGCCTTCCTCCGGCTCCGCGGCAAAGTTCATACACTTCGCTTCTTTCCAGATCCGGTTCATGACCGTGCAGTTATAGGAAGACGAATACGTTGGCGAATAGGTTATGGTGGAGCGCCCGCTCAGCATGGGGCCGGAGAAATTGGCCGTCAGATATTTATTGACGGCGGTGCCGACAAGATTTATCAGCACCGTGCCAAGAGGACCACCCGTTGGTGGTGGCGGTGAATCGCTGAACATGCCGCCGGCCTTGGAGCCGAGCACGCCGATAAATTGATCAAAGCATGTATATTGCAAAACGCTGTCGGGTTTGAAGATCAAATTCTGGTTCTGCGTGATCTCGCGCTGTGCTTCCAGCCAGGCACGTGATTTCAGGGATTCGTAATATTTCGTGTCGCAGGGTGAGGCCGCGACGGTGGGCGCGGGGGGCTTGGCCAGCGCGCTTCCCTGCTGCGTCAGGAGCAAAATACTCATCAGCAGGGCCGGGAAAAGTCTATAACCGGGAATCTTGTTCATACACGCCGTTTCTTTGTAAATGTCCCACTCTTAAATTTTACTGCAGTTAAGGGGGTCAGCGCAAATGGCTTTTCCCTCTGATACGCATAAAGCCCTGTTTTCGGGCAATTTTTCAGGTGCCTGAAGGTGCGCATGTCTCGCCGCTCCCCTTGTAATAGCATTTCAGGTTAGGGCAGATCCGCTCTATATATTCGCCAGCCGGGGTTATGATCGGATTGCCGGCGGGATCATTATCCAGGGTTGTTTTCTGAATTATGACGCCCGTTGGAATCGCGGGGCCAGGGCAGGCGGCCGGATCCTGGAGGAATTTCAAATAGGTGTCCATCTTGTCGAATTTCACAAACGCCAGATCTTTGTTCTCGGAGACATCGATCATGGCTTGCGTGAAAGGCGCGATTTCCGGCGGGGCAGGCAGAGCACATTCATATCCCGGCGGCAATATGCGCGGGTCGGTGTCGATCAGGCTTTTGAATGTTATGAACGGGCTTTCCGGCATATTGCTGCATTTCGCTGCATTATAAACCTCCTTCATAATGCTGCATGTGTTGCCTGCTGGCGGGTCCGGCGACATTGCGCCACCAAGATAGCTATGCCCGAAATTGTTCGTAATATACTTCTCAAGAGCATCGGCGATAAGATCATTCACAAGGTTCGGCAGGCTCCGCGTCGTAACCGGGGGTGGTCCTGGTATGGTGGTGGTGCCGGGAGATCCTCCGGAAAAAATCCCGTCGAGACCGGATGCTGCGTTTTCTGCCTGTTTACCGAAGCACGTATATTCCAGCACGCTGTCGGGTTTACGGAGGATGGCCTGGTTCATGGTTGTTTCGCGGGATGCTTCGAGAAAGGACCGCGCATACATCTGGTTCATGAAATCGGCGTCGCAGGATTTGGAATCACTTTTATCTGTATTTTTCGGAGAGTCTTCCGTAGAAGGCTCGACGCAAGGCAGGCCCGGGACGCAGTCTGCAGCGGCATAGGCGGAAGTAGAAAAAACCAGCGCCATGCATAACACCATGCAGGCGAAGATACCTGATTTTATATGATTTTTTGTGATCATGCCTTGCCCGCTGGTCATTCTGATATTTTATAACGGCTTGTAGTTGAATCCCAAGTATAAATATTGTGCGCGTAGTCATTGCCAGGGTCCTGGTAGGCCACGAGATCAAGCACGCCGTTTGAAAAGCGCTGTCCCGGTGTGACCCGGACGGCTTCTATGACGCCCAGCTCGGCCGGCCTGCCGTCCGCATCGGCTAAAATCAAATAAAAACAGGCCCCTCCCGGCGCGCAGGCCTGGCTGCGGACAACCAGTTCCTCTATCCCGTCCCGGTTAAGGTCAAGTGTGGCCACATCATAGGGCTTGGCGTCCGGCCCAAGATATTGATTAACAAAAAACAATTGGGATTCACTGGGCGCTGCTTTGAACGCCAGTTCCTGCGCCATGGCGGGAGCTGCCAGGCAAAGCCCGGCCAGGAATAATGAAAGCCGCAGAAATATCACGAAAATCCCCCTCAAGGGCTGCGGGAGCAGGCCCTTGGTTTTATTTTAACAAATTAAAGGGTAGTATGGCAAAGAACCGCCATGGACTAAACAACTAGGCGGCGTCCTGCAGGTCGATATCCAGGATGGCCATGTTGAAGTCATAAGACGTCTCGCCGTCTTCCTGGTCCTTGTAGATTGTGCCCAGGAACTCCCCATTCAGGATGACTTCCAGCGAGTCGGCAGCGCGCTCGCGCGTTTTCACGGTCAGGCCCGGATTCTTGAATTTAGACTGCAGATATTTCTGCAAAGTGGCGATTTCAGACGCATTAAAGCTGGGCATAAGCGGACTCTCCATTATGTCGGGACAACCAGCCCCTTATTTACGAGAGCATGGCATGCTCTGGCAAGCTCTTTTCTATCAGAAAATGCCGAACTTTCCAGTAGTTCGTGAAAGGTAATGCGTAAAACCGCCCCCGACCCCCGCGCAAAATTCCAGAAATGCGGCCCCAGCGATATATCCATATGCAGGTGCCAGGCATAGGTTTCGCGCACCGCCTGGTCGACCGGGCGTTTCCCGTCGACGGATAAAAGACTGATAGTCAGGGGCTGAATCAGCAGATTCTTTCCCGTACCGACGGCCAGGGAAAAAAGGCTCGATTTAAACGGCCAGACCTGCCGCCCGTCGCTCGATGTGCCTTCGGGAAAAATAATGAAGCTTCGTCCATGCCTTAATTTTTCTTCGATGGCGCCGGCCTCGCGTTTGATGGCCGTTGTTTTGCGTTCGATAAAAGCGGTCTGCTGCAGGCGCGCAAGAATATTGAAGAGGGGCCAGGAATCGACCTCTTTCTTCGCGACGAACGACGCTTGGATGATGCTCCCCAAAACAGGAATATCGAGATAGGAAATATGGTTGCACACGAAAAGTGCCGGCCGGTTTTTAACGGGCGCGCTGATAATTTCAAGGCGGATGCCAAAGATCCGGCGTGTCAGTTTGTGAAAAATAAGGGGGAGAAAGGGCGCATGTTTATCGCTGCCGTGCACAAAAAAAATCGCATACTGCATCGGCACCATGATAAGAACGCAGAGAAGATAGAGCGCGAATTTAAGCGCGGCCTTAAAGGACCTCATTCCGCTCTTTCCAGCTCTTCATGTCCTCGACGTTTTTGCCCTTCTTCGCATTTTTCAGCGATTGCCGCTCAAAGTGCGCGCGGTAACGGCGGGTCATACGTTCGGTGCGGACAATAATGCACACATCGGTGGTATTGAAATCCGCGTCAACGACGGCGCCATCCCCGATTGTGGCGCCGACGCGCAAATAGCCCTTGATCAGGGGCGGCAATTCGCTGAATACGGCCTTCGCCTCGATATCTTCCTTCGGGACGATATTCATGTTGATGTAGCGGCCCTTCACGGCGCGCACCGGCATATCCGGCGTGGTCAGGTGGTAATGATAAAGATACGAGAGCGGTTTCGCTATGTTGGTGATATTTGTTCCCGGAAGGCTGGCGCATCCAAACATGATTCCAATTCCGTTCTTCGTGACGAAGTCGCTGATGCCCTGCCACAGCATCTGCATAACGGTCCCGGAGCGGTATTCAGGCAGGACGCAGGAGCGCCCGAGTTCCAGCACTTTCACCCCCGAATTGAGCAGCGGGGATATATCGAATTCATTGCTGGAATAAAAACGCCCGTAACGCTCGGCATGTTCGCGCAGAAGCAGGCGATAGGTACCGACGATTTTTTTGCGGTTGTCGGAATGATCGATAACAATCAGGTGATGCGCGTATTCGTCATAAGCGTCAATATCAAGGCGCTCGGCGGCCATTTTCCGGTCGGCGGTTGCGAAGAATTCTTCATAGAAAACCTTGTAGCGCAGATGTTGCGCGGCCTCAATCTCTTCCGGGGTATTGGCGAGACGGATGGTCAGGTTCTGGGTGGCCGGTTTTGCGGCAAGCATCTTTGTGACTATTGTTTGATTATATAAAACGTAGGGGCATCCTCGTTTATTAGGGCCTCAAGGTCAAGAATTCATTCGTTAAGAGATTAACGGATAAAGACATGCACTTCGCTTGATGTGGCTTCGGCACTCTCGCTGTAGGAGAGGTCAACCTTATTCAGGGGCAGTCCCATGCCGGTCAGGGTGCGTAGGACCTTCTCGGCATTGCGGCGGGCCTTGGTGCTCTCGATGGCCACTTCCGCGGCGTTGCCCTTATTCGGGTGGACGGCCACCAGTTCAAAGCGCGCATCGGGATAACGCTGCATGGCTTCATTCACGGCAACGTAGACAGGTTGTTCATAGTCCACATCGGGACGGTCGAAACGGATTTTTGCCAACAGGCGCGGACCTGATACGGACGCACTCGGCATCAGCATCATGTTGCCCTGCATGGCGCTGGGCTGCTGCGCACCGGCAACCGGTGCGCCGCCAAAATAAGCGGCATTTGAGAACGGACGGTTCGACAGGCTCTTGCCGTAGAGATCGCCGTTGGCGACTGCGAGTGAAAGCGGCTGCAGATTGCTGCGCTCGGAACTGACATAGCCGGTGGTGCGGCTGATGTCGTCGGTGATGTTATTGGAAACGCGCTCGACCAGCAGGAGGAGGTTGTTCACGGAATCTTCCAGCATCGTAAGCTGGACGTGATCTTCTTCAACCGCGCCGGAAATGCCGTAGGCAGCGCGCGTGGCTTCGAGAAGGAAATTGGCCGATGATGTCGTGCTGCTCATCTGCTTGCTCAGTTCATTCAGTGCGCCGATATCGCCGGAAAAGCTTTCCAGCGTGGATTCCGCTTCCTGCAGGCGCTTCGTCAGGCGCGGATTGCCAGGCGTTGTGCCGGCTTGCAATTGTGTATTGATCGTCGCAACGGCGGCATAATATTTGGCGGATTTATCTTCGTTTTGTTTTTGCAGGCGGTTCAGTTCCGTCGAAATACTGGAAACCTTTCCATGAAGCGTGGAGAGTTCGCCATTCAGTTCATTGACCTTTTGTGAAACGACAGTCTGTGTCGGCTGGTAATAATTGCCACCCGAGATCTGCGCGGCGCTGATGTCCTGCGTTTTCGCGGGTTTGGTATAAACTTTTTCCTGCATATCCAGCGGGAATGGATTGATCGGCTTGAGGCCTCCCTGCGCGGCGGCGGGGCTTGCAAATCCGCCGGTCAGGACGGCCGTTCCCAGAAGAAGTGCGGCGCGGCGGATGGATACGGGACTGAATGTTTTGATCATATAAATTTTCGTTCAATTTCTTTTGTTTAGCGCACGTGCGCGCCTTAAGGCTTTGAACCGCATCCGGTCCCCAAAGTCAACCAGAGGAAAGCATTGCCTGAACCGCTTTGGGGAGTCAAGCGATTAGACTATGACAATCTTCGGATTCATGTGTGTAATCTGGCGTTTAAGACGGCAAGTGGCGGAAGGCGCAGCTTGCATTGAAATTTGATTTCGCGTAGTCTGCCCCCGCTTTTCAGAAAAAGTCTTTACAGAGGCGCCCGTAGCTCAATTGGATAGAGCACCTGACTACGGATCAGGAGGTTAGGGGTTCGAATCCCTTCGGGCGCGCCATTAGTTCAGTAAAACACCAAGCTTAACGACCTGTTAACATATTAATACTATTATGAGGCATTGGCTTGGTGGAGTAATGTCTTATCCTGATCTGGAGTATTTACAGGAACGGCAAACGAAACAGCCGAAGCGGCCTGTTCTCATCGAAATGGATGCGCATCATAAACGGCTGTTTGTGGATCGCGCGGCTTATAATTCACTTTCCCCTAACGATAAAAAAACCTATCTGAAAAATCTTGAAGCCGAATTGCAGGCCAACGTTAAAAGCGCAAAAAACCCGGACAGGATTTATACGCAAGTGCAAAAAGATGAATATTTTAAAGATGCGAAAGAATATTTACAAACAGGTGAAGCAAATGCCTATGCGCACGTAGATGTTAATGATGACGGCGCTGTAGATTCTTTTGATTTCATTTTGATGGACAGCAAAAGCCAACTGAAAGACTTTGTAGAATGGGCGTCGGAACACGGGCTTGAACCCCTAAGATTTTTTACAGAACTTGAAAATAAAATAAACACCTTTCTGATTTTTAAGCATGAGAATGCGCATTCCATGTTCAATCTCTGCGAACCCGGCTCGGATTATATTGCGGCCTGGGAAACCTTGCAAAAATATGGTCCTGGCGCCATCGATGTTTTGGAAAGACGGGCCGACCAAAGAATGCTGGAAAGCGTTTTTGGCAATAGTACAGATGAAAGTGCCAAAGACTATGGATATGAATGCGCGCTTGCGATATGCGAAGCCATTAAGAATTACAGGACACAGCCCGGATTTACGCAAAGCAAAGAAGAAAGGGACGCGGCTTATAAGGCCAGGTCGGGCATAAAAGATTATGCCGTCAGCCTCTATGGCGACGGTTTTTCGCCCGGCAATAATGATGCCAGCAAGGTTTTGACAAAACCGGCTTCTCTCGATCCCCTGGAATGGGCGCGTTATTATGATGAGCAAAACGGGACGAATGAAATTTTTTTCGGGAAACTTCCCCAGGATCTGCAGCAGGATATTGATAAAGAGATGCAGACATTGTTTGAAAACAAAGCGTTTCAGGAAAGGTTAAAGGAAGAAAATTTTCCTGCTGTCTATGGCAAATACACGCCTGTGCAGAAAAGCCGGCTCCTCGCCCGGTTAAGCCCGAATTTATCAGATGAATTATATTCGAGACTGACAATAACGCGGGAGGAAGAAACCGATAATTCATATCCCGAAATCGCTGTCAGACGAAAACTCATTTCTCTGGCAAGAAGAGAGGATGTGGCCAATGCGCTCGGCTTGCCTGGAGAAACCTTGTTTTCCGGAGAAAACCGCCTCAATAGGTTGAATGGAACACAGTTGCGTCAACTGATGAATATTGCCGGGAAAGAAGATTGGTTCAAAGACGCCGGCGAGGATGAGCGCAACGCCTTCGAGACTCTTAAGCAGGCGCTTGAAAGGGAAATGAGCCGCAACAAGCTTCCCGTTGAGGAAAAGCCGCAAGTAAAACCTTCGTCGCAGGAAACATCGAAACCTTGGTTCATTTATTTTAAGGTGGATGACAAATCCCGCGATCTGTTTACAAAATTTTCGAAAGAAATGCAGTCGCAGGTCGATGATGCTTTAAAAGAAGCCCTGGAAAAACCAATCCCCCGCTCTTACTTGAAAGACTATGGATTTCCCCTGGACATCCAATCCTATACATCCTTACAAAAACTGACGACTTTAGAAGATCTTGCCGGGATTTTTACGAATGACATGCAACGGAAAATAGACGAGGAACTGGCGCGTGTCCGCAACACATTGCCGGAGATTGTGGTTTTAAATAAATTAATCAAAATGGTTGATGACAAGAAAGTCAGGGATCAAATAGGAATGCCGCCAACAGGTCTTTTTAATGCTTCCATAGCCTTTCACAACATGAGTCTGACTGAAAAATATAAATTAATGCAGTTGGCGGCGCCAAGCTTCGAAAATAGTCCCCCGGAAGTACAGGAGATATTTAGAAAAGTAAAAGAAGAAATTGAAAATGATTTTAGGAAACTGCCCGGGCCCGCCGTAAAAACATCTTTGCAAATAACGTCGAGCGCTAGTTTTTTCGCGGTGCAGATTTAAACGATCTCCCCATCCACAATATGAATCACCCGGTCAGTGTCCGCTGCAAATTCCGGGTCATGCGTCACGGCCAGTACGGCGCGGTTCTGCACATGGGCCAGCTCGCGCAATATATCCTGTACGGCCTTGCTGGAGACGGAATCGAGATTGCCGGTCGGTTCATCGGCCAGCAGCAGCACAGGATCATTCGCAAGCGACCGCGCGACGGCCACCCTGTGGCGCTGTCCGCCCGACATTTGCGACGGGAGTTTGTGCGCCTGGTCACCGACGTTGAGACTCTCCAGGATGCCGATGGCTTTTGCGTGCATTTTCGAATCGCTTAAGCGGCTCAGTCTTCGTATCGGCATCATGACATTTTCGAGGCCCGTGAATTCCGGCAGCAGGAAATGGAACTGGAAAATAAAACCCATCTTCTCCAGCCGCAACCGCCCAAGTTCATCCTGTGACAGGTTGGAGGTAGACTGTCCATCAATCAGAATTTCCCCGTCGCTCGGCTTGTCGAGCAGGCCGAGCAGATAGAGCAGGGACGATTTCCCTGAACCGGACGGGCCTGTGATCGCAATGAATTCACCCGCCTGCACTTCGACATCGGCATTTTTCACGACCGTCACGGGAATGGCCTCGTCGGTGAGTATGCGCGTTACGTTGTGAGCGGAGAGCAGCGCCATCACGCGCTCCCGCGCAGAATATCAACCGGCATAACCCGCGCAGCCTTGCGCGCCGGCAAATAGGAGGCGAGTAACGACGCGAAAAACGCGAACGCCCCGGCGATCAGAAATTGCGACACGCCCCAGTCGATCGGCATGTTGATGACATCCGTGCTGCCCGGCGGCTTGAACTTGATCTGCGTCAGCCCATACATCAGCAGGAACCCGAGCGGCAGCCCCGCCGCAAGTCCGGCAATACCCAGCCACGCGCCCTGGATCAGAAAGATGCGGCGTATGTCGCGCGCGTAAAATCCCATCGATTTCAGAATCGCGATGTCTTTCTGTTTTTCCATCACCACCGTCGAGATGATGTTGTAAATCCCGAACGCGGCGACGATGAGAACGGCGCTAACCACCGAATACATGATGATATTACGAATGATGAGCGTGCTGCGGATATCTTCGGAGGCTTCCTGCCAGCTCTCGGTTTTGTAGCCAATACGCGCTTCCATTTTCTGCGCCAGCGCGTCGGCTTTCTGCGGATCATCCATCTTGATCAGGATGGTATTAGC
The DNA here is from genome assembly GCA_052387095.1 of Alphaproteobacteria bacterium. Classification (GTDB taxonomy): domain Bacteria; phylum Pseudomonadota; class Alphaproteobacteria; order Micavibrionales; family Micavibrionaceae; genus JBQTJN01. The sequence goes on from JBQTJN010000019.1 coordinate 53,855, forward strand.
GCGGTTCGAGCGGTTCATCATGCTCTGCACGCGCTTGATATCGACGAATCCCTGGCTGTTATCGTAGCCGGAACGGCCCGTGCTGAAGACGGCGACGATCTTGAAGGTGCGGACCTGCCCAGTCGAGGCGGCAAGGGTAATGTTGTCGCCCATCTGCAGAGACATGCGTTTCATAAGAGCGAGTCCAAGCGCGATACCGCCCCGGTTGATGATGAGGTCGTCGATGGAGCCTTCGACCATGTGTTCTTCGATCGTCGTGATATCGCGCATTTCTTCCGGCATCATCCCGTTGAGGGAAATATTATCGTCGCGTCCGGCGAAATTGAGAATGGCCTGCCCGGACTGCACGGCGGACGCGCGCACGCCGGGTTCACGCCGCAGCATATCGACAATCTGGCGGTACCCGCGGATGCCGCGTGTCTCGGTCAGCGGCTTGACACTGCGCAGCTCGATGGCGGCATCTTTGTAAATTTTGAAAACCGGCTGTTCTTTAACGCCGCGATAGTCGTCGCTGATCGTGATATGCGGCGAATTATCGACCAGACGTTTCATGAAATCGTTCTGCGAGCCCTGCATCATCGAGGAAATGGCGAGGAAGAACGCGACGCCTATAATGATGCCGAGCAGGGAAACAAGGCTCTGGCGCTTGCGCGAGAGAAGATGCCGGAGCGCGATAAAAGCCAGCAGGCGCATATCACTTCATGTCCCAAGCTTGCGGTTTCGTGGATGGACGCGCGCCTTCCTCCAGATCCGCGGGCGCATCGGCGATGACGGTTTCGCCCTCATTGATGCCTTTGAGAATTTCAACCGCCTTCGGCGTGCGTGCGCCGGTGGTAACGGTGCGTTTTTCTAGTCTGCCTTTATTCACAACCCAGGCCGTCGAATTTTTCACCGCCGTGACAGGCAGCAGCAGCGCGTCTTTCTTCTCTGCGATGACGATGTTCGTTTCCGCCGTCATCCCGATCATGAGTTTCTGCGCATCTTCGTTTAAACTGATCCGCACGCGATAACTGCGCGCCACATCATCGCCCTTGGGCGTAATGCTCTGCACTGTGCCATGAAAAACCTCGCCGGGAAATGCATCGGCGCCGATCAGAACGCTTTGCCCCGGCTTAACAAGACTGACATCCTCTTCATCGATTTCCGCGGAAATCCGCATTGGCGCGCAGCAGGAAATCCAGAATACCGGCTTGCCCGCCCCCGCCATTTCACCGACCTCGCCATCGCGGCGTATGACGGTGCCGGCTTCGGGCGCCAGCAATTTGAGATACCCCATCTCCGCCCTGATCTGCTCGACGGTGGCGGCGGCAGCTCTAAAGGCGGCCTGGGCCTGGTCGAAATCCTGTTTGGAGACGAAACCTTTTTTGGCCAGCGGCGCCTTGCGGTCATAATCTTTTTTGGCAAGATCGGCCTGCGCCTGCGCCTCGGACAGGCGCCCCTGCAGATCCGTATCCTCCAGTTGGGCCATGACCTGGTCTTTTGCAACGGTCTCGCCCTCATCGGTATTGAGAGACAGGAGGCGTGCCGAACTGCGCGGCGAGATTGGGACCATGATGGTCGGCTCAACAGTGCCCGTGGCATAAACCGCCTGCACAACTGGGCCTTTCTGTGGATTTACGCTGCGAAGCGTTTCACTGTTTTTTCCGAAGATCAACCAAGCCCCGCCGCCAAGCAGTGCCAGAACCAGTATTATGCCGACAAGCTTTTTCATTATGATCCTTGATGTGGGGCACCTGATACGTTCAGAGGCCAGAAAATCCTGTGTTTGTAAAGTGATAATAGGCAAAAAACAGCGCGCCTCAAGCATTGACGAACCGGGATGCCGGACTTACATAAGAGGCATATACTTTAAAGGTTATATTTAGGGTCAAGACTTATAAACCATGACGAATTCTGTTGAACAAAAAAAGCGTAGATGCAAGGCAAAGCCGCGCAGCGCATGCCGTAGCCTATACGCAAGCGGCTTTAACGCTGCAGATATGCTTTTCTTGTTCAACCCTTCACGGGCGTGGCAAAACAGCCGGCCTGATCGTTCAAAGCCCTTGCCATTAGCGCTGAAGCTAGTGGCCGCGGGCTTTTCACTTCCATCCCGGCTGTTTTGCCAGCGCAGAATCGACATGGTTTATAAGTCTTGACCCTAATTCCGGACCAGCAAATGCCCTCTGTAAAAAACGCCCGTCTTTATTTAGGTCTTGCCGCCGCCGGCCTGCTCGCCTGTGCCGGCCTGTTTTTGGGCCATGCGGCCGAATCCGCCGATCCCCGCCCCGCCCTGCCGCCCTTGCCGGTCGAGGCACTTGTGCTGAAAGAACAAAGTGCGCAGGTCTGGCAGAATTTCTCCGGCCGTCTCCAGGCCATTGATTACGTCGAGGTGCGCCCGCAGGTTAGTGGCCGCGTCCAGGAAATAAAATTCGAAGACGGCCAGCTTGTGAATAAGGATGATGTCCTGTTCGTGATCGAACCCGCACCTTACAAGGCCGCGGTCGCGCAGGCACAGGCTGACCTGCAGGCGGCAATGGATCAATCGACACTCGCGCAGAAAGATCTCGCCCGCGCCGAAGAGCTGATCAAAACCGAAGCCATTCCAAAAAGAGTGTATGACGAGCGCAAATCAGGCGCGCAGGTGGCCAAAAGCACCATCGCCTCCGCCTCCGCCCGCCTCGAGCAGGCCAAGATTGATCTCGACCATGCCTATATCAAGGCGCCCATCGCGGGCCGCGTAAGCCGCGCCGAAATCACGCTCGGCAATGTCGTGCAGGCGGGACCGACCGCGCCCGTGCTCACCTCTATCGTTTCGCAGGACGGTATCTACGCCGATTTCGATGTGGATGAGCGGACGTATCTGACCAACGTTCAGAGGGACGGCTCCAACCGCCAGGACGAGAACCAGCTCCCCGTCCGCATGCGCCTGAAAAACAATAATGAGGCGGTCTATGAAGGCCGCATCCACAGCTTCGATAACCGCATCGACACCGCCAGCGGCACCATCCGCGCCCGTGCATTTTTCCCCAATGAAAATGCCACGCTGCTGCCCGGCATGTTCGTGACCGTGGAGCTCGGCAGCGCCGATCAGGGTAAAAATATCATGGTGCCGGAACGCGCCATCGGCACCGACCAGGACCGCAAGTTCGTATACGTAGTGGGGGAAGGTAATAAACTGGTTTACCGCGAAGTGACACTCGGCGCGCAGGTGAACGGTGCGCAGCGTATTATCGCATCCGGCCTGCAGGGAGATGAGATTATTGTCACCGACGGATTGCAGCGCCTGCGCCCGGACACGGTGGTGCAGCCGAAGCTGAAAGAGGAAAAACCCGTAGGCGTTCCCGCGCCTCCGGCCTCGCTCGTTCCTGAGAAAGTCCAGAAATGATAGTTAGATACAAACCGTCATTGCGAGGAGCGAAGCGACGCGGCAATCCAGCCTGCGGTGGGATGGATCGCCACGCTCATTTCATTCGCTCGCGATGACGAATCCGGGGCAGGTTTTAACATGAATATCTCCACCTACTTCGTTGACCGGCCGATCTTCGCAGGGGTGATCTCGATTCTCGTCTTCATGGCCGGGTTGATTGCGCTGTTTCAATTGCCCATCTCCGAATACCCGGAAGTCTCGCCGCCTTCGATCGTCATCGCTACGCAATATCCCGGGGCCAACCCTGCTGTCATCGCCGAAACCGTGGCGACGCCGCTTGAGGAACAGATCAATGGTGTTGAGAACATGCTCTATATGCAATCGCTGGCCTCCGCCGACGGGTCGCTCGGCATCACCGTGACTTTTAAAATCGGCACCGATCCCGATCTCGCGCAACAGCTCGTGCAGAACCGCGTCAATCAGGCCCTGCCGCGCCTGCCCGATATCGTTCGCCAGATCGGCGTCAACACGGTGAAAAGCTCGCCCGATCTGACGATGGTCGTGCATCTGCGCTCGCCGGGCGAACGCTACGATGCGCTTTATCTGCGCAATTTTGGAACCCTGAACGTCAAGGACCGCCTCGCGCGTCTCGCCGGCATCGGCCAGGTGCGTATTTTCGGCTCTGGCGACTATGCCATGCGCATCTGGCTCAACCCCGATAAAATCGCCGAGCGCGGCATGAATGCCGGCGAAGTGGCAGACGCGATCCGCCGCCAGAATATCCAGGTCGCCGCCGGCGCCATCGGCGGCCCGCCTTATAACGAGCATGCCGAGATCCAGCTGCCGGTAAATACGCAGGGACGCTTGTCATCGCCGGAAGAATTCGGCGAAGTCATTATCAAGCGCGATGAAAACGGCGTCATCACGCGCCTGAGTGATGTCGGGCGCGTCGAACTCGCCGCGCAGCAATACGGCATGCGCTCGCTGCTCGATAATAAACCCGCCGTCGCCGCCGCGATTTTCGCGGCGCCGGGCTCGAACGCGCTGCAGATTTCCACGGATGTCCGCAATGAAATGGCGGAGCTGAAGAAAACCTTTCCCGAGGATATTGATTACAGCATCGTCTACGACCCGACAGTGTTCGTGCGCGATTCCATCGACTCCGTCATTCATACGCTGCTTGAGGCGGTATTCTTGGTTGTCATTGTCGTCATTATCTTCCTGCAGACATGGCGCGCTTCGATCCTTCCTTTGCTGGCTGTGCCCGTTTCGATCGTCGGCACCTTTGCGCTGATGTACCTGCTCGGCTTTTCCATCAACGTGCTGTCGCTGTTTGGACTGATCCTCGCCATCGGTATCGTCGTCGACGATGCCATTGTCGTTGTTGAAAATGTCGAGCGCAATATTGAGGAGGGCTTGAAGCCCCGCGAGGCCACCATCAAGGCGATGGGTGAGGTGACGGGCCCGATTCTCGCGACCGCGCTGGTTCTGACGGGCGTGTTCGTGCCGATCTCCTTCGTCGCCGGCTTGACGGGGCAGTTTTATATCCAGTTCTCGCTCACGATTGCAATCGCCACGATCATCTCCACCTTTAATTCCCTCACCCTCAGTCCCGCCATGGCCGCGCTGCTGCTGAAACCGCACGATGCCAAGCCGGATATGCTGACGCGCCTGATGAATCTGCTCTTCGGCTGGTTTTTCCGTCTTTTTAACAAGGGTTTTAAACGTAGCGCCAATTTCTACGCCCGCTCTGTCCGCTTTAATATAGGCCGCAAATCCATTGTCATGATCATTTACGTGATCCTGCTCTGTGCCACCGCCTATAGCTTCAAACTCGTCCCCAAGGGTTTCGTCCCGGCGCAGGACAAGCAGTATCTCATCGCCTTTGCACAGCTCCCGGCCGGCGCGACGCTTGAACGCACCGAGGAAGTCATTCGCCGCATGTCGGAAATTTCCATGAAGGATGAAGGCGTTGCCAATTCCGTTGCGTTCCCGGGCCTCTCCATCAATGGTTTCATCAACTCCTCCAGCGCCGGTATTGTTTTCCTTCCGCTCAAATCTTTTGAAGAGCGCGATACGCCCGAACTGGCCGCCGGTGCGATTGCGGCAAGGCTCCAGGAACAATTCGGCAGCATTGAGCAGGCTTTCATCGCCATTTTCCCGCCGCCGCCGGTGCGCGGTCTCGGCACCGTGGGTGGGTTCAAACTGCAGATCGAGGACCGCACCGACGCGGGTTTCCAGGCGCTTGCCGATACCATCAACGCCGTGACCGCGAAAGCGTGGCAACGTCCCGAGCTCACCGGTGTCTTCAGCGGCTACGATGTCAACGTGCCCCAGCTCTACGCCAATCTCGACCGCACTAAGGCGATTCAGCTCGGCATCCCGGTCGATGAAGTTTTCCGCACGATGCAGGTTTATCTCGGCTCTCTCTATATTAATGATTTCAACCAGTTCGGCCGCACCTACCAGGTCGTGGCGCAGGCCGACAAGGAATTCCGTGCCAGCCCGCAGGACATTGCGCGCCTGCAGGTTCGCAATAATGAAGGCCACATGGTGCCGCTGGGCAGCGTCATGGATGTCAGGGAAACTTACGGCCCCGAAACGGTTTTGCGTTATAACAGCTTCCGCTCCGCCGATCTCAACGGCAACGCGGCGCCGGGTTATTCAAGCGGGCAGGCGCAGGCCGCGATCACGGAAATTCTGCGCGAAACCCTGCCGAAGGGCATGGATTTCGAATGGACGGACCTGACCTACCAGCAGATTCTGTCCGGCAACACCACGATTTATATTTTCCCGCTTTGCATCCTGCTCGTCTTCCTGGTGCTCGCGGCGCAGTATGAGAGCTTCATCCTTCCCTTAACCGTCATCCTGATCGTGCCGATGAGTATTCTCTCGGCGCTGGCCGGCATTTACCTCACCGGCGGCGACAATAATATTTTCACGCAGATCAGCCTCTTCGTTCTCGCGGGCCTTGCCTGCAAGAACGCCATCCTGATCGTCGAATTCGCGCATCAGCTCGAATTGCACGGCAAGGGTTTAATCGAGGCGGTGATCGAGGCGGCGCGCCTGCGTCTTCGCCCCATTCTCATGACATCTTTTGCCTTCATCATGGGCGTGCTGCCACTGGTTCTCTCTCACGGCGCCGGTGCGGAAATGCGCCATGCTATCGGTATTGCTGTTTTCTCCGGTATGCTGGGCGTGACTTTCTTCGGGATTTTCATGACGCCGGCCTTTTATGTGCTGCTGCGTCTCTTCGGTGATTTTGTTGGCGGCGCGAAGCACGCGCACCAGGCGAAGCCGGATTAATCCGGCAGGCGTTCGCAGATCATCAGCCACCACACAAAAACCGTGATTCCGAGATTCCCAAGCGAAAAGGCTAGAAACAGCTCCATCATGCTCCAGCCCGTGCCGAGGATGGCTGCCGAAATAACCGAAGACAAAATAACAAAGAACGCATTGATCAGCGCGCTACCCGCCAGCACCGAAGCGCGGGCATTCTCGGGCGTGCGGTGTTGAATGACGGCATTGAGCGGCACTTCGAATAACCCGCCGCACATGGCGATCAGGAACAGATCGGCAATAATCCGCCAGTGGGCGGGCGTAGCCACGAAATCGCTGAGCGGCAGCAATTCTCTGGCATTTTTCTGCACGCCTTCATTTGCCAGGTAAAAATCCAGCGAGAAAAGCGTGATGCCGATCAGGGCAATGGGAACAAGCGATGCTTTCACCTGGCCTTTGAGCAGCTTATCGCTAAGCAAACTGCCACCCGCCACGCCAACGGAAAAAACTGTCAGGAACATCGTAAGCACGGCCTCGCTCGCACCCAGCGTCGTGTAGGTATAATTTGCGAACTGTGCCATGAACATCGCACCGAGAAAATAAAACCAGCCGATTCCCATCACGGAGAAAACAATGTCGCGGCTCTGGCGAAAAATATTTCCGACGAGGTGCCAGATTTGCTTCGGGACATTCAGATGGATGCCTGCTTCATTGTATTGCGCCGGGAAGGCGGGAATGAACAGGCTGGCGATAAAGCCGGTCACGGCGCAGAAACCGATTGCGCCACTGACCAATGAGGGGCCGTTCTCCATTGCCACCAGCACGGTACCCCCAATCGTACCGGTAAGAATGGCAATAAAAATCACCATATTGAGAAGTGCGTTGCCGCCGATCAGCTCCTCCGGCTGCAGCTTGTCGGGGATGATGGCATAGCGCGCCGGCCCGAACAGCGCGGAATGCGTACCGAGGCAGAACAGCGTAAAAAAACATAATTGTATCGACGCGGCCATAAGCGCGGTGATACCGACAAGGGCAATGCCGATCTCGGCCGCTTTGATGCAGCGGATCAGTTTGCCGCGCGAAAATTTATCGGCCAGCTGTCCGGCGAGCGGCGAAAACAGCAGGAACGGCAAAATGAACACCCCGGCCGCGAGCGTCGTCAGGATCTGCGGGCTCATCGCGCCCTGGAAGGCCGGATTGTACAGCAGCAGCACCACCAGCGCGCTTTTGAAAAGATTGTCGTGGAACGCGCCCAGGAACTGCGCCGTGAGAAGAGGGCTGAAACGGCGGCTGATCAAAAGGGGCGGGAGTCTTTTCTGCATGCAACGCTTTTAAGAATAACAGCAATCTGATGCAAGCGGTAGATCTGATTCGGCATAAAACCGGAACTCTGTGCCTATTCGCGGCGTTTGTAACATGAGACCTCAGGAGATTAATAATGAACAGAGAACTAAAAAATCAGCCGCATTCGCCTTATTCGAAAATCATAAAATCCGCAGCCATCAAGGATCCGGAGCGAATCTATGAAAAACCGCAGGACGTGCAGCAGGACAACCGCCTCGACCGCGATGATAAAATCAGGATCCTCGAAAGCTGGGCCGTCGACATGGAATCGCTCATGCGTGCCGAGGAGGAAAATATGACATCCGACAGGACTGTTCCGCGGGCACCGGAAAAATTGCGGGAGATTCAGGACGCTCTACGCTGTCTCCGCGATGAGGTTTACTGAAAATTATCCGGCCAGCACCCCTTCAAGATAATGGGTTGTGACCCCGAATTGCTTTTTAAAGGCTCCGATATCCTCTGCCGTTTTTGACCGGACGTTTTTATCGCCTTTTTTCTTTTGTGCGGTAATCATGATATTTTTCGCGGTGTGGGCATCTGATATGAATTCGAATATTTTGACCTCATAGCCGTAATATTCCAGAAAAAGCCCGCGCAGCGCATCGGTGACCATTTCCGCCTGCCGCTCCATAAAAATCCCGTGCCGGGTTAAAAGACCGAACGGACTGTCCGTGTTTTTTGTTTCCATTTCGCGCCTGATCTGTTTGTGGCAACATGGTGCGGCAATAATAAGCGCGGCGCCGGCCATTATGCCCTTGGCAATCGCATCATCCGTCGCCGTATCGCATGCATGCAGCGCAATGAGCAAATTCGCCGCGCCGGTTTTGAAATCCGTAATACTGCCCTGCTCGAATTTCAGCGATCCAAACGAAGACTCAACGGCGATTTTATTGCACAGCGAGACAAGATCGGCGCGCTGTTCAACGCCGGTCACCTGCGCGTCGATTTTGCGGATATTTTTCAGGTAATCATACAGCGCGAAGGTGAGATACCCCTTGCCGGCGCCCATATCGATGATGGTGTGCAGGCTTTCCGGCGGCATGTCTTTGGTCAGGCTGTCGATTACTTCAATATATTTATTGATCTGGCGAAATTTATCCTGCGCCTTGTCGAAGACACGGCCTTGCGGATCTGTAATTTTTAGAGCCTGAAGATAATACGTGCCGGGCGAGGGAAGCCATCTTTTCTTGGCGCGGTCGTGTTCGACGGCCTGGACTCGGGTTTGTGCCGCCAGCTTTTCCTTCAGCGTATTATTCTCAAAAATCAGGTCCTGCTGCGTGGTAAACAGGGTGGCGGTTTTAAATTCATGCTCCAGCGCGCTCTGAATTTTACCAAGCGCTGTTCTCGCATCGTGATTTTTAACGATATCGCGGGTTTGGTAGTGATAAGTGAAACTAAGTTTCTCTTCGCATTTGACCATGATCCTGCGGACATGGATTTTCTTTAAGCCCTCGTCCCCACCCGTGTAATGACCAAGCGAGAGTTTGACGAAATCGCCGCGTTCCAAAGCTTCTTTCAGTATCTCGATGAATTTGGATTTTGCGGAATCTGTGTTCATAAAATTCCTGTCAGGATGGTGGCTGAGGAGGGATTTGAACCCCCGACCAAAGGATTATGATTCGGCTTGGGAAGGCTTTCAAGTTGTTAGTTTGCATGAGGTCTTGTAGCTCTAAAGTACAGCCACATTAGGTTTCAGGCTCTCAGCCTTAAATAACTTGTTAGAACCTTAACGAGTTAATTCAGGGTTTCTGATACCCCAGAAATACCCTCAAATATAGTGGTTAGCCATGGTTAATGCTCAATACCTTTACTTATGATTGTAATTTGAAGGAGTTTAACAACAAAAACCCCACAAATTTTATAATTTGATTGCGTACAGAATTATTTTTAACTAATAAACATATTATGACTGCTTTAGATTCACTGAGTAACTCGAGTATTGTTAACGCCGCTCCCGCAGGCTTTGGACACACTTCCAGCAGTCCTGAATTTCGTTCAAAAAATTCTCTTACGGACTTATTACCGCCGGAATTAAGCAACAATCCTTTCTTCCATTTTTCTGAAGATACGAATTACATTCCCGCTTGGGACAAAATCAATCCTGAGCATGTCATGCCCGCGATTGAATTCGTTCTTGAAAAAATGAAGTCAGATATCCGCTCCGTCATAGAAGATAAGAAAAAACCTAATTTTAAAAATACGATAGATCCAATAGAGAGCTCCTTCTCTATGCCTATCTACTTTTTTCTAACCCTATACAATATATTGCCTGCAAACGATGAAGAAGAGGCTGCTTACGATAAGCTTCAGGACGAAGCCTTCCTAAAATTCATAGATGCTTTTAATGAAACTTTTCTTGATAAAAAATTGATTGAGAGAATAAAAGAAGCGGTTCAAAACACCCAAAAACAAAATCTGAGCATACCCAGACAGGGTTTAGTATATTCCTACAAAAGGTTGGCTTCTGAATACGGTCGTTTGAGTGAAAAGAAAAAAGCCATTTTGAAAGATGTCGAGCGTGAGCTTACTGTTGTGTCTTCCCAGTCTCTGAATGCGATTAAAAAAGCACAGCAAGAAACGGGAATTTATGTTTCAGATGAGGCCACATTAAAAGGTTTGCCTGATTTCCTGCTGCAGATTGCGCAAGAGCAGGCCAGACAAAAAGGCTATGATCAAGGGTGGTTTTTTAACACTAACCGCGAAACTTTCATGGTGTTTAAGGAATGTGCTGAAGATGGAAAGCTGCGCGAGAGTATGTGGAAAGCTTTCTACCAGCAGACAACAAAAGGGGAGTTTGATAACCGCGCTACCATCATCAAGTATATGCAGCTATTATCTCAATCCGCTAAAATTCTTGGATATAAAAATCCGGCGCATATGATTTTGAGAGACAGGCTCGCTGGAAATATTAAGAACGTTTCGGAATTTCTAATTGGTTTGCGTGACTCTGTCATTCCGCATGCCAGAAAAGAAATCAATGCCCTTAGAAAATTCGCAAAAGAGAATGACGGCATAGAAAAACTCAGGCCTTGGGACGTTAGTTTTTACCAACAAAAAATGGCTAAGGAGGCACTGGGCTTTGATACGGAGGACTTAAGGCCGTATTTCGAGCTGGAGAATGTAATAAAGGGAACGTTGCAGCATTTTGAAAAGCTCTACAAAGTGCGATTTGAATCAAATAGTAATTATCCGGTAACACACGAAGACATTAAGAGTTTCGATGTTAAAGACATCAAGACTGGCAAACACATGGGCATCATCTTCATGGATCTTTTAAGTCGCAAGGGAAAGCCTGCGGGACTTGCATGGAATATTAGTGTTTTACCTCAAGGCTTGTTTGAAGGAAAAGTCGGAAGGCCGATTGATACTATTGTAACTAAGTTCGCAAAATCAGCCAGCGGAGAGCCAACTCTTTTAAGCCATGAAGAGGTGACGATATTATTTCATGAGCTTGGCCATGCCATGCACAACGTTCTAAGTGAATGTTATTACCCAAGTCAGTCTGGAACATCCGTCAGAAGGGATTTTGTAGAGTTCCCCTCGCAGCTCATGGAAAACTGGGCGTATGAGCCGGAAGTTCTGGCAGAATTTGCGCAGCATTATATAACGGGAGAGTCTTTAGGCCGTGAATATCTGGAAAAAATTAAGAAATCCAAGAAATTTATGCCTGCTTTTAATATCTTGGAACAGGCCAAAAAGTCTTGGCTTGATTTGATGTGGCATATTGAACCTGCCAATGATACTCGCAAGATTGCAGATTTTGAGCGATCAGTGACCAGGGGCTTTAATTTAGTGGGACAGCAGCATTTAATTTTTTCTACCCAGTTCAGTCATGTCTTTGGCGGTGGGTATGGCGCGGGTTACTACAGCTATCAATTTGCAGAGGCGATGGAATCCGCCGTATTTGAATTATTCGAAGAAAAAGGCGTATATAATTCCAAGCTCTCATCTGCATTGCGGTCTATCATAAGAAAGGGCGCCTCGTACAATGAAGGGTATCTCTTTCAAAGATTAGTTAACCAAGAAGTCACACTAGAGCCGTTGTTAAGAAGAGCGGGGTTGATTAAGGAAGATAATGAGGTTGTATTCGAACTTGATTGGGATTTGGACGAGCCTGAATTGACGGTTTAATTTTCCTCCAGCCACTTTCTAACCCGTTTTATACATCCGGGCATGTCATCTCTAATCTCATAGACCCAAAAGCGCATTACATCCCATCCGAGTTCATAAAGACGTTGGTTTCGGATTTGATCGCGGCGGCATAGTTCGCCCGTCCAGTTTCTATGATATTTCTCACCATCGACCTCAATGTCTAAGCGCCGCTTGCCGTTTATAAGGGCGAGATCAAGAGCATATTTTTCGATACGATATTGAGGAAGTGTTTTTATTCCAGCATCATATAAGGCCGAATATAAAATCCTTTCCCAGTCTGATACTTGCTCAGGGTTCGTAACAACGGGATAGCTTCGACCTAAATCATCACCATATCGTTTTTCTAAAACCTTCTGTTCTTCTTCATTAAGTTTTTGTGTGTAGACAGCAAAATTCGACAGGTAATCTACATCGCATTGACTACATTCAGCTAAATCACCAACCACAACCAACTGTGCCCGCGCTCTGGTAATGGCGACATTAAATAAATTGCCATTACCTCGTAGGAAACCCAATTCACCTGCAGGCATGTCTTTTGAAACAACAGGTGAAAAAATCATAAGGTCGCGTTCATCACCTTGAAATTGATGGACATCTTCCTTCCAAGGCCACTCAGTCCTCACGGATTGCAGCCGCAGAGCCAATTCATCCAGATCGGGCGTGCCTTCCTCGCTACCAATTCCCAATTCACGTTCAAGCATGACCAGCTCATCCATGAGAGCTTCTCTTTCGGCATTCGTATAAGAGCGAAGAGGCTTTTGATTGATAATTGGATAACTAAGATCTAGCCGCGGTTCGCCTGTATGCCGTGCCATCAGGCGGCGGCTGCATTATGCCGTTCAATCAGAACACAGGGGCGGGAACCAATAGGAGGCGCGGTTTCCATGCGGTTTTCCACCCGAAGGCTTTAAAGCCGCCAACCATCCGACCACACGTCACTCACCCTTAGAGCCCTTGTAAAATGATAGTCGTCATCAACAAAAAGCAGAGTTTTAGGAGGATTGGATTTTTTCATATTAATGCACTAGCATTTTTATGAATATTAAAAAAGATATTTTTCTCATGCAGCCTTAAAAACTTAAGCATTGAAAAAACATATTGATCCAAAGGCTTCTGAAGAGATGGATAACTTAGAAGCAGAATAAATTCTTTTCTGATTGGAGTAGTGGTGGCTCGGGAGGGATTTGAACCCCCGACCAAAGGATTATGATTCCTCTGCTCTACCGCTGAGCTACCGAGCCACATGAAATCGGTCAAAGACCCTTTTGTTACCCCTGCGTTACCCCACAGAGGGGACGGGGTTGGTTATAATTCATAACACCTTGGCATTACAAGCCAAATTGGCCGTGCTCGGTAGGAGATCAATGGATTATGATTCCTCTGCTCTACCGCTGAGCTACTCAGCCCTTAAAAGGCAAACCGCCCGCATATGGCCACCCCGGGCCTTTTGTGTCAAGCTGCGGCGGAAGTCCGGGGCAAAATCGTGTTTTCAGCGCCCATAATCCAGCCGCCACCGAGCACGCGACTCTCCTGGTAAAGCACGGCGGCTTGTCCCGGCGAGACGCCGTATTGAGGCTCCGCCAAGGTAATGCGTGTGCGTGCGTTGTCGCGCTCCACAGTGCAGGCAATGGGTTTCATCACGGAGCGGAATTTGACCAGCGCTTCAAAACACCCTTGCGCATCGCTCAGCCAGTTGCACTCCTGAATGTGAATGACAGTGCAGGCAAGCGCTTCTTTCGGCCCGACAATCACTGCATGCGCCGCCGTATCGATCCGCACGACATAGAGCGGATCGTTGTTTTCAGAATGACCGCCGCCAATGCCAAGTCCCTTGCGTTGGCCGATCGTGTAATGGATGACGCCTTCATGCCGCCCCAGTACGCGCCCGTCGGTGTGAATAATATCGCCCGGCTTTTCGGCTTCGGGCCGGATTTTTTTCACGATTCCTGCGTAATCGCCGTTCGGCACGAAACATATATCCTGTGAATCCGGCTTGTCTGCCGTGAGGAGCCCGAGTCGCTCCGCGTGGCCGCGTGTCACATCCTTGCGCCAGCCGCCCAGGGGAAAGCGCAGAAAATCCAGCTGTTCCTGCGTTGTCGCGAAGAGGAAATAACTCTGGTCTTTCGTATCGTCAATGGCGCGGTGCATCTCGGCAGCAGGCCCGCCGTTTTTAGTGCGCTGCACGTAATGGCCCGTCACCATGCAATCGGCGTTCAGATCGCGCGCCACCTGCAGCAGATCGCGAAACTTGACGCTCTGGTTGCAGCGCACGCACGGGATCGGCGTCTCGCCGCGCATATAGCTGTCGGCGAAATCGTCAATGACGGATTCGCGGAACTTGCTTTCGTAATTCAAAACATAGTGGGGAAAGCCGCGCGCCTCGGCGACGCGCCGCGCATCGTGGATATCCTGCCCGGCGCAGCAGGTTTTGGATTTCGATGTGGCCTGACCCCCCGCATTATTAAAGTCATACAATTGCAGCGTCACCCCGACCACGTCATAGCCTTCTTCATGCAAAAGCGCGGCGGCGACCGAGGAATCAACCCCGCCCGACATGGCGACCAC